>CAZMQY010000133.1:3565-9365 GCA_964568335.1 uncultured Clostridium sp.
AGGATTCCCATTGTTGAGAAGGGTAGGTTCTAAATATATATTACATTTATACAGGAGGAAAATTATGGAAAAACAAGTTATAAGTACTACAGGAGCACCTGGTGCAATAGGACCATACTCACAAGCTATAAGAGCAGGTCACTTTGTATATACATCAGGACAGCTTCCAATAAACCCTGCTAATGGAGAATTAGTTAGCGATATAAAAGAAGCTACTGCTCAATCCTTAGAAAATGTTAAGGCAATATTAAAAGAAGCAGGAACTTCCTTGGACAAGGTAGTTAAAACATTAGTATTTCTAAGAGATATGAATGATTTTGCAGCAATGAATGAAGTATATGCAACATATTTCACAGCAAACGCACCAGCAAGATCTTGTGTGCAAGCTGCTAAGCTTCCTAAGGATGCTATAGTAGAAATTGAAGTTGTAGCATTAGTTGACTAATTAATAATTTTACAATACTATACACCAAAATTAATAAAAATAAAAATACAGGTAAGAATAAAATATAATATAATAATAAAGTACAGTACAGAGCCCACAAAAGTCCCTATGATCCTCAGCAAATCATAGGGCTTTAAATTTATTAATTTTTTAAAGAGAAAACAAAACAACTATATTTATTATTTGAAAAATATTAGCATAAAAAAGGTGATAATATGCAGGAAAGCTTATACGAATTATTATTAAAAAAAATAAAAGCTGGAAATGAATGTGTAATGCTAACCTATCTTGATTTACATAGCAATAGAAATGGTTCTATTGCAGATAAAGTTCTTTTAACAAAGGAAGATATAGAAAAAAGGATTCTGCCCCTTAGTGATGATATATATCAACAGATTTGTTTTTCATTGGAAAGTGGAAAGCTTCAAACTGTTAACATAGAAAATAATAAGCTTCTTTTAATAGAACCATTCATACCTAAGCCAAGAGTGATTATCTTTGGAGGCGGACACATAGCAAAGCCACTGTCAGAATTTGCAGCAAGGGTAGGGTTTTCTGTTAATATCATAGATGATAGGCCATTTTTTGCAAACTCAGGACGTTTTCCTGAAGCAGAAAGGGTTATCTGTGAGAACTTCGAGAAGTCCTTTAATATAATAAATTTTAAAAAATCTGATTATGTTGTTATTGTTACAAGAGGTCACAGGCATGATGGAGTTGTTTTGCGAGAGGCTTTAAAGCATGAGCTTAGTTATATAGGCATGATTGGTTCAAAGCGCAGAGTAAAGGCTATGATGGAAGAATTATTAGAAGAAGGCTTTTCAAGGGATAAGCTTGCTTTAGTTAATTCCCCTATTGGTCTTGATATAGGTGCAATTACACCTGATGAAATAGCTATTTCTATAATAGCTGAACTTATAAGTTATAAAAATAAGGGCATCAATCATAAATCAGGTGAAAGGTTTACACTACCTGAATTTGATATGGAAGTAGCAGAGAAGGTATTTGAAAAATCATCAATGCCTAAGGCGCTCATAACTATATTGTCATCAAAGGGATCAGTTCCTAGAAAAGCAGGTGCAAAAATGGTGGCTTACTTGGATGGACGGACAGTTGGAAGTATAGGTGGAGGCTGTAGTGAGGCTGGAGTAATAACAAAGGCAAGGGAACTTATGCTGGATAAAGGTTTTTTAATTGAACACGTTGATATGACTGGTGATGTAGCTGAATCTGAAGGAATGGTATGCGGGGGAGTTATGGAAGTTCTTGTAGAGGTGTTTTAAAATAGAAATTCATAGTCCTGTATTTTGGCGCATTAAAAAAATACATTAGTAAGGTGCCTGGTTTCAAAAGGTCACATAAAAATTTTAGTCAGATAAATTAAGTTTTATCTGGCTTTTTTAATTCGATTATGTACTTGGTTTAAATTACCACATGCCATCTTCATCTGTTCTACATAAAAATGTGATATAATCTGTTTAAAAATAAATTTCATTTTAAAAGGAGGTGAGTTTGCAGTTATGGAAATACTATTTGCCATAGGAATTCTAGGCTTTGCGGTTTACATAGTATATAGCAGATTTGAAAAGAAAGCCTTAGGCGGGTGTGGCTGCGGTAATTGCAGTGAACCCAAGAGAAAACTTAAATAGTATTAACTAAAAATTTAAGACGATAATAGGGAGACAAGGTGATGAAAAATAGTTTAAAAGTTTTTACATTAGTACTTACAATGCTAGCAGTAATAAGCAACCCAGTTTTAGCAGCGCCTACATCTGAACAGGTACAAAGTCAAAGACAGCAGCTGCAGGCAGATAAAAGCGAACTTAAAAAAGCTCAGGATAAAAGGTTTGAAATAGAACAAAAGATAGAGAATCTTGATAATCAAATTGAAGAGGTAATGCATCAAGTTGAAGAAAATAAAAAACAAATTAAAAAAATAAAGGAAGAAAATATAGCTGCAGAAAAAGAATTGAAACAAGCTGAAGAAGATTTAAAAAAAGAACAAGACATATTTAATAAGAGAATGAGAGCCATGTACATAAATGGTATTGATGGTTATTTAGATATAATACTTGAAGCCAAAGGCTTCAATGATTTTCTTTCAAGAATAGAAGCTTTAAGAAGCGTTATAGAGTTAGATAAAAAAGTTACTTCAAATACAAGATTAAAACAGCAAGAATTAAACGATAAGAAAGTAAAATTAAGTGAACAAAATATTAAATTGGTTGCATTAGATGATGAAAACAATAAAAAATTAGATAATCTTAAATTGAGTAAAGATGAGCAAAGCAAATTAATTAAGGAGGCAGAGAGTCAGGAAGCGCTGCTTGCATCAGCAGTAAGTGATTCACAGACCAGGCTGAATGAAACTTTGAAGCAAATAGAATCTATTAGACAGACTACGCCAAAGTATACTCCATCTAGAGGAGCTGCTTCTGTTTCAAGTAATGCTGTAGTAGCATATGCATCTAACTTTCTAGGTACACCTTATTTGTGGGGTGGAACAACACCAGCTGGCTTTGACTGCTCTGGTTTTACACAATATGTGTACAAGCATTTCGGAATAACTCTAGGAAGAACAACCTATGACCAGATTAAAAATGGTTATGCTGTTTCTAGGGATGAACTTCAACCAGGGGACTTAGTGTTCTATGGTAAAGGAGGAAGTCCGAGCCATATGGGAATATATGTAGGCAATGGCATGTATATTCACTCTCCGAGAACAGGAGATGTTATAAAAATATCTTCTTATAATAGAGCTGATTACATAACAGCAAGAAGAGTTATGTAAAAAAGAGACAGATAATCTGTCTCTTTTTTTAAAACCGAAATTAATAAAAACAATTATCTGTTAGAAATATTATGAAAAAAATTTCAGACCGTATATTTCTTCATACAGTCTTCATAAGATTCAGTTATTATAGATTTGTACATAAACAAAAATATAAAGGAGTTGAGTTATATGAAAAGAACAAACAAGATAACGGCTTTACTTGTTTCCACGGCGTTAGTAGTGTCCTTCGCTGGATGCAGCAGAACAGTAACAGGCAACAAAGAAGCAGATAATGCTCTTAATGCTTTCAATGAAATTGTGAAGACTTATCCAGAAAAGAAAGGGTTCCATGAAGCACTTAAGCATTGGGGATTTGAACTTCCAACAGGAGAAAAGTTTGAGTGGAGCAAGGACATGTCAGCAAATGAAGCAGACTTTGCAATGGTAATGCTGGCTGATCCACTTGTTAAGGCTGGGCTTGATGTTAATAAGCTTGATAAAAATGAATGGATATATGAACCAGCGGGCAAAGATGAGATGGGAAAAGAATTGCCAAATCGTTTAATAAAGCCATATAATGTTAGTGATAAAAAACAAACCTCCAATGGTTCAGAGGATTCTTTTAGAAGATTGTTAAAAGCAGATACTAAAATTGTAAAATACAATAAAGAGCAGCAAGCTTATGAGCTAACCCTTGGAGAAGGCAATATAGTTATATGGACAGAAAAACTAGGATTAAATGATGCAGATATGAAATTTGTATTAAGGGCAGAGCCGCTAGTAAGAGCGGGCTTAGATGTTAATAAGCTTGAAGGCAGCGGATGGGTATTTGAGAAGGGAAATCCAGATCAAATAGTAAAGATGTATGATATAAAGAAATAATATTATCAGATTATAGCCCTCCCCGTGGGAGGCGGATAATTATTTGTAGAAACCCCTTGCAATTATAATTTATGAGTATTACACTAATAATATACCCCCCATAGGGGTAGTGGAAATGTGGAGGGATAATATGAATGATGAAAAGAATAAAGCCTTAATGGCGTTAAAGACTTCTAAAGGGCAAATAGAAGGAATTATAAAGATGATGGAAGATGAAAGATACTGCGTTGATATATCTAATCAAATTATAGCTGCGCAGGCTCTTCTGAAAAAAGCTAATATGCTTATCTTAAAGCAGCATATACACCACTGTGTAAAGGATGCTGTAAAGCATGACAAGGGCGATGAAAAGATAGATGAGATAATAGATATTTTAGAAAAGATTATTCAGAAATAATGATGGTGGAGGGGCTGCTAGCATGGTTAAGTTTATAAAGGATTTCTTGAAAAAATTAGAGGAGGCAAATGATAAGTCTTTTGGCAACGGAAAGCTCGACTGCTGTGGTATGAACAAGCCAAACAATCTTCCCAAGAAAGTAGAGAATAAAAACAAATAATTAAATGAGGCAGAATTATTGATAATCATTATGTGTGAAAAAGAATATAGGAGGGATAAGCTTTGGAAAAGAGCCTTAAAATAGAAGGAATGACCTGCGCTGCCTGTGCAAAAGCAGTTGAAAGAGCATCAAAGAAGCTTCAGGGAGTTATTGAAGCGAATGTAAACTTTGCTACTGAAAAACTAAATATTAGCTTTGATGAAACAAAGATATCAATACCAGATATACAAGCAGCTATTGAGAAGGCAGGCTATAAGGCTGTTATTGAGTCCAGTGCAAAGACACTAAAGATAGAAGGAATGACCTGTGCAGCTTGTGCAAAAGCAGTTGAAAGAGTTACAAGAAAGCTGGATGGAGTTATAGAATCTAATGTAAATTATGCAACAGAAAAGTTAAATATCAGCTATGAGCCTTCAAAGGTTAGAGTTTCAGATATTAAGAAAGCAGTAGAAAAGGCTGGATATAAGGCATCGGAAGAAGAGACTACTGTAGATACGGATAAGGAAAAGAAAGAGAAAGAAATAAAGCTATTATGGAAGAAGTTTATTATATCAGCTGTGTTCTCAGTTCCACTCTTAATAATAACAATGGGACACATGTTCTTTGAGTCTGCAGGATTCCATTTGCCTGATATAATAGATCCAATGAAAAATCCTAGAAACTTTGGGATGATACAATTAATATTAGTGCTTCCTGTGATGGCGGCAGGCTACAGATTCTTTACAGTAGGTTTTAAATCCTTATTTAGAAGAAGCCCTAATATGGATTCTCTAATTGCAATGGGTACTTCGGCAGCTTTCTTATATGGAATATTTGCTATAGTGCAGATTTTTGCTGGAAACGTAGATTATGCATATGATTTGTATTTTGAGTCTGCTGCGGTTATAATAACCTTAATTACTCTCGGCAAGTATTTGGAGGCTGTTACTAAAGGCAAGACCTCTGAAGCTATAAAGAAGCTTATGGGACTTGCTCCTAAAACAGCAATAATAATAAGAGATGGCAAAGAGACAGAAATTCCTATAGAAGAAGTTGAAGCAGGAGATATAATCGTAGTTAAACCAGGGGAAAAGATGCCTGTAGATGGAGAAGTTGTGGAAGGAATAACTTCTGTAGATGAATCCATGCTGACAGGAGAGAGCA
>CAZMQY010000134.1:0-9364 GCA_964568335.1 uncultured Clostridium sp.
CTGATCTTTAATATCCTTATGAACTAGAAGATAATCTGGTGCAATACAGGTCTGACCTGTATTAATAAGCTTGCCCCACATAATTCTTTTCGCTGCTATATCTAAATTAGCTGTCTTATCAACTATAGTTGGACTTTTGCCGCCAAGCTCAAGAGTTACAGGCACAAGATTTTTAGCTGCAGCTTCCATGACAATTTTTCCAACAGAAACGCTGCCAGTAAAAAAGATGTAGTTAAAGGGTAAATTAATAAGAGAAGCGGTGGTTTCTCTTTCTCCTTCAATAACTCTTATATACTCCTTACTAAAGGTTTCTTCAATAAGCTTCTTTAAAAGTGATGAAACAGTGGGTGTGCTTTCTGATGGCTTAAGTACGGAACAGTTTCCAGCAGCAATAGCGCCGATAAGAGGCTCAATTACAAGCTGGAAGGGATAATTAAAAGGTCCTATTATTAAAGCGGTTCCATAGGGCTCGTGCATGATATAAGCTTTTGAAGGATACTGATATATTGGTGCCTTTACCTTAATAGGTTTTGACCATTTCTTAATATTTTTTATCATATATCCAATGCTGTCTAAAACAAAACCAATCTCAGTGCTGTATGCTTCAAATTCACTTTTTCTCAAATCCTTATGCAATGCATCTAGAATATCTTTTTCATATTTTTTTATAGCAGCTTTAAGCTTCTTAAGCTGCCTTATTCTAAAGCTCACATCTTTTGTTATTCCAGTATGAAAATAATCTTTATGCTCCTTAAGCATTTCTGCTATGGACTCTCTATCCATACTTTCCATAATATATGCTCCTTTTTTCTCCAGTATATAACTTTAAAATCACAATACCATAATAATATTATAAACTCAATTATAATTACTATTTATAAATAAAAAAGGATGCCTCAAACAACGAGGCATCCATAAATTAACCAAACATTAATTCTTCATTAAATGAGATATTCAAGCTTTCAAAGAAGCTTACCAAAAGCTCCATGCATATATTTGCTGTAACTTCATTTTTATCAAGCACAGGATTTAGTTCAACAAAATCAAGTGAAGACATCATGCCTGAAGCAGCGAAGCCTTGTAAAATTCTTTTAGCCTGCGCAACAGTAAGTCCATCTCCAACAGGAGTGCCAGTGCCAGGAACATATATTGAATCTACAGAATCTATATCAAAGCTAACGTGAATTGCATCCACTTTTTCTCTTAGATATTCCATACTTTCTTCAATAACCCTGTCAATTCCAAGCTCCTTTACCATATCCATAGTAAAGACTTTCATATTGGAATTATTAATTAGCTCTAATTCGCCAGAGTCTAAATCTCTTGCAGCAATTATAACTACATTTTCATCCTTAACCTTAACTCTGTGTTCAAAAAGGTTTACCAGCTTATCAGGACCGTATCCCATAGAAGCTGCTAAAGGCATTCCATGTACGTTTCCGGAAAAGGTAGTTTCTTCTGTGTTTATATCACCATGAGCATCTATCCAAATCACACCAAGATTTTTGATGTGCTTGCTAACTCCTGCAATACTTCCCATACCAAGGCTGTGGTCTCCGCCTAAGGTGACAGGAAAGTTTCCTTTTGATATGGATTCATAAACTTTAAATGCAAGCTTGGTATTAGCATCAATGATAGCATTATAATACTTCATCTTTTCATGATACTTGTACTTATCTTGTTCTGATACATCTGCAACCTCGATGTCTCCAAGATCCCTTACGTCATATCCAAGCTCCTTTAGGGCCGATAGAATGTCCATCTCTCTGAACTTCTCTGGACCAAAATTTGTTCCGAATCTATCTGATCCGTAAAATATAGGCATACCTACTAAATGTACAGCCATATTAACTCCCCCTTTTGTATTTTACTCCAGCACAGAAAAACTTATTGAGTATTTCTGCCTTTTGTATCTGTTTTTATTTGCTGAAATTTGTTTGTGTTTATAAAATACAAAATGTTTTTAGCCCTCGGTTGCATGGGGGTTTAGAACATATAAACGAGTTTTATTGTACAGCATATAAAGGGGGTTGTCTACATGAAATTTTAGCAATTTTCCATTCGTTTTATTGCAAATTTATAAATATACATAGCTGTAAAAATGATAATATACATAGGATGATAGATAATACTATAGATTTATAAAGACAATTACCTATGGGTATAATTAACTTTATAAAATTTCACGTATATTGTATATTTATTTATTTTTGTGTAATTTTATAAATTAAAAAGAAGACACAAAATATGTATAAATTATATAATACTTTGAATGTTGTCCATATAATCAAAATTTAAGACCGAATTGCTAAATACTAATTGACTGTAAGATTTTAAAATAAGATTAAACTATTGTTTGATTTTATAAAGAAATCCAATATTTAACTAAATAACTTAGGAGGCCATGATATGGAAACGATTAAAGAAAACATTAGCTTTCATACACTTACAAAAATAAATGATATCGAGAAGAAAGAAAATACAGTTCATTTAAAGTCTGAATCCGGTGAAATAAAAATAATATTTTATAAACCTGATATTATAAGAATATGGATGGACTCAACAGGTGAATTTAAAGATCCCACTGAAGGAAAACTAATAGCAAAAGATAGCTTCACACAAATAAATATTGAATTAGTAGATAATGGAACCTATTTCAAAATAAAAAGTGATAAATGTGTTATCCGTGCATATAAGGATCAATTAAAATTTGCTATGTATGACTTTAGAGATATAACACCTATTTGGGAAGAAGATATACCATTACAATACTCTGAAAAAACTACAAAGCAAACTTTAAAAACAAAAGAGGATGAATATTTCTATGGTGGAGGGGTGCAAAATGGTTACTTCTCACATAAAAATAAAAAAATCCACATAGAAAATGTAATTAGTCATTGGAATGATGGTTCTGTATCAAATCCAGCTCCTTTTTATATAAGTACAGCAGGATATGGAGCTTTTAGAAACACTTTTTCAACTGGCTTATATGAATTTCATGAAACTGCTGTAATGAGCCACAATGAAAATAGATTTGACTTTTTTTATTTTTACGGTCCTTCATTAAAGCAAATACTTAATAATTACACAGAAATAACAGGAAGACCTACTCTAATACCAAGATGGGGATTTGGACTTGGAGATGCAGATTGCTATAATACAAGCAATACAACATACAGTGGAACACATAATAAACCAAATAAAGAAACAACTATAGACGTATTAAAAATTGCTAAGACATATAGGGATTATGATATGCCAGGTTCATGGATACTACCTAATGACGGTTATGGATGCGGTTATAAAGACTTAGATTTTGTTGTCAAAGAATGTTGGGATAAATATGGATTCAGAGTCGGATTATGGACTGAAAATGGAGTTGAAAAAATAGCTCATGAAGTTGGAGTTTTAGGCAGCAGGTTATGTAAGCTTGATGTAGCTTGGGTAGGCCCAGGGTATGAATTTGCCTTTAATGCGTCAAAAACTGCTTTTGATGGCATTGAAAACAGTTCATCAAAAGAAGATTCCAATGGCTCTTACTCTGAAAGAGGTTATGTATGGTCCGTATGCGGTTGGGCCGGAACACAAAGATACTCTGGAGTTTGGACAGGAGATCAAAGCGGAAATTGGGAGTATATCAGATTCCATATTCCATCTTATATCGGAGCGGGATTATCAGGTATAACTTATATTGGAAGTGATATTGATGGAATTTTTGGAGGTTCCGCTAAGACTCAAGTTAGAGATTTACAGTGGAAAACATTCACACCAATAATGATAAATATGTCTGGTTGGGCTGAAAAGGATAAGCAGCCATGGATATGGGGTGAACCATATACAAGTATAAACAGAAAATATTTAAAGCTTAGACAAAGATTAATGCCATATATTTATTCTTATGCAAATGAATCTTATGAGACCGGTGTGCCGATTGTTAGAGGTATGGTATTAGAATTCCCTAAGGATAACTTTGCAAAAACAAAGAATACTCAATATCAGTTTATGTGTGGAGAATGGTTCCTTGTAGCACCTATATATGAAGATAAAGAAGTTAGAAATGAAATATACCTGCCAAAGGGCACTTGGATTGATTATTGGACAGGAAAGCAATATAAAGGCGGTAAGGTTATTAATAATTATATTGCACCATTGGATACCCTTCCAGTGTTCGTAAGAGCCGGTGCTATAATACCAATGAATCCTGAGAATTTATATGAAGATCAATATAGCACTAACGAACAATATCCAATGACCATTGAAATTTATCCTAGCGGAACAACAACCTTTGAGCTATATGAAGATGATGGACACACTACTCTTCATAGACAAGGTAAATTTGCCAAGACAATAATAACTTCATCGGAAAATGATGAAGAGTTAACAGTAACTATTAGCGCAACTAAGGGAAGCTACGATGGAATGCCTTTTGCGAGAAAATATGAATTTAAAATACACACTACAGTGAATCCGCAAAATGTAAAGTTTATAAAAGGTGAAGCAATTGGAAGCTTTAATGAAGTTTACTCTTATGAGGAATGGGAAAATTCTAAATGCTGCTGCTGGTATCATGATAAAGATGATCAGAATGGTGTGCTTTATATAAAGACTAAAGCAGTTCCACTGCATAGTGAATTTAATATAAGTTTAGACAAATTCAGTTCTGAAATTACTGAAGAAAAAAATATAGACATACTGGTTCCGGAAACTCCACTGAATTTTAGGATTGCAGAAGCAGAAGATACTAAATTGAAGCTAGAATGGAACAGTGTAAATAATGCAGATTTTTATGAAGTAGAGGCTGATGGCATAGTTTATGCTTATCTTACAGATTCATTTATTCATAGCGATTTAGACTTTCTTTCAACTCATAAATATAAAATTAGAGCGGTTAATGCATCAGGAAGCAGCTTATGGAGTGAAGAGATAGTTGGAGAAACACTTGAGGATAAAATGAAAGGTGCAATTCCTTTAGAAGAGCTTTCAGCATATAGTACAAGCTGCTTAGGAGATAGCCGCAGTGCGGATCAAGCAGTAGATGGAGAGAAATCTACAAATTGGATTTCAAATTATAGATTTGAGAAGCTTCCTCAAAGTATTACTATAGATATTTCTAAAATTTATGATGTAGAAAAAATAATATATTTTCCAAGAGGAGAAAATGAAAGAGCTGTAATAACAAAATATAATCTATATATAAGTGAAGATGGAAGAAGATTTGTTAAATTCATAAGTGAGGGCACTTGGATTGACGACGGTAAACCAAAAACTATAAACTTAAACAACTCAAAAGTAAAGAGCATAAGGCTGGAAGCACTCGAATGTTCTACTCCAGACTTCCCTGGTGCTTCTGTTGTACAAATCAACATATTAAAAGCTTCAGGAAGCAATGGTAAGGTAGCTAGTGATTATACTGGAGACGGAAAAGTAGATATGGCAGATTTAAACTTTGTACTGCAATATTACGGAGCTAAGGATGGAGATAATGATTGGTCCTATGTCTCTAAAGCAGATACTAATAAAGACGGTGTTGTTGGCATATATGATGTTGCATATACTGCAGGTTTAATTGAACCTAAAATAAAATCAAAACATGTAGATATAGTAAGAGGGGATTTAAAACTTAAATACAATAAGTCTAATGTCAAAGCAAATGAGGAATTTACTGCTTATATTATTGGAGAAAATGTTGTAGATTTATATGCCTTTGAAAGTATTATCAATGTGGATAATAATAAATATAAATTCTTAGGCTTTGAAACCTCAGAAATATCAAAAAATATGATTTCGGCTTGTAAGGAAAAGAACGGCAAGCTTTTAGTTGCGTACACCAACTTAAGCGATAGAGAAGGAATAAGTGGAAGCGGAGTGCTTGCAAAAGTAAAATTCATATCAAATGTAGAGGGTGCTATTGATATACATCAAGAAAAAGGAACAATAGTAGGAGCAAACTTTGATGTAGTTGTTACAAGTAATAGTGAGGTATCAGAGTGTAATCGAAATTTATTTGAGTTTCAAATACCTAAAGATCAGATGGCAGCAAGTGCAACATCAGAACAAGCAGAAACAGGAGATGGAAGCGCAGCCAGTGTATTTGACAGGAAACCTAATACGCATTGGCATACCCCATGGAATAAGAGTGCAGTATTGCCGCAAAGTATTATTGCTGATTTAGGCTGCACATACAATGTAAGCAAGCTTATTTGCAAATTAAGAGGAATAGGTGCTAATGGAGTAATAACCTCTTATGAAGTATATTGTATAGATTCAAATGATGCTGAAACAAAGGTTGCAGAAGGCAAATGGGAAGATGATGGAAAAGTAAAAACTATAATTTTAGAAAAGCCAACTGCTGCAGCAAAAGTAAGGTTGCAGGCCAACGAAGGAAAGGGCGGCTTTGCATCTATGGTTGAATTAGACATCTATGCGGTGATGGATACAGAGATTTAAGGTTTAAGAAAATAATATATAAACCCCTTTGACTTGAATAATAGGCAAAGGGGTTTTGTATGTATATCCTATGGGCAAGTATATATCAGCAGTATTAAAAATATACATTTAATGGCTAAAAGGATAAAAAAAACGTCTCTTTTGGTAAAGTATTTTTATGTAAAAAGATATAGAATTAAATAAAGATAAACATAGAAAGGAGGAAATTATTTATGAAAACGTTTCAAATAGGAATTATTGGAGCAGGTATGAGAACTATATTTCTTGTTAATGAAGTTCTTAAACGGAAGGAATTAGAAATAGTTGCAGTTTCAGATGTTAGTCAGCATAGTATGGATCAAATTTGTAGCGTATATGACAAGAAGTGGGACAAGTATTTGAATTATAAGGATTTGCTAAATAGGGATGATATAGATGGGGTTATTATAGCAAGTCCTGATTATGCACATGAAGAGCAAGCGATTGCAACTTTCGAGGCTGGGAAACATTTATTCCTTGAAAAACCAATTGCAATAACTGTCGAAGGTGGAAAAAGAGTACTTGAGGCGAGAGATAAAAGCGGCAAAACATTGTTAATAGGTTTTGTATTAAGGTATAATAAAGCCTACCAAAAAATGAAAGAATTAATAGAAAGCGGACTAATAGGAGAACTTAAAACCGGATGGGTGCTTCATTCAGTAGGTGCCGGAAGTGACTGGTATTTCCATGATTGGCATGGAACGATGAAGAATACAGGAGGACTTCTGCTCCAAAAAGGAAGCCATGACTTTGATGTAATTAACTGGGTAGTAAATTCAAAGATAAAGAGAATTGCAGCCTTTGGTAGCCAGGATTTCTTTGGCGGCAATAAACCAAATGATCTTGTTTGTCAAAATTGTGAAGATAAAAATAAATGTAGTGAAGCAATTGTGGACAGAAATATTAATTGGAAGAAAGTTGATGGGAATCAGACTGAAGTGCTGTATAACCAATGGAGGAATCAGTGCGTATTTAGAGAGGAAGTAGATGTATTAGACAACCATCAAGTTCTTTTGGAATATGAAAACGGTGTAAAGGTAAGTTATTTGGAGTGTCATTATACCCCAGATGATAATAGAGAATACATATTTATAGGTACAAAAGGAAAGTTAAAGCTTGATGATGTAAACGATATTATTACTGTGGAACTAAGGCATGGAATGTATGATAGAAAAGAAAAAATAACCTTTGAGAATCTACAATCAGGAGAAGGTCATGGTGGTGGAGACAAGTACATACTTGACGATTTTATATATGCATTAAGTACTGGTCAGCAGCCTAATGCAGGTGGGGAGGCAGGTTTTGAGGCTATTGAAGCGGGACTTGTGGCACATAATGCTATTAATGATTGTGAAATATTCACTATTAGATAGTCCTATATAAAGCTGTGTATCAAAAATACCAGGGCGTCTTGGAGGAAGTTTCTGGTTCTTTCCAAGCTTTTGGCGAGGCTTAGGAACAAAAGGGTGAAGTGAGTCCAGGTTTGCTTTTGATATAAGAAAATTTTGATAGTCTGAATGATAACGCCAGTAACCTAACATAATAACATCTCACAAATGGTAATTAGTTTCATTATGCGAGGCTGCAAATTCTACCAACTATGTCAAGTGATTTTGGTAAAAAAATATAAAATTTTACGGTTTTGTTTGAATAATTATGATCAAAATGAAAAAGTCAATTGCAGTACTATTAATGGCTTTCATGTTAACTGGCACTTTATCCGCTTGTCGTAAGAGTGGAGAAATCAAGGTCAATTCGAAAAGGACAGAAACTACAGGAAAAGTCAATGCTTATGGTTGGGAAATGCCAAAAGAAACTATTAAAATTAATGTATTTTCTGCGTCGCAATACAGCCCTGACGAAGCCAAAAAGTACAATGAAAAAATGAGGGCATATCTGCTGAAAAACTTTAATGTAGATTTAAATATCATTGTCTATGATACTAATCCTGACGAGCGTCTTAATTTGATGCTATCATCTAATGATTATCCGGAATGTATAATGTATTTGAATGGTGCACAGGCACAAAAATTTATCAATATGAAAAAGGCCCTTCCTTTGGACGAGCTAGTGGATAAAACTACAGATCTAAAAAAACGATATGAAAGATACACTCCTATGCTGCGCAGTGATGACAATAAACTGTATCAGCTTTTAGTACAAGCAACCAATGCTGATTTAGATTTAACAATACCATGTGCAGATAATGCGCCTATGCTGCGTTTAGACTGGTACCAGGAAATAGGTTCACCTGATATTTCCACTCCTGACAAATATCTTAACGCATTAAAACAAATGGTAGCAAAGCATCCAACCACCCCATCGGGTAAAAAGACCTATGGAATCTCTTTTTACGATACTAAATCCTCAAGCATTACACCTTCCTTTATCAGCTGGGTTGGTGGTATGTTTGGATTAAAGCAGGGCTGGGATATCGATTCTTCTAATAATGTTGTACATTGGATGAACAGTGAAAAAGGAATGAAGTTAATAAGCTGGTTGAACCAATTGAACAGAGAGGGACTTTTGGACCCTGAGGGCTTTATGACGCCTGTTGAAGCATGGGGCGAAAAGGGTGTTGACCAGCGTTATGCCGGTTATATAGGACCTTGGTTCCAACCGGGCTACTACATCTCCGATAAATGGATGAAGTTAATGGGGGATAAATATCCAGAAGAAATGCGTTATGTACATTATAATGTAAAGGATCCCGCAATAAAACAAGCTACTTACAGTCCTAAAAGTGCTCTGGGTTCCAGAGTTATACTGACTGACAAATGTAAAAATCCTGCTGATTATATGCGTTGGTTTGACTTTGAACAGTCAGATATAGGTGTTAAGCTGTTGGGATATGGTATCCCCAACGAACCGGATTCTATCTGGACATATGACGAAAAAA
>CAZMQY010000135.1:0-9228 GCA_964568335.1 uncultured Clostridium sp.
AAAGAATTGCTGGTCATTTACCTTATTCTCTGTTTAATTTTCAAAGACCAATTTGCTGTCCTCTGACAACTTCTTAAGTTTATCATTTTATTTTTCTGTTGTCAACTTTTTTTTATTAGAAAACTAATCCAGAACACAAAAACTATGCCAATGAGCCACAAGTATGTTTTCATCTCTTAATATTTATCTTATTTTTTCATAAATTTTAACTCTCATATTACATTAAAGTGGATGTATAATATGTATAAGGAGTTGATTAGCATGAATTATATTCAATTAAGTAAAATAATAGAGAGCAGCAATAACATAGTTTTCTTTGGTGGTGCAGGAGTTTCCACCGAAAGCTCTATTCCTGACTTTCGTTCTGATATTGGTCTATATAAAACTAAAAGTAATTATTCCTGCAATCCTGAGACAATATTAAGCCATTCTTTTTTTATAAATCATCCCGAAGATTTCTTTGATTTTTATAAAAGTAAAATGATATATAAGGATTCTAGACCCAATGCTGCACATTATGCTCTTGCTGAGCTTGAAAGAATGGGAAAACTCAAAGCTGTAATCACTCAAAATATCGATGGTCTTCATCAGCTTGCCGGGTCAAAGAATGTACTTGAGCTTCATGGCTCTGTGAATAGAAACTATTGCATGAAATGCAAAAAGGAATACTCCTTGGATCATGTGTTAAACAGCGCATCAATAGTACCAAGATGCCAGGTCTGTGATGGTATCATAAGACCAGATGTGACCTTATACGAGGAAAATTTAGATATGGATGTATTTAAAAAGGCTATAGCTTATATTCAACAAGCCGATATGCTCATAGTAGGAGGTACTTCCTTAGTGGTATACCCCGCCGCCGGGTTAATTCAATATTATAGAGGAAATAAATTAGTCCTTATTAACAGATCCTCTACAGCTTATGATAGATCGGCTAATTTAGTGATAAATGACAGCATAGCTAAAGTACTAAGCGAAGCAACAAAAAATCTTTGTTAAAATCACAACAAAATTAACAGTTCATATACTAATACAAAATAGTAATGCGCAGGTGAAGTATATGAATTATGAATTTCAGGAATCACCCTATAGAAATCTAATCGTTGGTGTAAACACTAAAGTTCCTATTAACGGCGGCACTTATGTTCCATATGTCAATTTTGATAATGCCGCCACCACTCCACCCTTTCTCTCTGTTCTATCAGATATAAACAATTTTGCTCCCTGGTACTCTTCAATACACAGAGGAAAGGGCTATAAGTCTCAGGTTTCCTCCAATATCTATGAAAGTTCAAGAGAAGCCGTACTAAATTTCGTTAATGGAGATGTAAAAAACGATACTGTTATTTACGTTAAAAACACTACAGAAGGTATAAATAAATTAAGCTTCAAGCTTTGCGAAAATGTAGGTAAATGTGTTATTCTTTCAACTGATATGGAACATCACTCAAACGATCTTCCTTGGAGAGAAAAATATTGCGTTGACTATATAGAGCTTGATGAATGCGGAAGGTTATCAATAAAAAACCTAGAGGAAAAGCTAAAAAAATATAACGGCTGTGTCAAACTAGTTACTGTTTCAGGAGCTTCAAATGTAACCGGCTTTATTAATCCTATTCACGAACTAGCAAAAATTACTCATGAATACAATTCAAAAATATTAGTAGATGGAGCCCAACTTGTCCCTCACGTACCCATAGATATGAAGCCTATAAATTCGCCAGAACATATAGATTTTTTGGTTTTTTCCGGCCATAAAATGTATGCACCCTTTGGAGTCGGCGTACTTATAGGTCCAAAGGATACCTTTAGGGATGGGGCACCTGATTATAAGGGTGGAGGCACTGTGGAAATTGTAACTCATGATTATATAATTTGGAACGAACCTCCAGATAAAGAGGAAGCAGGTACCCCAAACGTTATGGGTGTAGTTGCCTTAACCTCGGCAATAAGGACTCTAAAGAAAATTGGAATGAAGAACATTGATATGTACGAAAGAGACCTAGCTCGATATGCGGTAAAAAGGTTAAGGAGCATTAAAGATATTGAACTTTATGGAGATACTGAAGACTTTAAAAACAGAGTTGGCATAGTTCCTTTCAATATTAAAGGAATTCATCATAATACAGTAGCTGAAGCACTATCCTTAGAAGCAGGCATAGCAGTAAGGACTGGATGTTTTTGTGCTCAACCTTATGCTCAAAAGCTTTTAAACATTACAGATGAAGAGGTTAAAAATTATTTAAATCTCACCAAAGAAAAGCGTCCTGGAATGGTTAGGCTAAGCTTTAGCCTTTATAACGATAAATATGAAATAGATTATCTTATTAAGACATTGAACTATATAGTAAGAAAAAAGGAATATATTAATCGCAAGTATACTAAACCTTAAACTTAATGCCTTCCTCATCAAGGAGGGTATTTTTATTTTCTGAATAAAAGTTTATATTAGGCTTAAACTAAGGCTAGAAATCTATGTTTATTGTATAGGAGGCTAAAAAACCTTGGATAAAAAGATTAATCTATTATTATTCAGCGGAGAATATGACAAGGCTCTTGCAGCATTAATTCTAGCCAATACAGCTAAAGAGCTGGGTGCAGATGTATCAATGTTCTTTGCCTTTTGGGGACTTTTTTTAGTTAGAGACCCTGAGGTTTCTGTTTTAGAGGATAAAAATCTATATAAGAAAATGCTTGGAATTATGACTCCCAAGGGCCCTGAGGATTTACCCCTTTCCAATATGAACTTTAGCGGTCTTGGTAAAGAGATGCTTAAGGCGATGATGAAGGATGAGGAAGCTCCTAGCCTTACTGCATTTTTAAAAGGGGCTAGAAAGAAAGGTGTTAAATTCTATGGCTGCAAGCTATCTGTAGATGTTATGGGTTTTAAAAAGGAAGAATTTATACCTGAACTTGAGATAATTGAGGCTAAGGAATACTTAAAAGATGCATTAGATTCCGATATGCAATTATTCATATGATTGAATAAAAGTTGTTCCTAAACCATAACGTGAATGCTTTCATTACAAGGTACTAACAAGTTGAAAAACCTTCAGGATTGTTATAGAATTTATCTAGACTAATATCAATCTTGGAGGTTTTCATGAGCAATAATCATAATTTTCTTCCTATCCTATCAGGTATAGGAGCAGCTGCAATATTCGGATTAAGTTTTTTATTTTCTAAAATGGCTTTAAATTCTTCAGGAACATTTGAACTCTTATCCTTTAGATTTTTAATCGCTTTCCTAATAATGTCTATACTTATTGTCTTAAAAATTATTAAAGTAAATTACAAAGGCAAGAATATTAGAGGCCTTTTTCTTCTAGGTCTTATGGAGCCAATAATCTATTTTATATTTGAGACCTATGGTATTAAATATTCCTCTTCATCAATAGCCGGACTTATGATAGCTTTAATACCAATAGGTGTGGTTGTTTTATCAGCATATTTCTTGAAGGAAAAACCATCGGCACTTCAGCTTTTCTTTATAATGATGTCCGTTCTTGGAGTTATGCTGATAGGAGTCATGGGAAGTTCAGGCTCTAACAGTGGAAATCTCTTTGGAATAATACTTTTATTAGGTGCAGTTATGTCTGCTGCTACCTTTACTATTATCTCAAGAAAGCTATCTGCAGATTTTACTCCTATGGAGCTTACCTATTCAATGATGGTACTTGGGGCGGTATTTTTTAATGGTATATCACTAGTTAACCATGCTTTAAATAATAATATTAAAAATTATTTTGCTCCCTTAAAAAACACCAATTTCCTAATTTCAATAGGATACCTTGGAATATTATCATCTATAGTTGCCTACTTTCTAATAAACTTTACACTTTCTAAGCTTGAAGCCTCTAAATCAGCAGTAGTTTCAAACTTAGCAACTATCGTATCAATAATTGCAGGCGTTGTTGTTTTAAAGGAACCCTTTCACTACTACCACCTTATAGGCTCTATTCTTATAATCCTAGGAGTATGGGGAACAAATAACTATGAAATCAAAAGAGTTATGGATGTAAAAAATCCTCATGTATAAATAAAAAAGATGGCATCTGCCATCTTTAATTTTTATCTTTATTCAACTTCTTCAAATTGATCCTTACCTACTCCGCATAGTGGGCATAACCAATCTTCTGGGACACTTTCCCATGATGTTCCAGGATCTACACCGTTATCTGGATCACCTATTTCTGGATCATATATGTACCCGCAAGCTATACAAACATATTTTTTCATAGTTTTCATTCCTCCTAAAATTAATTATTCATTAACACTAATTACATTTTACCAACTTACATGCAAAATGTAAAGTTTTATGCAGGATTTAAAATGTTAAATAATTGTATCAATCATATTATAACCGAATTCATAAATATTTTATTCCAAAGGCTTTTATATTATTCCTAAATCCAACCTTCAACTTCATTTAAAATTTTAAAGTTAGTCAAATCATAATGCAGCGGAGTTAAAGTTATATAACCTTGCTTAAAATAATCAACGTCCGTATCCTCATCATAAGCATCATTTACAGTACCGATTATGTCGTAAACTATATTCCCCTGCTCATCCTTGCTCTCTATAAAGCAATTATTATAGGTTCTTCTGCCTATTTTGCATACTTTAATTCCTTGTATTTTATGCTCTGGTATAAGAGGTACATTAATATTTAAAACTACATCATCCTTTATCCTCTTGCCTTGTATTCTTTTTATTATGTCTGATACAGTCTTAGCTGCAATTTCATAATTTTCATTCTCACCTTGAAACTCAGATGAAATTGCTATAGATGGTATTTTATATATGGCTGCTTCTATTGCTGCAGAAACTGTTCCTGAGTATATGACATCCGTACCTAAATTAACACCTTTGTTTATTCCCGATATAACCATATCTATCTTCTCGCCTACTAGCTTATCAACTGCTATTCTTACACAGTCAGCTGGTGTTCCATTAATGCAGTAAGCCTTTGATTTTATTCCTTGAAGCTCAATATTCTTAATTATCAAAGGTCTTGTTATTGTGATGGAATGACCGCAAGCGCTTCTCTGGTCGTCCGGTGCGGCTATAATTACTTCATGCTCCTTTTCAAGCTCTTTTGCTAAAGCATTTATTCCTTTT
Source organism: uncultured Clostridium sp. (assembly GCA_964568335.1). Lineage (GTDB taxonomy): Bacteria > Bacillota > Clostridia > Clostridiales > Clostridiaceae > Clostridium_AT. The sequence goes on from CAZMQY010000135.1 coordinate 5,122, forward strand.
GCATTTATTCCATCGTCATTGGTTATAAGCAACCTCATTTAATTCATCACTCCTTATTACACAGTCCTAATGTTATTATATGTAATTGCTAAATATTTTACAATTGAAAGCGTTTCACTCCTTTACTGCTTATTGACGTAATATTGAAAAAAATGTACCATGTAAGTATGAAGGATTTACTGAATATTATTGCAAATGCAAAAATATTAGTGGTTAATTTAAAAAGGCAGAACATTTTCAGTTCTGCCTTTTCTCATATAACTCAAAAGGAAGTGCGCTTATGCATAAGTCAAACATTATAAAAAAAGTAAAATTAAATTTTAAAAAAATACGAACATTTAAGGGCTACGATATTTTTGGAAGTCATATGACTACTACAAATGGAGTAACCGGTGTAAGATTTGTTCTTTGGGCTCCCAATGCCAAAGAAGTTAAAATTGTTGGAGACTTTAATAACTGGTCAGGAAACCAGCATGTAATGAAAAAGAACAAAAAACTAGGTGTTTGGACGCTTTTTATAGCAGGCTTAACTGCTGGAGATGTCTATAAGTACGAGTTATTAACCTCAAATAATAAAAAATTTCTTAAAGCAGATCCATATGCTTTTTATTCAGAGCTTAGACCTAACACTGCATCTGTGATAAGTACATTAGACTTCTACAAATGGTCAGACATTCAATGGCTGAATGAGAGAAATCAAACTTCACTATATGACAAACCAATAAATATTTATGAGGTTCACCTTGGTTCATGGAAAAGGAAAGATGACAGTTTCATGAACTATAGAGAGATAGCTGACAAGCTCCTGCAGCATATTACCGCTATGAACTACACCCATGTGGAATTACTTCCCATATCAGAGCATCCTCTCGATGCTTCCTGGGGCTATCAAAGTACAGGTTATTTTTCACTAACAAGCAGATACGGTAATTCTGAAGATTTTATGTATTTTGTTGATAAGCTTCATCAAAATAATATTGGTGTAATTTTAGATTGGGTTCCTGGACACTTTTGCAAGGATGAGCATGGTCTATATAAATTTGATGGCACAAGCCTTTATGAATATGAAAATCCATTAATAGGTGAAAATTACGATTGGGGCACCGCAAATTTTGATTTAGGCAAGCCTCAGGTTAGAAGATACTTAATAGCCAATGCATTGTTTTGGTTTGATAAATATCACATCGATGGGTTAAGAGTAGATGCAGTTGCCAACATGCTTTATCTTAATTACGGAAAGAAGGAAGGCATAGAAATTAAAAACAGGTTTGGCGGCAGCGAAAATTTAGAAGCAATTGATTTTCTCAAAAAGCTGAACTCAACTGTATTTAAGCATTTTCCTAATGTGCTCATGATAGCAGAAGACTCAAGCGCCTTTACTGGGGTTACCACCCCAGCCTACTTAGGAGGCTTAGGATTTAACTACAAGTGGAATATGGGTTGGATGAATGACATGCTGAAATATATGCAGATGGACCCAATACACCGGAAGTGGCATCACAACCTTATAACCTTCTCCCTTATGTATGCCTTTTCTGAAAACTTTGTGCTGCCATTATCCCATGATGAGGTTGTGCATGGTAAAAAGTCTCTCTTAAATAAAATGCCTGGCGATTACTGGCAAAAATTTGCCAGCCTAAGACTTTTTTATGGTTATATGATAGCTCACCCCGGCAAGAAGCTTCTATTCATGGGAGGAGAATTTGGTCAATTCATTGAATGGAAGTTTGACAGCAGCTTGGATTGGTTTCTTCTTGACTATCCAATGCATAAAGCAATGCAGGATTATGTTACGGAACTAAATTTATTTTATAAGAAAGAGTCTTCACTATGGGAGCTTGACCATAATTATACGGGTTTTCAATGGATTGATCATCAAAACTATGAGCAAAGCATAATATCCTTTATGAGGCTTGGAAAAAAAGAAAAAGATTTTATTATAATAATTTGTAATTTTACACCTGCTGTCTATCATAGTTATAAGATTGGAGTTCCAAACTTTATACATTATAAGGAGGTATTTAATAGCGACAGTGAAGCTTATGGCGGATCAAATCAATTAAACGAAGGTATTATCAAGCCTGAAATTGAAAATTGGCACAGCCAGCCCTATCACATAGAAATCACAATACCACCTTTAGCAACTATTTTTATTAAACCTGAATTTGAATATAGACTGGAAAAAGAAAAAGGAGGCATAGAAAATGCAGAAAAAAGAAATGATAGCAATGATACTGGCAGGGGGGCAGGGTAGCAGGCTTGGTGTACTTACGAAAGCAATTGCTAAGCCCGCAGTACCCTTTGGAGGAAAGTACAAAATTATAGATTTCCCTCTTAGCAATTGTTCTAACTCAGGTATAGATACAGTAGGAGTTCTTACTCAGTATCGTCCCTTTGCTTTAAACTCACATATCGGTATTGGTATCCCTTGGGATCTAGACAGGAACAATGGTGGTGTAAGCATCCTTCCTCCATACATGAGAGAAACTGGCGGAGACTGGTATAAGGGTACAGCTAATGCTATATATCAAAATATCAACTTTATTGACAAGTATGATCCTGATTATGTACTTATACTCTCCGGTGATCATATATACAAGATGGACTATTCCAAGATGCTTGAGTTTCATAAGGATAAAGATGCAGATACCACAATAGCTGTTATTAAAGTTTCCCTTGAAGAAGCCAGCCGTTTTGGAATTATGAATGCAAGAGATAATTATGAAATATATGAGTTTGAAGAAAAGCCAAAGCATCCTAAGAGTCAGCTTGCCTCAATGGGAGTTTACATATTTAATTGGAGCGTGCTAAGACAATTCTTAATTAAAGATGAAGCTGATCAAAGCTCAAGCAATGATTTTGGAAAAAATATAATTCCCAGCATGCTTAATGCTGGAAAAAGAATGTTCGCCTATCCCTTCAAGGGCTATTGGAAGGATGTAGGTACAATAGAAAGCCTCTGGCAAGCAAATATGGATTTACTTGATGAAAATAATGAATTAAATATTCACCATAAAGATTGGAAAATATATTCTGTCAGCCCTACCATGCCACCACAATACATTGGTGAGGCTGCAGTGGTTAAAAACTCCCTTATAACTGACGGCTGCGAAATCTTAGGTGAAGTTGTAAATTCTGTGCTGTTTTCCGGTGTACATGTTGGGGCAGGAGCTAGAGTTGTTGATTCCGTAATAATGCCGAATACTAAGATAAAAGCAAATACAGCAGTTGTAAAAGCTATAGTTGGCAGTGATGTTATTATAGATGAACTTACGCAGGTTGGAGATAACACTGATATAACTGTTATAAGTGAAGGTTCTGTAATAGATGTAAATACAAAACTATAAAGAGGATGGGAGCTGATAGATATGCTTAAAGATTACATGGGAATATTAATGCTAAATGAAAATGATGAATTAATAAAAAGGCTTACAAGAAATAGGCCGCTGGCTTCTATCCCTTTCGGTGGAAGATACAGAATAATAGACTTTGTGCTTTCCAATATGGTTAATGCGGGCTTAAGCAACATAGGAATTTTTACTGATGGAAAGACTCGTTCCTTAATGGACCACCTTGGTTCAGGAAAGCCCTGGGATCTTTCAAGAAAACTGAACGGACTATTCATATTTAACTTTGGTTATTCAAATATATACATGAACGAAATAGAAACCTTAAAGAACAATATAGAATATTTTTATAAGAGCAAAGAGAATTATGCCATATTGTCCTCATCAAATATGGTTTGCAATATAGATTACAAGGCAGCTGCAGAATATCATGAAGCTTCAGGTGCTGATATAACAGTAATATATAAAAAGGTTAAGGATGGCAGAATTAACTTCATAGGCTGTAGTGCATTAAACTTAGACAGCAACAATAATGTATTGAGTGTTGGCCACAATATTGGCACAGAGGATGAAAATAACATTTGCATGGAAATGTTTATAATGAAAAAGAAGATACTTATTAATTTAATAGTTGAGTGCATTAAAACAGGTTATTATTCCTCTATTAAGGAAGCCATTTATAAAAAGCTTGATACTCTATATGTAAATGCCTATGAGTTTAAGGGCTATTTAAGCAGTATTAACTGTATAAACTCATACT
>CAZMQY010000136.1:0-3738 GCA_964568335.1 uncultured Clostridium sp.
GACTAAAACTTCTTTTATCTTAATCTACTAAATCCAACAAACTCACTTCGCTTAAACAATGTTGGATTCTTAACGTAGATTAAGCTAAAAGAAGTTAAGTCTTGTAACTGCTAGCTCAATGCTTTCTACGATGCAACTCCCCTGCTTACTTCTACACCGCTTTAGAACTGAATCTTACTTTAAGGTTTATGTTGAAACCAGCATGTTCTATGATGCGGAATTTCAACATTTCCCTTAATCATAGCCTAAAATTAGAGTCATGAAATAATATTTTTGCAGCTCTCTCTAACTACAAGAGTGGTAGGCAGTACAACCTTTTTGCTTACTTTTCTTCCTGTCTTAATTCTTTCTGTTAAAAGCTCAACTGCAGTTTCTCCAATAAAATTAGTGTCAATTTTCACAGTAGTGAGCGGTGTCGCTATGAATTGAGCAGTTGAAATATCATTGCATCCTATAATGCTTATGTCCTCAGGTATAGCAAGACCTTTCTCAATAATTGCTCTATAAGCACCAATTGCCATTGAATCGTTAGCTATAAAAAACGCCTTAGGAAATTCTCCTGAATTTAAAATTTCCTTCATTAATTCATATCCGCTAGAAGGCGTAAAACTTCCTATCCTTATAAAATTTTCGTTAATAGTACTCATTTCTTTCATGTACTCACGAAACCAGCGTTCTCTATAATCTATATATCTTTCCTCTTCTCCATCAAAACTATCTATACCACCAATATATCCAATTTCTTTATGTCCGAGGGAAAACAGATAATCCAGAACTTTTTTAACTACCTTTCGCATGCTTACTACCACACAGTCAAACTCCTCATCATCTGGATCACAATCTACAAATACTAGGTTATTATTAAGAGTTTTTAAAGTTTGCATTTCTTCACTTGAAAAAACTCCAACTGCTAAAACTCCATCAGATGTTTTTAATCTTTCATCTATAAGCTTATCCTTATTTATTACCACGTAATCTATGTTTTGTTCTTTCAAAGCTTTTTCAATAGAAAGCCTGATTGATAGGTAATACGTATCCTCAAGTTCTTCCTTTTCTGAATATCCCTTAACGATGCAAGTTTGATATGCAGCCTTCTTGCTCTTTCTATCCTTTGTTGTAACATATTCTAATTCTTGAGCAATTTCAAAAATCTTTTTTCTAGTGGCATCCGATACGTTTAATGACTCGTCATAATTTAACACTCTTGAAACTGTAGCTAATGAGACTCCAGCCTTTTCAGCTATTTCCTTTATTGTAGCCATTTATAATATAAACCCTCCTATGTACATTACACCGCAATTAAATCTACAAACAATCCCTTATTTGTAATCATATCACATGAATAATTAATAGACAATTCATTACAATAATGCTATTTGATATTATTTGAAGCATTATATTTTTTTGCAAAATAAATACACCATTCTTTACTTTTTAATATCCTCAGCCTTGTCTATTATCTTCTTTCAAGCTGCAGTCTCCTTTTTTACTCTTTTATAGACCCTATCATGACACCTTTTACAAAGTATTTCTGCAAAAATGGATATACACATAGTATTGGAATAGTTGAAACAATTACTGTGCTGTATTTTATTAAGGTTTTATAAGCATCGGCCTTAATAAATTGAGCTGACCCCTTTGGAAGATTCATCATTTCTCTAGTGTCATTAGAAATTAAAATTTCACGCAATATAAGCTGCAGCGGATATTTGCTTCTATCCCTAAGAAAAATCATTGCATTAAACCATGAGTTCCACTGTCCTACTGCACAAAAGAGGGCAATAACTGCTATTGTTGCCTTTGAAACTGGAATTACTATTTTAAATAGTATTGTAAAATCATTAGCGCCATCTATTTTGGCTGATTCTATAAGGCTTTCAGGTATGCTTTTAAATGCTGTTCTCATTACTATTAGATTCCATACTGACAAAGCAGATGGCAATATAATTGCCCATCTTTTATCTATAAGCCCGAGTCTTTGAATCTGTAAATAAAACGGTATAAGACCACCGCTAAAAAACATTGTTATAGTTACCATTAGCATTAATGGCTTTCCAAAAAGCAAATTTTTTCTGGATAAAACATACGCAGACATACAAGTTAGCAATAGGTTTAACGAGGTGCCTACTGTAACATAAAAAAGCGTATTTAAAAAACCAGATATAATGCTTGGGTTTTTAAACACAAGGGAATAACCGTTAAGGGTCAGACCCAGCGGCTTTAGCAAAAGCCCCCTGTGCTGCATTAATCTATAGGGGTCGCTTAAGGAAGCAAATAATACATACAAAAGTGGATATACGCAAACAATCATAAATATAACCATGAGCACTGCGTTAAATATATCAAAGGTCTTTTCTCCGGCACTTCTTTTAATAAGCATATAAAATCACCTCACCATAAGCTTGTTTCGGAAATCTTTTTACTGAATTTATTCGCTGCAAGTAAAAGAGTAAACCCAATCATGGATTCAAGAAGTCCTACGGCAGTGCTAAAGCTATAATCAGAGCCGAGAACACCCTTTCTATATACATAGCTGGAAATAACATCCGAGGTTTCCCATGTCATTGGATTATATAAAAGAATAATTTTCTCTGAACCTACGCTCATAAGACCACCTATATTAAGTATTAGCATTATTACAATTGTAGGCGCTATTCCTGGCAATGTCACATGCAAAAGCTGTTTCCATCTGCCTGCACCGTCCACAGTGGCAGCTTCATATAAGGATGGATCGATTCCAGAAAGGGCGGCAAGGTAAATAATACTGTCCCAACCTATGCTCTGCCAGACACCAGAGCTAATATATATAGTTCTAAACCACTCAGGTTTTGTAAGCCAATTTACAGGCTCTACTCCGAAATTTACCAATATGGAGTTGATTAATCCATCTGTTGAAGTAAAATCTATTATCATACCGCATATTACAACTAAAGATATGAAGTGGGGCAAATATGTAACAGTTTGGATACATCTCTTAAATTTATTAAATCTTATCTCATTTAATAGAAGTGCTAGAATTACCGCTGCAGGAAAACCCCACATAAGCGAATATAAACTAAGCAATCCCGTATTCTTAACTGTCCTAGTAAAATACATACTCTGAAAAAAAGTTTTGAAATGCTTAAAGCCTACCCAAGGACTTTCAAGTATTCCAAGCCTAGGATTAAAATTTTTAAAAGCTATCGTTACACCGTACATCGGAATATAGTGAAAGAGTATAAAATAAACTATCATAGGTATTGCCATCATATACACATACTTATTAAGCTTAAAATCCTTACTCACCCTTCTCCAAATACCGGTACTTTGTTTGCTGTTTATTTTACTGTTAGCCTGCAATTCTCCCACAGTACTATTCTCCCTTCTCGTAAACACTTGGCAGCCTGGGCTTTCTCCTTATCACTCATAAACTGCCCGTTAAAGTCCATTTAGGACTGATAGGTTCCGAAGAAGGCAAAACCTTCTTCGAAACTCCATATTTCTTTATTTAATTTTTCTGTTGTTATATCTTTCAAGTGCTGTTTGTTGAAGCTTTATTACCTCTTCAATTCCTATCTTCTTAAGCTGTTCTACGTAGCTGTCAAACTTGCTTATAGGCTCTTTACCAGTGATAAACTTTAAAAGCATTTCATCTCTGTAGGTATCAATATCTCCCATTATGTTAGAATACTTTTCATTTTCTTCAGGAGTAAGAGTTATTGGTGGAATTACATAATCAGTTCCTGCTTTAGTCCACTT
>CAZMQY010000136.1:3748-9220 GCA_964568335.1 uncultured Clostridium sp.
AAACTTTGTAAATTCAGGAACAGCCTTATAATCTCTTAGATACGGTCCTACCTCCAGCTTATATTTATTGCAAACTGCCCAGAAATCTAATCCATCAGGATTTTTTGTCATAACATCCGTAAACTTTGGCTTTCCGTCAACCATATTATAGCTTACGCCTTCAATACCATAGTTAAATAACATATATCCTTCCTTACCATAAGCATAGTCAAACCATTTTACAACCTCTTCAGGGTTTTTACATGCTGTTGTTATAACAGCTTCATAGCCGCCATTTGCATCATTTACTACCCTGTAATTTACATTTTCACCTTGTTTTAATGATGGTTGTACAGCAGCTGCAAATTCAGCCTTAGGTTCTGTCCCTTTTATTGCAGCTGAATACTGATCAACAAGGGCGTACTCTGTTAAAAAGGCTCCTGCCTTTCCAGAGGTTATTACAGACTCTCTGCTCTTTTTGTCTCTGGTGGCAAAGTCCTTATCAATAAGTCCTTCACTATACCATTTGTTCATAGTTGTTAGGTATTCCTTAAAACCTTGCTCCATAGGACCATACTTAACTACATTGTTTTTCTTATAAAAATAAGGTCCAATATCAAAGGCACTTACTATAGTTCCATAAGGATCTATTCCTTTTTTGCTTATAATTAAAGGTGCTTGAGCATTTTTCTTTTCTTTAAATTGCTTTAACACGTTATACCACTCGTCAATAGTTGCTGGCTCTTTTAAACCTAGTTCATCAAGCCAGTCCTTACGAATAACCGGTCCCCACCATGCCGGTTCATCTTTGTCCTCACGAACTATAGGGAAAGTATATATGTTTCCCTTATCAGTAGTTACTTGCCTTGCCAGCTCCGGGTCTTCCTGTAAAAGTTTTTTATAGTTAGGTGCATACTTGTCAATTAGTTCATTTAGCCTTAAATAAACCCCATCTTCTATAGCCTTGTCTATGCCACCTTTATATTCACCGGCATAGGTCTGTATTACATCGGGCAGTTCCTTTGAATTTACAAGAATATTAAACTGCTCTAATTCCTGACCCTCAGCAGGATGTACAAACTCTACATGTACCCCGGTTTTCTTTTCTAATTCTTTATACATGTCACTCTCATTCAAGCTTTTTATAAGCTGATTAGGAGTAAACGGAACCCAATACTTTATTGATATCTTTTTCCCATCCTTTGGATCAGATTCCTTTGAGCCTTGAGTTCCAACTGTTTTATTACATCCTGCAGCAGTAATTAGGGTTAATAAGCCAGCTAAAGTAAGTGATAAAATGCGTTTGGTTTTCATTAATAATCCCCCTTAATTTAAATTAGTATTTTAATGTATCATTAATTTTAATGATACAAAAAATCATATTTTAAAATCCCCTGATTAGTCGCAAATAACCTCTTTAGAGAGTTGAATGTCTGGCATTTCTTTATTGTTATAAACAGAAAGCTTTAAAGAAAGCTTGAAGGCTTCAAATTTACATCTGTATTTATCAAGCTGATTTTGACCACAGGAATTACTTCCTAAGCCATTTTGTTTATAGTCAATATTTAGATTTATATAATCTCTCTTTTTTAAATCAACAGTATGTTTGGCCTTTTCTAAATCTTCCGCTTCATAATACATTGCACTAAAGTCAAACTTGTCTTTAGCCACTGCCATAATGCCCATGCCTCTGTCGTTTATTAGCCTTACCCAATTGCATTCACTTCTGTTTCCATTTTCTTGAGGTTTTACGTAATGCGTAAAAAGCTCTTCTACGCTGCTTTCATATATTCCAAACAGATTGCACTCCTTAGAATCTGAATAGGACTCTCCCGGACCTCTTCCATACCATCTTGTCCTAAAGCATTGCTCATTTAACTGCAGCTTGATTCCAAGCCTTGGAATCATTTCTGGAGCATTCTCCAATCTTCCGCTAGGAGTGCCTTCCACATTCAATAAAATATCTCCGCTGGGGTAAACCTTATACTCATAGCAGCAGGAATAGTACCATGAGCTGTTTGGACTTCCGTTGATTGTACTAACTTTAATGAATACATGACTGCCTCTATCCTCATAATAAAAATCTTCAAGGCTTTCTTTCATTAAATGCATGAAATACTTGTTATAATAGTCATCTAAAAGATACATATCGTTGTCGATAGGTGCTCTCCAAAAATTTAACTGAGGCCCTTTATTAATAATTTTGTATCCATCCTTCACAGCATGAAGCATTATTCCCTTCACCTTGTCAAAGCACACTTCGAAGTCCTGTCCCTTTATGAGCAGCTTGCAGTGTTCATCTATTAGCGAAAGCTTTCCATAAGGTTTTACATGTATAACCTCTTCTTGAGACGGCAGTTTAAATTGATCAGTAGCTACAATATGACCACTGTTGGCCCATCTTACATCCTTATTAAGCTTAAAGACTATATTCAAATAACAGTCGCCATGCAGCTCCCCATAAATCTCCTTGCTGTAATCAAGCTCAATTTCTTTTTCACTTCTAGGCAAAATATTGCTTATATCCGCCTTGCCGGTAACCAAGGTTTTATTCTCCTTAACCACTGAATACAGTAAATCAAGATGATCAAGAGATATAAAATCATATCTGTTTCTAATCTTAATTTTTCCGATCTCTAAATCCACTCCTTTGGTTTCCACAGGCTCAATTACCTTTTTATACTCTAGAAGGCCTGGAGATGGGGTTCTGTCAGGCATTATCAATCCATCTATACAAAAATTCTTATTGGTAGGGTCATCTCCAAAATCTCCACCATATTTGTAATACTTCTTGCCAGTCTCATCAAAGCTCTCAATACCGTGATCAAACCATTCCCATATAAAGCCCCCTTGAAGCTTGTCATGTGCATAGAATAAATCCTGATATTCCTTTAGGTTTCCAGGTCCGTTGCCCATAGCATGACAATACTCGCAAATTATATGGGGCTTTTTTGAGTTGCTTATAATTTTTTCCATAGTCAACCTATTTGGATTTGTATGCTCAAGCCAAGTATACATGGTAGAATAAACATCAACTACCTCAGCGTCTCTATCACCCTCATAATGAATTAGTCTTGTGGAATCAAGATTTCTAACAGCTTTAGCCATAGCTTTAAAATTAGCTCCAAAAGAGGATTCATTTCCTAAAGACCACATGATAATGCATGGATGATTTTTATCCCTTTGAACCATTCGCTCAGCTCTGCTTACATAGGATTGCTCCCAGCTTGGATCATCAGTTATCCATTTATAATCATTGGTAAGCTCAAATCCATGACACTCTAAATCAGTTTCATCCATAACATACATTCCATATTCATCGCATAAATCATATAAACATGAAGAGTTTGGATAATGTGCAGTCCTTATGGCATTGATATTATGCTGCTTCATAAGCTTTATATCAGCTTCTATTTCTTCTCTGGACACAACTCTTCCATTAACAGGACTAAAGTCATGTCTATTAACTCCCTTTAACTTAATAGCAACACCATTTACTAAAAAAGTTTCTCCTTTTAGTTCTATCCTTCTAAAGCCAATTTTCTGTGGTATTATCTGTATTACCTTATCATCTTCCTTTAAAGTTATAAGCAAAGTATAAAGATTAGGGTCCTCTGAAGACCACTTCAATGGACTTTTTACTGTTTTTTCAAATGTAGCTTTGCCTTCTAATATCCTCTGTTCCTCTAAGAAAACTGTTTTTCCTTTGTTATCTATAAGTTCATAATCTACAGAATATCCTCTATCTTCATAGCTCATAATACTACGCAGTGTAGTATTAACAGTTAGTTTTCCATCTCTATAGCAATCATCAAGATTTGCCACTATAAAAATGTCGTCAATACCTTGTATTGGTTCAGCGTAAAGCTCCACATCTCTGAATATACCACTTAGCCACCACATATCCTGATCTTCCAAGTATGTTCCGTCTGACCACTGATACACCCTTACAGTACAATTATTGTCTCCTAACTTTACGTAATCGGTTACATCAAACTCAGAAGATAATCTAGCACCTTTGCTGTATCCAACTTCTTTTCCATTTATCCAAAGATGAAAGGCAGAATCTACCCCATTAAATCTTAGTATTATTCTCTTATTCATCCATTTTTCATCAATGTAGAAATCTCTTCTGTATATTCCTGTTGGGTTTTCTGCAGGCACATAGGGAGGTCTTATAGGGAAGTTGTACCATAAATCTGAATAATGCATTTTTCCATATCCCTGCAGCTGCCAGTTGCCTGGTACAACAATGTTATCCCAAGCTGTACAGTCGTAATTTTCTTCAAAAAATCCCTTTGGTGAATATTCTGGAGCTTCTACATATAAAAAACTCCATACCCCATTCAAAATCTTGTATGCATAGCTATACTTTTTTACATTTGATATTGCCTTTTCTCTGTCCAAATAAGAACTAAAATAAGTTCGGCTGTGCAGCCTGTTAATATGGTCAATATTTATATTTTCCCATATCTTCATATCTCTCATGCTTATACCCCCATCATCATTTCTATTTATTACAAAAATTTAGGCTTAGTTTCTAAGATTGTAGTTTTATTTATTTTTAAAACCTCTCTTTTTCTTGATATATTTTAGTAAAATTTTAATAACTAGTTATAAAGACTTCTTATAGAATAGCAATTTGCATATGAGTTATTATTTGCACAATAGTGTTATTATTCCAATTAATTATATTTTACTGAATTATTTAAATTGTTGCAATATAATTTACTAAAATTTTATCAATTTTCTTTCAAAAATAAAAAAGCGTTAAATGCATATACATGATTTTTGTATATATGCATTTAACGCTTTATAAATCTATATTAATTGCTATAATAAAGGTTCTCTGAAGGATATTCCGGATCGCTTGTAACATCGATATCAAGTTTTCTAAAAGCTTCTTCATCAGTTCTTCCTAGTATAGTAGTTGAGTGAGCCTGGCATCCCTTAAGCATATTTAGCTTCTGAAGGGCAACCTCTGCCATTGGATTTGTAGCTGCACATATGCTTAGTGCTATTAATACTTCTTCGCAGTTTAAAGCTATGCTTTTGCTGCCTAGCGTTTTTGTCTTTAGATTTATGATAGGCTCTAAAATAACTGGTGAAATCAAGTGTATATCATCGGAAATATTAGCCAAATGCTTAATAGCATTTATAACAACTGCTGCAGTTGCATCCATTACATCCGAACCCTTGCCTGTTAGAATTGTTCCATCGTGAAGCTCCATTGCCACAACTGGGCATACCTCATTCTTGGCTGAAAGCTTCTTAAGCTCTGCAGAACGCTCTCTAGCTGGAACTACAACGCTTCTATCCTCTTGCTTCAAGCTAAGCTCATCCATAATAAGCTTTATCCTATGGAAGGTTTCCTTATCTACATAACCCTTCTTGTATTCGCAGCCTACTTTAAAATATCTTCTGATTATCTCCTGCCTGGATGCTTCCTTTATAACCTCATCATCAACAATACCAAAGCCAACCCTGTTTACT
>CAZMQY010000137.1:0-5599 GCA_964568335.1 uncultured Clostridium sp.
AAGTTAGAGACGTTCACCATTCACACTATGGTAGAATGTGTCCTATAGAAACTCCTGAAGGACCAAACATAGGTCTTATAAATTCATTAGCAACCTATGCAAGGGTTAATGAATACGGATTTATTGAGAGTCCTTACAGAGTTGTAGATAAGAAGACAGGAAAAGTAAGCAATGAAATAGTGTACTTTACTGCCAATGAAGAAGATGAATATCTAGTTGCACAGTCAAATGAACTGCTTGATGAAGAAGGCAGATTTATAGACAAGAAGGTAACAGTTAGAGCACAAGAAGAAGTAATAGTTGTTCCTAGAGAAGACGTAGATCTTATGGATGTATCTCCAAGACAGCTGGTTTCTGTAGCTACAGCTATGATACCATTCCTAGAAAATGATGACGCCAGCCGTGCCCTTATGGGTTCTAACATGCAGCGTCAGGCAGTGCCTCTTCTTAGAGCTGCTGCTCCAATAGTAGGTACAGGTATAGAATTTAAAGCTGCTGTTGATTCAGGTGTTCTTCCAAAGGCTAAAAATGCCGGCGTAGTAACTTATGTAAGTGCAAATGAAGTTAGAGTTAAAAGAGATTCAGACGGCAGCATAGATACTTATAGATTATTAAAGTTTAAGAGATCAAACCAAGGAACTTGTATAAACCAGAAGCCTATAGTAAGCAAAGGTGAAAGAGTTGAGGTTGGTACAGTTCTTTCTGATGGACCATCCACAGATTTAGGAGAAATAGCATTAGGTAAGAATATTCTTATTGGGTTCATAACTTGGGAAGGATACAATTACGAGGATGCTATGCTTATCTCTGAAAGACTTGTTGCTGAGGATGTATTTACATCTATCCATATTGAAGAATATGAAGCAGAGTCTAGAGATACTAAGCTAGGGCCTGAAGAAATTACAAGGGATATACCAAATGTTGGTGAAGATGCTCTTAAAGACATAGATGAAAGAGGAATTATAAGAATAGGTGCTGAGGTTCGCTCAGGAGATATCCTAGTCGGTAAAGTTACTCCAAAGGGAGAAACAGAACTTACTGCAGAAGAAAGACTTCTACGTGCAATCTTTGGTGAGAAGGCAAGAGAAGTTAGAGACACCTCACTTAGAGTTCCACATGGAGAAGCTGGTATAATTGTTGATGTTAAGGTGTTTACAAGGGAAAATGGAGATGAACTTCCTCCTGGAGTAAATAAATTAGTTAGATGTTATATAGCTCAAAAAAGAAAGATATCTGTTGGAGATAAGATGGCGGGAAGACATGGTAATAAGGGTGTTATCTCTAGAGTATTGCCAGAAGAAGATATGCCATTCTTACCAGATGGAAGACCGCTTCAGATATGCTTGAACCCTCTTGGAGTTCCTTCACGTATGAATATAGGGCAGGTACTTGAAGTTCACCTTGGATGGGCAGCAGCTAATCTTGGCTGGCATATAGCAACGCCTGTATTTGATGGTGCCACAGAAAGCGACATAAGGGAATGTCTTGAAAAGGCAGGCTATGATGTTGATGGAAAAACCATGCTTTACGATGGAAGAACTGGAGACCCATTTGATAATAGAGTTACTGTAGGATACATGTATATCCTAAAGCTTGCACACTTAGTTGATGATAAAATACACGCACGTTCTACAGGACCATACTCATTAGTTACTCAACAGCCGCTTGGAGGTAAAGCTCAGTTCGGCGGTCAAAGATTCGGTGAGATGGAAGTTTGGGCGTTAGAAGCATATGGTGCTGCTTACACACTGCAAGAAATTCTTACTGTTAAGTCAGATGATGTTGTGGGTAGAGTTAAGACCTATGAGGCTATTGTAAAGGGAGAAAATATCCCTGAACCAGGCGTTCCGGAATCCTTTAAAGTTCTTATTAAGGAACTACAAGCTCTTTGCCTAGATGTTAAGGTTCTTAACGATAGTAACCAAGAAGTTAAGCTTAAGGAGTCTGTAGAAGAGGAATTAGAAGATCTGGACGTTAATATAGAAGGTACAGAGGACTTTGTTCCACCTGCTCCAAGTGAAGAATACTTTGAAACTGATGATGATGTTGAAGAAGATACAGATTTGGAATTTGATGACCTTCCACTAGAAAGCTTTGATGATGAGTTAGAGCTAGACGATTTTAATGAAGAACACTAATTATGAAGGGAGGATGTACCCTTGTTTGAATTAGATAATTTTGATGCCATACAGATAGGGTTGGCTTCACCAGAGCAAATTAGAGAATGGTCTAGAGGTGAGGTTAAGAAGCCTGAGACAATTAATTATAGAACATTAAAACCAGAGAGAGATGGTTTATTCTGTGAAAGAATATTTGGACCGCAGAAGGATTGGGAATGCCACTGCGGAAAGTATAAGAGAGTTAGATATAAGGGTATAGTTTGTGACAGATGTGGTGTTGAAGTTACAAAAGCTAAGGTTAGACGTGAGAGAATGGGGCATATTGAACTTGCTGCCCCTGTATCTCATATATGGTACTTTAAGGGTATACCATCACGAATGGGACTTATCCTTGATATGTCACCTAGAGCATTAGAAAAAATACTTTATTTTGCATCTTATGTAGTATTAGATCCTAAGGAAACTCCGCTTTTAAAGAAGCAGCTTTTAAGTGAAAAGGAATATAGAGAGGCTTTAGATAAGTATGGAGATTATGCTTTCAATGCCGGAATGGGTGCTGAATCTATAAAGATTCTTCTAGCAGAAATAGATTTAGAGCTAATGTCTTCAGAGCTTAAGAGAGAGCTTAAGGATGCTAATGGACAAAAGAGAATTAGGATAATAAGAAGACTTGAAGTAGTTGAATCCTTCAGAAAGTCTGGCAACAGACCTGAATGGATGGTCGTTGATGTTGTACCAGTTATTCCACCAGATTTAAGACCTATGGTTCAGCTGGATGGAGGAAGGTTTGCTACTTCCGACTTAAATGACTTATATAGAAGAGTTATAAACAGGAATAACAGATTGAAGAAGCTTCTTGATTTGGGAGCCCCAGATATAATCGTTAGAAACGAAAAGAGAATGCTTCAAGAGTCTGTGGATGCTTTAATTGATAACGGTAGAAGAGGAAGACCTGTAACTGGTCCTGGAAATAGACCACTTAAGTCTCTTTCAGACATGTTAAAAGGTAAGCAAGGAAGATTCAGACAAAACCTTCTCGGAAAACGTGTTGACTATTCAGGACGTTCTGTTATAGTTGTTGGACCAGAACTTAAGATGTACCAATGCGGACTTCCAAAGGAAATGGCCCTTGAACTATTTAAACCTTTCGTTATGAAGAAGCTCGTAGAAAGTGGAGTTGCTCATAACATTAAGAGTGCCAAGAGAATGGTTGAGAGAGTACAGCCTGAGGTGTGGGATGTGCTTGAAGAAGTTATTGAGCATCATCCAGTGCTTTTAAACCGTGCTCCTACTCTGCATAGACTTGGAATTCAAGCTTTCCAGCCGGTTCTAGTTGAAGGAAGAGCTATAAAGCTTCACCCACTGGTATGTTCAGCATACAATGCTGACTTCGATGGAGACCAAATGGCGGTCCACGTTCCACTATCAGTGGAAGCCCAAGCAGAAGCGAGATTCTTAATGCTTGCTGCCAATAATATTCTTAAACCATCCGATGGTAAACCAGTAAGCGTTCCTACACAGGATATGATACTAGGTTCCTACTACTTAACAATGGAAAAGGAAACTGATCCTAAAGATGTTAGAAAGTTCTCATCTCCAGATGAAGTTATACTAGCTTATCAGCTTGGGCAAATAAATCTTCATAATAAGATTATGGTTAAGATGAGTAAAGTAGTTGATGGTATAGAAAAAAGTGGGATTATCGAAACTACTCCAGGAAAACTTATATTCAATGAGTCTATACCTCAGGATTTAGGCTTTGTTGATAGAAGTCTTCCAGAAAACGAATTTAAGCTTGAAGTTGACTTCCTTGTTAACAAAAAGACATTAAGTAAGATAGTAGATAAATGTTATATGAGACATGGAACAAGTCAAACCTCTATAATGCTTGATAATATAAAAGCTAAGGGTTATCATTATTCCACTATAGGAGCTATAACAGTTTCAACCTCAGATATGATAGTTCCAGAGGAGAAGAAAACTCTATTAGCAGATGCAGATGCTGCAGTTGATAAGATTGAAAAAATGTATAGAAGAGGCTTCATATCAGAGGAAGAAAGATATGAAAGAGTAATAGAGAAGTGGACTAAGACCACAGAAGATGTTGCTGATGCTCTAATGGCAAGCTTGGATAAGTTTAATCCAATCTTTATGATGGCGGATTCTGGAGCGAGAGGTTCTAAGAGCCAGATTAAACAGCTTGCTGGTATGAGAGGACTTATGGCTAATCCATCAGGTAAGATTATTGAACTTCCAATTAGAGCTTCCTTTAGAGAAGGTCTTGACGTTCTTCAATACTTTATATCAACTCACGGTGCTAGAAAGGGTAACGCGGATACTGCGCTAAAAACAGCTGACTCTGGATACCTAACAAGAAGACTTGTTGACGTAAGCCAGGATGTTATTGTTAGAAGTGAGGATTGCGGAGCAACTGAAGGATATGAAGTTTCTGAAATTAGAGAAGGAAACGAAATAATCGAATCCTTAAATGAAAGACTTACAGGAAGATATAGTGCTGAAGATATCATTAATCCAGAAAATGGTGAGGTTATAGTTCCAAAGGATACGTATATGGACGGCTACACAGCTGAAAGAGTAGAAAAGGTTGGGGTAAAGAAGGTTAATATAAGATCCGTATTTACTTGTAAGGCTAAGTTTGGTGTGTGTGCTAAGTGCTATGGAATGAATATGGCTACAGCTGAAAAGATAAACAACGGAGAATCAGTTGGTATAATTGCAGCTCAGTCTATAGGTGAGCCTGGTACTCAGCTTACAATGAGAACTTTCCACACTGGTGGTGTTGCTGGTGCCGATATAACCCAAGGTCTTCCTAGAGTTGAAGAATTATTCGAAGCTAGAAAGCCAAAGGGACTTGCAATAGTAAGTGAAGTTGCTGGAACAGTTAAAATAGAAGAAACAAAGAAAAAGAGAATAGTTTATGTGACTACCGAATCTGGTGAAGAACAAAGCTACGACATCCCATTTGGCTCAAGATTAAAAGTTAATAATGGTGATGTAATAGGTGCTGGAGATGAAATTACCGAGGGTTCAGTTAATCCACATGACGTTCTTAGAATTAAGGGTGTCCTAGGAGTTAAAAACTATCTTCTTTCAGAGGTTCAGAAAGTTTATAGACTACAAGGTGTTGATATCAATGATAAGCACTTAGAAGTAGTTGTTAAGCAAATGACTAGAAAAATTAAGATAGAAGATTCAGGTGATACTGATTTACTCCCAGGAACTATGATAGATATGTTTGATTATGAGGAAGAAAATGCTAGAGTGGAAGCGCTTGGTGGAAAACCTGCTGTTGGAAATGTTGCTCTATTAGGTATAACTAAGGCAGCACTTGCGACTGATTCCTTCTTATCAGCGGCTTCATTCCAAGAGACTACAAGGGTTCTTACTGATGCTGCTATTAAAGGTAAGATAGATCCGCTTGTTGGACTTAAGGAAAATGTTCTTATTGGTAAACTTAT
>CAZMQY010000137.1:5609-9215 GCA_964568335.1 uncultured Clostridium sp.
AGAATAAATACTGAAAATGAAAATGCTGATAAAGAAACAGCTGTAGAAGCGTAAAGTTTATTGACATAATACAGCTAAAATGATAAAATACAATTTGTGTGATTTCTTAGGGATATAGGTATGCACTTATATCCCTGTGAAATTGTTTTAGGGGGTTGCACTATGGTAGAAAGGCTAGTAGGTAAGAAGGTAGTAGGAATTAAACAAAGTATAAAGGCTATCAAAAGCGGTGAAGCTAAAGCTGTGTACGCTGCTATAGATGCAGAATCAAAGCTGATTGAGCCTGTAGTTAAGCTAGCAAAAGAGAATTCCCTAGAAGTACAGTATGTTAATACAATGAAAGACTTAGGCAAGCTTTGTGGTATAGATGTTGGAGCTGCAACAGCAGTATTGCTTAGGGATTAAACTACGTTAGTGACAAAATTTATATAGCACAAATTTAAAAGGAGGTGTAAGTATGCCAACAATTAGCCAATTAGTTAGAAAAGGCAGAAAAGACGTTGCAGAGAAATCAAAGTCACCTGCATTAAAAGGATCACCACAAAAAAGAGGTGTGTGTACAGTAGTTAAGACTACAACTCCAAAGAAGCCTAACTCAGCGCTTAGAAAAATAGCTAAGGTTAGACTTACTAACGGATATGAAGTTCTAGCTTATATCCCTGGAGTAGGACACAATCTACAAGAGCACAGCGTTGTTCTAATAAGAGGAGGAAGAGTAAAAGACCTTCCTGGTGTTAGATACCACATTGTCAGAGGAGCACTAGACTCAGCTGGAGTAGCTAACAGATTACAAAGTAGATCCAAGTATGGTGCAAAGAGACCTAAGGCTAAGAAGTAGTCTCTTAAACCAAGCAGTGCAAAGTCTTCAGCATTTATATATAGATAATAAATTTTGAAGTACAGAGCACTTGTCGGTAGTTAGTACCGAGTACCGATGAACTTAAATATTAAATGTTAAGGAGGGAAGTAAAGTGCCAAGAAAAGGATATATAGCTAAAAGAGATGTATTACCAGATCCAATATACAATAGCAAGGTAGTAACTAAGCTTATAAACAGTATAATGGTAGACGGTAAAAGAGGAGTAGCTCAAAAAGTTGCTTATGATGCTTTTGCTTTAATGGCTGAAAGAACAGGAAAAGATGCATTAGAGGTTTTCGAAGCAGCAATGAACAACATAATGCCATTACTTGAAGTAAAGGCAAGAAGAATAGGTGGAGCTACTTATCAAGTTCCAATGGAAGTTAGACCAGACAGAAGACAAACTCTAGGAATAAGACATTTACTTGATGCAACTAGAAAAAGAGGCGAAAAGTACATGTATCTTAAGCTAGCAGGCGAGTTAATGGATGCTGCTAACAACACTGGAGCAGCTGTTAAGAAGAGAGAAGATATGCATAAGATGGCTGAAGCGAATAAAGCTTTTGCTCATTACAGATATTAATATAGAAACTGTTTTGGCTTTTGCCGAAACAGTTTTATAAAATCTAGACTATGAATAAACTATGAACATCGAGAGGAGGAAAAAAGCGTGGCTAGACAGTTTCCTTTAGAAAAGTTTAGAAACATAGGTATTATGGCGCATATAGACGCTGGTAAGACCACAACAACTGAGCGTATACTGTTCTACACAGGAAGAACTCACAAAATTGGCGAAACTCATGAGGGTGCAGCAACAATGGACTGGATGGCGCAGGAGCAAGAAAGAGGTATAACAATTACTTCAGCTGCGACATTTTGCCAATGGAAGGGTCATGCAATAAATATTATTGACACACCTGGACACGTAGACTTCACAGTTGAAGTTGAAAGATCTTTAAGAGTACTTGATGGTGCAGTTACTGTACTTGATGCAAAGAGTGGTGTTGAACCACAAACTGAAACTGTATGGAGACAAGCGGATAAATACGGTGTACCAAGAATGGTATATGTAAATAAAATGGATGCAACAGGAGCTGATTTCTTCCGTTGTGTGCAGACTTTAAGGGATAGATTAAAGGCTAATGCTGTTCCAATTCAAATACCTATAGGTCAGGAATCAAGCTTTGTTGGTATGGTTGACTTAATTAGAAATGTTGCTATACTGCATAAGAATGACCTTGGTACTGAAATGGAAGAAACAGAAGTTCCAGATAATCTTAAAGAGCAGGCTCAAGAATACAGAGCAGCCATGGTAGAATCTATTGCTGATACTGATGAAGAATTAATGATGAAATATCTTGAAGGTGAAGAAATAACTGAAAAAGAGCTTCATGATGCTCTAAGAAAAGCGGTTATAGCTAATGCTATAGTGCCAGTTATTTGCGGTACATCATATAAGAACAAGGGTGTTCAGGAAATGCTTGATGCAGTTGTTGAATATATGCCGTCACCTATAGATATTCCTGCAGTAAAGGGTGTTAATCCTGACAATGGAGAAGAGGATGAAAGAGCTACAGATGACAATGCACCTATGTCAGCTCTTGCATTTAAGATTGCGACTGATCCATTCGTTGGAAGACTAGCATTTACAAGAGTATACTCTGGTATAATGGTGAGTGGTACTTATGTTACTAACTCAACAAAAGGCAAGAAGGAAAGAATAGGAAGACTTGTTAAGATGCATGCTAACCACAGAGAAGAAATCGAAGAGTTACGTGCTGGAGACTTAGGAGCTATCGTTGGACTAAAGGATACTACAACTGGAGATACTCTTTGTGTAGATACTGATCCAATAGTACTAGAAAGTATGGAGTTCCCAGAGCCAGTTATAAGAGTAGCTATAGAGCCAAAGACAAAAGCCAGCCAGGAAAAAATGGGTATAGCTCTTAATAAGCTTGCTGAAGAAGACCCAACCTTTAAGACTTATACAGACCAAGAAACTGGTCAAACAATTATAGCAGGTATGGGTGAGCTACACCTTGAAATAATTGTTGACAGACTTACAAGAGAATTTAAGGTTGAATGTAATGTTGGTGCTCCACAAGTTGCTTACAAGGAAACTATACGTAAGGCTGTTAAGGCTGAAGGTAAGTTTGTTAGACAGTCTGGTGGACGTGGACAGTACGGACACTGTTGGATAGAAATGATTCCAACTGAGGGCGAGTACGTATTCGAAAATGCTATAGTTGGTGGAGCTATTCCAAAGGAATATATTTCTCCAATTGATGCAGGTATCAGAGAAGCTTCCCAAAGCGGTATTCTTGGTGGATATGAAGTTATGAACTTCAAGATTAAGCTTTACGATGGATCCTACCATGATGTTGACTCCTCAGAAATGGCATTTAAGATTGCTGGTTCTATGGCGTTTAAAAATGCTATGGCTAAAGCAGACCCAGCACTTCTTGAGCCTATGATGAAGGTTGAAGTAACTGTACCTGAAGAATACATGGGAGACGTTATTGGTGACCTGAACTCTAGAAGAGGTAGAATTGAAGGAATGGATGAAAGAGCTGGTGCTCAAGTTATAAGATCTTTTGTTCCACTTTCTGAAATGTTTGGTTATGCTACTACTCTTAGATCAAGAACTCAAGGTAGAGGGGTATATTCCATGGAATTTGATCATTATGAAGAAGTTCCAAAGAGCATTCAGGAGCAAATTGTTGGAAAGAAAGCTTAATAAGCTTAGA
>CAZMQY010000138.1:0-9129 GCA_964568335.1 uncultured Clostridium sp.
CATTCGGCTGTTAACCGAAGGGTTGGAGGTTCGAGTCCTCTCCACGGAGCCATATAATTGGTGATGATGATGCGGAGGGTACACTCGTTCCCATGCCGAACACGCAAGTTAAGCTCCGAGATGTCGATGGTACTGCTTGGGAGACTAAGTGGAAGAGTAGATAGTCGCCAATAAATAATGCTAGGTTATTGCCTAGCATTATTTGTTTTTTGCTTGGAATACTGAGTGGAGGAAAACAAATTCACAAATAGACTTTTACAGACTATCTAGAAGTACCTAGTGGATGAAGATTATATTGTTAGATTAACTAAGCGTATGCTTTTATTTTTGGCATAACTATTAAGTTTTTGTAGTGAAACTTAGTAGTTTATTTTTTTGTGTAAATATTTTCAAAATTATCTGAATATGTATTGCTATATAAAATCTAATTATATATAATATTACTTAAAATATAAGTCTGACTATTTAGAAAATTTTATATATTAATAAAAGGGATTTTAAATGTTATATAGAATAAATACTATATGTATAATTATGGGAAAAGTTTAATAAAAGTAAATATAGATATAAATTAATATTCAATGAAGGTTTTGTTTAATAAATGGCAATAATCTTAAATAGATGTTTGTCAGTTAAGGAGGGTAGGCTATAGTAACTTAACTAATAGGACTGATAAATTAGCTACTACATTATATTTTAGAAAGGCGGGAGTTTCATATGAAAGAGTACAAAACCAAAAACTTAAGAAATGTAGGAATAGTAGGTCACAGCGGTGCTGGGAAAACTACATTGACAGAGGCAGTACTATTTTATACAAAGACAATCGACAGGGTAGGTAAAATTGAAGAAGGAACAACAATAAGCGATTATGATGTAGAGGAAAAAAAGCGAGGTATATCTGTATCTACAGCAGTAGCACCATGTGAATATAATAATACAAAAATTAATTTAGTTGATATGCCAGGTTATTTTGATTTTGTTGGTGAAATGATTGAAGGTCTGAGGGCAGTTGACTTAGCATTAATAGCAGTTTGTGGAGCATCGGGAATACAGGTTGGAACTGAGAAGGCCTGGGATTATGTAAGTAAGAAAAAGATGCCGAGGGCGTTTTTTATAAATAAATTAGATAGAGAAAATAGTAATTTTGAAAAAGTATTAGAGAAACTTAAGGAAAGATTTGGTATGTCGGTAGTGCCAATACAATATCCTATAGGAAGTGAAGCTAACTTTAAGGGAATTGTAAACGTTATTTCAGGAAGAGCTAGATTGTTTAATCCAAAGACTCATGCTATGGAAGAAACAGATATTCCATCAGAGCTTATAGAGAAAGCAGCAGAATGTAAGAATATGATTATGGAAGCTGTAGCTGAAACAGATGAGGCATTACTGGAAAAGTATTTTAGTGAAGGCGAGTTAAATGATGAAGAGATTTATCAAGGACTAATCAATGGTTCTGCCAAAGGAGAAATTGCTCCTGTTATGTGTGGTTCAGCCTTAATGGGTATTGGTATAGGAACTCTTGTTGAAGATATGATAGAGTGCTTCCCATCACCTGATAATATGCAAGGCTTAAAAGCTAAGGATATGAAAAATAATACTGAAGTAGAAGTCAAAATCAAAGAAGAGGGTGCTTTTTCAGCCTTTGTATTTAAAACAATAGCGGATCCTTTTGTAGGAAAGCTTTCAATGTTTAGGGTTATGACAGGTAAGGCTAAATCTGACTCTATGGTTTATAATTCAAATAGAGATAAACAGGAAAAGATAGGTACTATGTACTTTATTAGAGGAAAGTCACAAACTCCTACTCAAGAAATAGTAGCAGGAGATATCGGAGCGGTTGCTAAGCTTCAGTTCACTGGAACCGGAGATACTCTATGTGAAATGGCAGCACCAATAGCCTTTGAAGAAATTGGCTTTCCAGCACCAGCAATGTCAATGTCTGTGCTTCCAAAGGCTAAGGGTGATGAGGATAAGATTTCTTCAGGATTAACAAAGCTACTTGAAGAAGATCCAACTTTTAAAGTATCAAGAGACGTTGAAAATGCTGAAATGATAGTTTCAGGTGTAGGGGAAACACATTTGGATATTATAGCAAGCAAGCTTAGAAATAAGTTTGGTGCAGACGTAATACTTGAAGTACCAAAGGTTCCTTATAGGGAAACTATTAGAAAGATGGCTGATGTTCAAGGTAAACATAAGAAACAGTCTGGCGGACATGGTCAGTATGGAGACGTTTGGGTAAAATTTGAGCAAAGAACTGATGGAGAAGATGATTTACAATTCGTAGATCAGGTAGTGGGAGGAGTTGTGCCAAGACAATACATTCCTGCTGTAGAAAAAGGATTGAGAGAATGTATTCAGCGTGGAGTGCTTGCAGGCTATCCTGTTATTAGATTAAAAGCAACTCTGCATGACGGTTCCTTCCATCCAGTGGATTCTTCGGAAATGGCTTTTAAAGTAGCAGCTTCACTTGCATATAAGAAAGGACTTCAAGCAGCAGATCCAATCTTACTTGAGCCTGTTATGCATGTTGAGGTTAAAGTTCCAGATGACTATATGGGAGATGTAATGGGCGACATCACAAAAAAGAGAGGTAGAGTGCTTGGAATGGAACCAGAGGATGGCTTTCAAAAAATTATAGCAGAAGTTCCTATGTCAGAAATGTTCAAGTATGCTACAGACATAAAGTCTATGACTCAAGCAAGAGGAAGCTTCAGTATGAGCTTTGAAAGATATGAAGAGGTTCCGGCACTAGAAGCTAATAAAATAATAGAAGCAGCAAAAAAGTTAAAGGAAGCAGAAGAATAAAAATTAAACTCCCTGAAGTTTTTTCAGGGAGTTTTTAATTTGTTCTTTAATAAGCTTCAACGAACAATTCAAAGTAGCTTTGTGAATGTAAGCAGGCAGGACAAGCCTTTGGAGCTTCTGCGCCTTCAAATATATATCCACAGTTGTTGCACTTCCAAAGTACTGTTTCTTCCTTCTTAAATACTTCATTGCTTTCTACATTAGCAAGTAGCTTTAGATACCTTGCTTCATGTCTCTTTTCAACTTCAGCTATTTTTCTGAAAGCAACTGCGACAGTTTGGAAACCTTCTTTTTCTGCAACATCAGCAAATGCAGGATATAAAGCTGTCCATTCTTCATTTTCTCCGCTGGCAGCAGCTTTTAAATTGAATTTTGTATCTCCTAATCCTACTGGGAAATCAGCAGTAATTTCAACTGCTTCACCGATTAAGCCGCCTTCATTTAAAAATTTAAAAAATCTCTTAGCATGCTCTTTTTCGTTATCAGCAGTTTCTTCGAATAGATCAGCTAT
This sequence comes from uncultured Clostridium sp., assembly GCA_964568335.1. Classification (GTDB taxonomy): domain Bacteria; phylum Bacillota; class Clostridia; order Clostridiales; family Clostridiaceae; genus Clostridium_AT. Next base: position 3,320 of record CAZMQY010000138.1, read on the forward strand.
CTGAAGATATCCTTCTTTTTTCGCAACTGAAGCATAGAAGGTATATTTGTTTCTTGCTTGTGACTCTCCAGCAAATGCCTTCATTAGATTTTCAGCAGTTTTAGTACCTTTCAATGAATTCATTAAAATCCCTCCATCCAAAAAAATCAATGCATCACATACATATGACGCAATAGATTAATTATAACATAAGAAGTATTTTCCATAAATGAATTATTGGTAAAAAAATAGTGAATATTTTATTAGTTAATACAAAAAATAAGTAAGAAGTAAGTTATGATTTTATGCTATTAAGCAAAAGGAGAGAGGTTATGTCTGAATATCGTTTGGAGATTAGTGGAAATATAGGGTTAAGTGATTATAGCAATATAAATGATTATTTAAATATTATAGGAGAAAATGATAAGGTTACTATTGCTGTTGGTACTGGAGAAACACATAATGTAGATATAATAACTAGTATTTTAAGACATAATGGTTTCGAGATTGCAATGAAGGGCAGCCATGATGATGCCAGATATTACATTACTGCTTTTAAACAAAGTGACGAATTTAAAGCATAAAATTTATAAAAATAACAAAACACAAGTTATATATTTAATATAGCTTGTGTTTTGTTATATAATATAGATAAGGTATTCATATTATTTATAAAAAGAATTTTTTGGAGGAAGGCACATGGAGAAGAAGTATGTAATAGGAATCGATCTAGGGGGAACGAAGATAAATGGGGCACTTGCAGATTTGGATGGTAAAGTTTTAGGACAGCATACTATACCTACAAATGCTTCTGAGGGTGAACAAGCTGTTTTGGGAAGAATTATTGATGTTATTGAAAAGGTAATGGAAAAAGCTAATAAAAATGCTGATGATGTTAAAGCAATAGGAATAGGTTCGCCTGGACCACTAGACGCTAAGGCGGGTATAATAATTACAACGCCAAATCTTCCTTTTAGAAATTTTCAGCTAGTAAAGCCTATAACTGATAAGTTTAAAATACCTACATATCTGGATAACGATGCAAATGTAGCAGCCATTGGTGAGTATATGCTTGGAGCTGGAAAAGGTACAACTAATATGGTTTATATAACAGTTAGTACAGGTATAGGTGGAGGTGCCATACTTGATGGAAAGATATATAGAGGAAGCACCTCAAATGCCCTTGAAGTAGGACATACTACTATACTTCCTGATGGACCAAGATGCAATTGTGGAAATTACGGTTGTATAGAGGCGATTGCTTCTGGAACGGCAATAGCAAGACAAGCTAGAGAAGCTATCTCTGAAGGGGCAGATACCTCTCTTAAAAACTATGATACAGTAACTTCTTATGAAGTGTATAAGGAAGCACAGAAGGGAGATAAAGTGGCTAAAGAGATACTAGATAGCAGCTTTAATTATCTTGGAATAGCAGTAGCAAATATTATTACAAGCTTTGATCCTGAGATGTTTGTTATTGGTGGTGGAGTTTCACAGATGGGAGCTGTATTATTTGACAAGGTTCAAGAGGTTGTTAATAAAAGATGCTTTAGTGCCATGTCTGAAAATTGCAGGATTGTTCCAGCGGGACTTGGAACAGATGCAGGTGTTATGGGAGCCGTGGCTTTAGCACTATTAGAAAGTAAATAATAAAGAGTTGTAGACGCTGATAAGTAAATTCAGCGTCTAATTTTTTTTGAATAACAAAATATTTTAGTGGAAAGATATTCTTACATAATTTAAATACAATTTAATTTTAATAAATAAAATTTGCCAGTATAATTAAGTGAATACGTTTTATTTTTGTGAAAAAAAGTGAATACGTGCGAAAAATGATGAAATACTGCAAAATATGACGCAATTTAAACGAGGATTGATAATTTTTCATTATTTACAATTTAATAAATTATGAACTTTGTGTTAAGCTATTATAGCAATCCTATATTATTAAGGAGGTAATTAAATGTCAGAGCATAAAGGTCTTTCTCACACAGCTTATGGCGGAATTAAAGGCGACGACTATATTCCGTATATATCGGCGAGTCAAGCTATGCCGGAATTAACATCTATTTCTATGCTTATAGGTGTTTTATTAGCAGCGCTATTTGCAGCAGCTAACACATATTTAGCCCTAAATGTTGGTATGACAATAGCGGCAGGTATACCAGCTGCAATATTAGGTACTGGACTTTTAAAGGTGTTTTTTAGAAGAAACAATATACTTGAAGCAAATATGATTTCAGGTATCGCCGCTATGGGGGAATCTCTAGCTGGCGGTATAGTGTTCACTCTTCCGGCAGTTTTTATTTGGGGAATGAACCTAAGTGTAGGTACAATAATAATAATAACTTTGATTGGCGGTTTGCTTGGGATTATTTTTGTTGTTCCGCTAAGAAGATATCTTATAGTAGAAGAGCATGGAAAGCTTGCTTTCCCAGAAAGTATGGCAGCTGCTGAAGTGCTCGTTACAAGCAGTTCCGGTGGAGCGGGCTTTAAAACAGTTCTTACAGGTATAATTGTTGGAGGAATATATAAGTTCCTTTCAGCGGGATTGCTTCTTTGGACTGAAGAGCCTCACTGGAATATTAAGTTAACTCAAAATAACAAATCAATATTTGAAAGCTTTTTCGGCTTTGATGCTATGGCATCACTTGCTGGTGTTGGTTTCATAGTAGGCATAGAAGCATCGCTTTATATGTTTGCTGGTGCGCTTGTTGCTACCTTTGGGCTTATTCCTTTGATTATATTTATAGGTTCGGGTTCCAATACGGTATTATATCCAGCGACTGAGGCCATAAGCAAATTAAGTGCTACAGCTATCAGAGGAAACTACATTAGATACATCGGTGCCGGAGCAGTTGCGGCAGGCGGATTTATCTCTTTAGCTAAATCACTTCCAACAATAATTAAGTCCTTTAAGGCAGCAATGTCAGGTATTGGAACTAAGGGTGGTCAAACAAAGAGAACAGATTTGGATATACCTATGACTTGGGTTATAGGAGGGGCAGCATTAGGATTTTTCCTATCCTGGATACTTCCTTTTGGAGTAACTAGAATAGGTTTTGCAGGAGCACTTCTTGCGGTGGTATTCTCCTTCTTCTTCGCAGTAGTTTCTGCAAGAATATGCGGTATTATAGGAGCTTCCAACAATCCAGTATCAGGTATGACAATAGCTACATTACTATTCGTTACTTCTGTTTTAAAGGCTACAGGAAGAACAGGAAATGACGGAATGCTTGCAGCACTTATAACAGGCGCAATAGTATGTATCGGCATATCTGTAGCCGGCGGAGCAGGTCAGGCGCTTAAGACAACTCATATAATCGGAGGAACTCCAAAGAAGCTTCAAATAGGAATGTACCTTGGAGTAATTTTAGGAGCTGTGGCTGCTGCATTTACCGTAATGCTTATGATTAACACCTATGGTTTTACAGGCCCTAAAGCAATTGCTGCACCACAAGCAACACTTATGTCAATGGTTGTTCAAGGTGTTATGACAGCACAACTGCCTTGGTCTCTAATACTTATAGGAGCTACCTTCGGAGTAATGATAGAACTTCTAGGACTTCCAGTGCTTCCTGTTGCACTTGGCATTTACTTGCCAATACACCTAAGTGCAGGTATATTATTTGGCGGTATTGTAAGAGTAATAGTTGACAAGAAATACATGAAAAATGAAACTGAGCTTAAGGAAAAGACAGAGAAGGGAATTCTACTTGCTTCGGGACTTGTTGCTGGAGACGCTATAATGGGAATAGTTGTAGCCATAATCGCAGCTGCTGGTTTAGGAGAGGCAGTAGGAATAGGACCAAAGCTTATTCCGGGAATAGCAGGCAGCAATTGGACTGCAACAGTAGTTTACTTATTGCTTGCAATGTGGATATATAAGTTTACAATAAAGAAGGATAAAACAGCTTAACTAATAAAATAAAAGGGGAGCAGCTTTGCTCTCCTTAATTTATAAGGAGCAGACTTATAATGAAAGAAAACCATAAGGAAGACAATTTTCTTCTGTATGTACCAAAGAAAAAGCATGAAGCCTGGGAAATAAGAAATGGAAAAGTATACTTAATTTTTTATCATGACAAAATAGTTGAAAGATTTGTAAGATGGCTTGTAAAGAAACCTAATGTTAGCGATATGGAGCTGGATGAAATAGGCTCAAAGGTTTGGCAGTACATAGATGACAAGAGGACAGTTTATGATATAGGACAGGAGCTATTAAAAAACTTTGGAGAAAAGATGAATCCTGTATATGACAGGCTAATAATGTATTTAAGATTTCTAAATAGAAAAGGATGGATTTCTTTTGATAGAGGAAATCAGAAAGAGGCAATTTGATTTAGTTCAATTGCCTCTTTTTATTATGTAAAAAGATAAAACTAACATAGTAAAACTTTAAAATGATGAATCGATATTTTCAAAAAATAAATCCAATACAAGAAATATTTCATAAATTTGAAAATATATTATAATATGCAGTTTACTGTAAAAGGCAACTGTGATATTATGATAATGACGGAATTTTCTAAATTTTATTAGGGGGGTTAATAAATGGCAGAAAAAAAAGGTCTTTCTCACACAGCTTATGGTGGTATTAAAGGTGAAGATTACATTCCTTATGTACCCACCAGTCAGGCACTACCTGAATTGACAGTAGTGTCAATAATCGTTGGTTGCTTATTTGCAATCGTTTTCGGAGCTGCGAACACATACCTTGGATTAAAGGTTGGTATGACAATAGCAGCAGGAATTCCAGCAGCAATACTTGCTACAGCAGTGTTCAAGAATGCGGCAGGAAGCAAAATACTTGAAGCTAATATGATTCAATCCATGGCGGCAATGGGTGAATCACTAGCGGGCGGACTTATATTTACAATACCAGCAGTTTTACTTCTTAAAATGGAGCTAACTATACTTACAATAGTTATAGTTGCTCTGCTTGGAGGATTACTAGGAATATTATTTGTAGTTCCTCTAAGAAAGTATTTAATAGTTGAAGAACATGGAAAGCTAATATATCCAGAAGCTATGGCTACCTCCGAGGTTCTTGTTACAGGAACTGAAGGCGGCAAGGGGCTTAAGGTTATGATGACTGGAGTATTAGTAGGAGGACTGTTCAAGCTTTTCTCAGGAGGCTTCAAGCTTTGGAGCGAAGAACCAGAATGGGCAGTTAAGGGACTTAACACAAACTTTGGAGTTAGTGCATACGCCTCCTTGGTAGGTGTTGGCTTTATAGTTGGATTAGAAATTGCAACTTATATGTTTGCAGGAGCAGTAGTTGCTTGGTTTGGCTTAATACCACTAATTAAGTTCTTTGGTGATCATATTGCTAATCCTATATTCCCATCTACAGTTAAAATAGCTGAAATGGGAGCTGGTGCTATATGGAGCAAATATGTTAGATATATAGGTGCTGGCGCAGTTGCAGCTGGTGGGTTTATAAGTATTGTTAAGGCTATGCCTACAATAATTAAATCCTTTAAATCAGCAATGTCTGGAATAAGCGCTAAAGGTGGACAAAAGAGAACTGACTTAGATGTGCCTATGACCTGGGTTGTAGCAGGTTCCATATTCGTATTTGTTGTAGCATGGCTTCTTCCAGTACTTCAGGGTTCTATAGTAAGCGGATTGTTAATATTAATATGTGCTTTCTTCTTCGCAGTAGTTTCTGCAAGACTAGTAGGACTTATTGGTACTTCTAATAACCCAATTTCAGGTATGACTATAGCTACCTTGCTAGTTGTAACTGGAATTTTAAAAGCTACAGGAAAGACTGGAAATGAAGGTATGTTTGCAGCAATCGTTGCAGGCGGTATAGTATGCGTTGC
>CAZMQY010000139.1:0-897 GCA_964568335.1 uncultured Clostridium sp.
TGTTGGTGACAGCTATTTATATATTATAACTACTACAAAAACAATAGATAAATAGTATTGAAGATAGCTTACAGTTTGTACAACTCTTTTAAACTTGCGAGCTCTAAGCTCATTTAAAAGCAGGGCAAATATGATTGGAGCTGTAAAACAAAACAGCAAGCTGTACACGTTTAATATTATGGTATTATACAGCAGTGAAAAGAAATTAGGGTTGCTAAAAAAATCTACAAAATTCTTAAATCCTACAAATTTGCTTCCTGAAAAACCACGTAATATTTTAAAATCATAAAAGGAAATACCTAGCCAAGCCATTGGAAGATATCTAAAAATTGCGTAGTAAACAACTACAGGAAGAATCATCAGATATATTAACTTATCTTTCCATATCTTTGTTAATACCTTTTTAGTCTTTGCTTTGCGATCAAGCTTATTCTTTGTTAAAAGTTCTACCTGAGAAGAAGCCTCGTATTTAGGGTCAGCCATAGTTATACCATCCTTTCAAAATACTCATTAAACTGCGGCAAATATTCTTTATGCGCTATAAGCATCTCATCTAATATTTTCTTTGCTTTTTCCTGAGACTGCACCAGAGGGTTTGCAGTCATTGCAACTAAAGCTAAATTGTAGTTTCCAGTAACTGCAGCCTCAATTGCTGTAATTTCAAAAGCCTTTATTTGCTGTACCAGACCTCTAATTTGTATAGGCAGTTCTCCTATTGTTAATGGCTTAGGTCCATCTTTTGTAATCACTGCACTTACTTCCACTGCGCTGTCATAAGGCAAGCTTGTAATTGATCCATTATTCCTTGTATCAACTGTTTGGATATCACATTTATTGTTGTATATTGAGCTTATAAGGTTGCAAGCTGCATCGCTATAGTAAGCTCCGCCTCTTTTT
>CAZMQY010000139.1:907-9129 GCA_964568335.1 uncultured Clostridium sp.
CTAATCAAAGATACTGCTGCATCAGAGTAATAAGCTCCGCCTCTTTTTTCTAATATAGCAGGTTTTTCTTTAAGCTCAGGGTCTTTGTATAATTCAAATAATTCAGCTTCAACCTTTTTAACGATTTCAGCTCGAGTAGTTCCTTTCTCAAAATCCTCTAATTCCTTCTTTAATATTTCCGGGGTCATGTAGTAATATCTTTGATAGGAAGAAGGTATAACCTTTAAACCTCTAATAAACTCTGGGTCCCATGGTATTGCAGGAATATTCTTCATAGTATGAGGATTTAAAGACTCGCACATCTTTTCTACAGCCTCTTTAGTGCAATCTTCTCCGTCTAAATAGACCTTTAATCCAAATACCATATGATTTAGACCACCAAATTCTACTCTTACCCTGTCTTTTTCAGCACCAAATAAATTTGCTATGGACTTTTCCATACCTATTGGCACATTGCAAAGACCAACAACTTTTTTAATATTTGAATACCTTAATACTGCCTCTGTTACCATACCAGCTGGATTTGTAAAATTAATTAACCAAGCATCCGGACAAAGTTCTTCCATTTCTTTGCATATATCAAGAATTACAGGGATAGTTCTAAAAGCCTTAAATAACCCGCCTGGTCCATTAGTTTCTTGTCCCATAACTCCGTATTTTAAAGGTATTCTTTCATCTTTAACTCTTGCATCCAAAAGCCCAACTCTGAATTGAGTAGTAACAAAATCTGCTGCTTTCAACGCTTGTCTTCTATCTAAAGTTAAATTTATCTTAATAGGCAGTCCTGATTTTTCAACCATCCTCTTAGCTAGGTTTCCAACTATGCTTAACTTTTCTTCCCCTTCTTTGCAATCAACCAGCCAAATTTCTTCTATGGGAAGTTCGTTGTATCTTTTAATAAAGCCTTCGATAAGTTCTGGTGTATAGCTGGAGCCTCCGCCTATTGTACATATCTTTAAGCCTTTTTTCATAATTTTTCTCCTTTCAGTGGTCACAACTGGGTAGTTTAGGAGTACTCGTTTCCACTATCTCTTATATTCTTTTAAATGATTATATAAAGCTCCAAGCTTTCCCGCATTATTTTTTAAAAGACATCTATCTATTACCGTGTATCCCTTTAAATGACTAAATATAGAATACACTTTATTTTTAAGGTCATTTACAAATATATCTGAGCCGCTTATACCACCGCCTACAAGAACCATCTCAGCATCATAGCTTACTGCTAAATTACCTAGGGTTATGGCAACTCTTTCAAGCCACAGCTCATATACCTTTTTAATTTGCTCATTATGATAATTTTCAAATATGTACTCGCCTGTAACTTCTTTACCGATGGCTTGACTTACCATCTTTACAAGCTTAGAAGTAGAAGGGGGTGTAATATAACCGCTATCGTCACGTCCAATTACCATAAGTCCAAATTCCCCTGCCTTAAAGTTTCCGCCTCTATAAATATCTTTATCAATAATTATTCCGCCGCCTACTCCAGTTCCTAAAGTAACAACCACTATATTTCTATGATCCTTACCTGCACCAATCCAGCTTTCTGCAAGTGATGCACAATTTGCATCGTTTTCAACAGAAACATTCAAATTAGTTCTTTTAGAGAGTTCAAGCTTCAAATTAAATTTCTTCAAACTTTCTCTTATAGTAAAATCAGTATTTTCACCTGTTAAAGGATTTATAAAACCTGGAGTACTTATGCCAACACCTGAAATCTCTTTATGATTTGAAATAATATTAACTAATTCATCTAAAAAAGCTTCAGCATTTTGTGGTGTACTTATTTTTTCATTTGTCAATTCAGTACCGTCTTCCAAGTATTCTCCATACTTTATAAATGTTCCACCTATATCTATGGCCAAATATCTGTTCATAAAATCCCCCTTGTCAAGTATAAACTTAGTCTTTTGTAGAATACATATATAACCGATTACATAAAGAAATTTATGAATAATTCACCTTTTCCATTAGTATGTTTTTATTATACAGCATCCGTTAATTATTTTCAATATTTTTTATATACTTTGAAAGTTTGCTTTACTTTTTTTTAATACAAGCTATACCTTTAGCCTTAATAGCTTTCCATATTAAATCTTCACAGGAAGCTTTCCTTGAGCCTAAATCTCTCCTGATATAACTTTTATAAGACTTTCCACAGAAATAGGAGTATATTCATAGGCACAAACATAGCAAGGCACCTCTTCAAATAAATTTATATCATATGGAATTCTAAGTGCTGCAACAACTACATTTTTATTTACCTTCAAGATTTCTTTCACAAGCTCTGCCTGACCCTTATTCAGATAAGCATTATAGCTACCTATAACAACTAAATCCATATCCTTGGCTTTTAAAGCTAAACCTTCTATTTCCTCTTTATTTGGATTTAAGCCTATGGTATAAGCTTCTCCACCTAAAGCTTCACAAACAGCCTCCGAGAAGGTTGTCTTCTTTTTTATGCTATCATCAGCTCCAGTTAAAATTACCGCTTCAGTAGCTATTGTCATTATATTTTGGCTTCTTATTGGAAGCAAATTTCTTTCATCCTTAACAAGAGTTATGCTTTTTTCACTCATAGCCTTTGCAAACTGTATATGCTCTTTTGAGCCAACAATTGTATTAACCTTTTTCATATCAGCATAAGGATTAGCGAATAAATCGTACTTTTCCTTTAAGGCTAAAATCCTTGAAACAGATTCATCTATCCTGCTTTCAGATATTTCACCTCTTAACACAGCAGCTTTTATTTCATTAAAGCTTCCAAGCTGCATGTCTAAACGGTGTGATACACACAATAAGTCTGCGCCAGCTTTAACTGCCCTAACTGCCGCTTTAGTTGTTCCATAATAATCGGCTATTGCCTTCATCTCCATGCAGTCAGTCATTATTAGCCCTTTGAAGCCCATTTTTTCTCTTAAAAGTCCTGTAAGAACCTTATGGGAAAGTGTACCTGGAAGTTTTTCACTTTCAATAGCAGGAAATAGAATATGAGCTGACATTATTGCGTCTACTCCATTTTCTATAGCCTTTTTAAAAGGATATAGTTCTGTGCTTTCTAATCTATCCATAGCATGAGGCACCGCAGGAAGAGCTAAGTGAGAGTCTGCGTCTGTATCTCCATGGCCAGGAAAGTGCTTTGCAGTTGCTATAACCCCTTTACTTTGAAGTCCCTTAATAGCCTTCACTCCATATTCTGCAACAACCTCAGGCTTGTCGCTGTAGGATCTGACACCTATAACAGGATTCTTAGAATTATTGTTAACATCTAATACTGGAGCCAAATTAAAATTTATACCTAATGCCCTTAATTCTTCTCCTGAAATTTCTGCTGCCTTTGTGAAAGCCTCACTATCCCCTGCTGCCGATAAAGCCATATTTCCAGGAAGAAAAGTAGCACTCTCATATATTCTTGTAACCATGCCGCCTTCCTGGTCCATAGTTATAAAAGCAGGTATTCCTATATTATCCAGCATGGATCTTTGTATCTTATTATTAAGCTCTGACAAAGCTTCTTTATCTCCAACATTCTTGAGAAAAAGAATTACATTTCCTATTTTATTTTTTATAATTTCATCTAAATGCTGGTCATACTCCTTTGCTGGAAAGCCAGCAACTATCATTTGACCTATTTTCTGTTCGAGAGTCATGTCTTTAATATTCATGATATTTCTCCTTCAGCTTTCTAAATTCATTACTTTCAATTTTCCACTTTTCAATAAAGGCATCCGCATCAAGCTTTCTATTTCTTACCTCATCTGTACCTGTAAGCAAATCTATAAAATAATTTGAGCCTTCTTTAAAGGGTGGAAGCCACTGAAATTTTTCTCTGTCCATATCCATCACTTCATACAGAAGCTTTATTCCAAGCTCTACGGGCTTAACCTTTCTCTTATCAGTAACATGAGCCTGTACACCCTTGCACATTTCTCCTTTATGCTTTGAGAAGGTAGGCTCAAAATATACCGGCCTGAAGATTACTCCTTCTAAGCCCTTGTGGTTCATTACCTCTGCAAGCTTATAGGCATCAAGCCATGGGGACCCAATAATTTCAAAGGGTCTTGTAGTTCCTCTTCCCTCAGAAATATTAGTTCCTTCAAAAAGGCAAGTCCCATTATATAATACTGCTGTACTTACAGCTGGAATATTTGGACTAGGATTAATCCATAGCAAATCAGTATCATCAAAATAAGCTTCTCTCTTCCAGCCCTCAAGCTTTACTACCTCTAAATTGCAGTTTATATTAAATTCCTTATTCATGAACTTGGCCATTTCTCCAATAGTCAAACCAAATCTTTGAGGTATAGGGTACATTCCTACAAAGGATTTAAAATTAGTGTTGAGAATATTGCCTTCAACAGCTTCTCCGCCAATTACATTGGGCCTGTCTAATACTACAAAAGTTTTATTATTTTCTGCACAGCTCTCCATACAGTAAGACATGGTATAGAGAAAAGTGTAATATCTTGAACCTATATCTTGTAAGTCTAAGACTAACACATCGATATCCTTCAATATTTCCGGTGAAGGCTTCTTATTTTTTCCATAAAGGCTGCAAACAGTAATACCTGTACTCTCATCTATATAAGTATCAACCGCTGCCCCAGCTTGAAGGTTGCCTCTTATCCCATGCTCAGGGGAATAAAGTGCAGTTAAATTAAACTTTTCATTTAAAATATCTATTGTAGACCTAAGGCTTCTATTAACTCCCGTAGGACAGCTAACAAGTCCTAATCGCTTGCCCTCGAAAAGATGGCTGTAGTTTTCTATAACATCAATGCCATTTTTAACAATTAGCTTTTCCATAAATACCTCCTTAATTACTCTACCGCTGCCAGCACTGCATTATGAAACACTCTGCGGAACCTTATAATACTATTATTTTCTCTTGTAGGATGTACTCTATTGGTTAAAAGTACAATATATATATCGTTTTCAATATCTGTCCAAATTGATGTGCCTGTAAAGCCTGTGTGTCCAAAGGCTGTTGGAGAAATTATATCTCCGCCTGAAGATAGTTCTCTTCCTTTTACGCACCATCCTAAGGATCTGTTTTCTTCCAAACCTTCTGTGTAGTTTCGCACCATGGCCTTGAAGGCAGACTTAGAAATTAACTGTTTTCCTTTATATTTCCCTTCATTTATCAGCATGGAAGCAAATTTTGCCATATCCTCAATGTTTGAAAATAGACCTGCATGGCCGGAAACTCCATCAAAAAATCTTCCGTTTTCATCATGGCACAGTCCAATTATAGTTTTTCCGGTTTCATGGTCTATCTCAGTTGCAGCAACATTGCTGCACTTAGGATTAAAGCAAGTATTGTTCATCTCCAGCGGTTCAAACACATATTTTCTGCATAGGTTATCCAAAGTATCCTGTCCAACCTTTTCAAGGATATACTTAAGAAGGATAAAACCGTAGTCACTATATATAACTCTTGTCCCAGGCTTATATACAAGTTTTTCCTTACATATAAACTCAACAGCCTCCTCAAAATTCCTGCAAAACTTATAAAGAGGCCCAAAGGCTGGCAGTCCCGCAGTATGAGTTAATAAATTAAAGAGAGTTACTTCATCTCTTTCCTCCCCTTTAAAATATTCTACATATTGACTCACCCTATCAAATACAGAAATCAAGCCCTTATCCAAAAAAATCATAAATAAAGTGTTTGAAGCTACAACCTTAGTTAAGGATGCCATATCAAATAAGGTATCTCTTTGTAATAATAACTTTTCGGGCACGAGGCACCTATTTCCAAAGTATTCTATTTTATGTATTCCCATCTTATGCCCTACAGCTGCAGCCGCACCAGGAAAATAACCCTTGGCAATGGCATCTTCTATAAGGCCAAAGGCGTAATTTAGCTTTTCCATATTAATTAACATAAAAATACCACCTTTTATAAAGAGTCCTTCACCTGTCTAGCAGCAAGTGGATATACAGCAAAAATTTGCGCTCTTTCCTTTATTGATTCACATCCCCTGCTTTTGCTAGCATTTTTTTATGTTTTACTTAAGTATATATTACACCCTTAAGTAAAAGTTTTCAATAATTACTTTCAGCATTTTCATAGTGTCAAGAAACTTTTTTTCATCAAAATCTAACAAAAAAAGAATAAAGAACAGATGAATTCTTGCATGGCAATTCTTCATTCTCTATTCTTTATTTTTTATTATTTTTATACTTCCTCAAATAGCTTGCTTACAGGCATGTCTTCATAGATTCTTCTAATAGCATCAGCAAATACTGGAGCTACAGAAAGTATATTAAACTTTTCGATTTTTTTATCCTGTGGAAGATCTATGGTATTAAGCATAGTAAGTTCCTTAATAGCTGAAGCTTGAATTCTTTCAATAGCAGGTCCTGATAAAACTGAGTGAGTGCAGCAAGCATAAACTTCCTTAGCACCCATATCTGCAAGTGCATTTGCTCCATTGCAGATTGTTCCTGCTGTATCTATAACATCGTCTAAAAGTATAACTATTTTATCTCTAACATCTCCAATAACATTCATTATTTCTGAAACATTAGCCTTAGGTCTTCTCTTATCAATTATAGCTATTGGAGCATGAAGCTTATCTGCAAGCTTTCTTGCTCTTGTTACACTGCCAAGATCAGGTGATACTATTACCACATCTTCTCTTTCAGCAAAGCCCTTATTGATAAAATGTTTAGCTAATATAGGCGCTCCCAAAAGATGATCCACTGGTATATTAAAATATCCTTGGATTTGTGGAGCGTGCAGATCCATAGTTAACACTCTGTCTGCTCCTGCTGTAGTAATAATGTCAGCAACAAGCTTAGCTGTGATTGGATCTCTTGCCTTAGCCTTTCTATCCTGCCTTGCATAGCCATAGTATGGTATAACCGCAGTTATTCTACCTGCCGATGCTCTCTTAAAAGCATCAATCATAATAAATAGTTCCATTAAATTATCATTAACAGGTGCATTTGTTGATTGAACAACGAATACATCAGAGCCTCTAACTGTTTCGTTTATATTAACAGAAATTTCTCCATCGCTGAATTTTCCAACCTCTGATGCACCTACCGGAACCCCCAAAATGTCCGCCATTTCTTTTACTAGTTTTGGGTTTGAATTACCTGTGAAAATCTTTATCCCCTTGCCATGAGTTATCATAAGTTTCCTCCTATATATTAAATAGTTATTTCTTTAGTCCTTTTTTCTCCACCCAGCCTTCAATATTAACCTGCTTTGCTCTTGCTATAGCTAATGCTCCCTCAGGAACCTCATTAGTTATTGTAGAGCCTGCTGCTGTATATGCATTAGGCTTAACCTCAACAGGTGAAACTAAATTTGTATTGCAGCCTATAAAGGCATTGTCACCAATAATTGTCTTGTGCTTCTTCTTTCCGTCATAGTTAACTATCACAGTACCGCAGCCAAAGTTGCAGTTTCTCCCTACCTCTGCATCACCTATATAAGTAAGGTGAGATACCTTTGTATTATCGCCTATGCTAGATTTTTTAATCTCCACAAAGTCGCCTATTCTGGCATTTTTTCCAATTACACTTTCAGGTCTTATATAAGCAAAAGGTCCTACTGTTGTGCTTTCGCCAATGGAGCTGTCTATTATTACTGAGCTTTGAATATTAACTTCATTTTCTATAGTACTGTCTACAATTCTTGAGTTAGGATAAAGCATACAGTTCTCACCAATAACAGTTTTGCCTTCAAGCACATTTCCCGGGTATATTATAGTGTCTCTGCCGATTTCAACATCACTTCCAATATAAGTGCTAGTTGGATCAATTATTGTAACACCGTTTTCCATATGCTTTCTATTTATTCTAGTCCTAAGTATGCTTTCAGTTTCAGAAAGTTCAACTCTTGAGTTAACCCCTATAGTTTCTTCAAAATCAGTAACCATAGCGCCAACCTTAACGCCCTCGTTCTTTAAAATTCCAATGACATCAGTCAGATAGTATTCCCCTTGAGCATTCTTGTTAGTTAATTTTTCTAAACTTCTTAAAAGAGACTCTATATCAAAGCAATACATACCTGCATTTATGTCTTTTACCTTGTATTCTTCCTCGCTGCAGTCCTTAGCCTCAACTATCTTTTCTACTTCACCAACGGAGTTTCTTATAACTCTTCCGTAGTGAGCAGGATTATCAATAACAGAAGTCAATATAGTTCCTTTAAACTGTCCTTCTTCATGGAAAGCTAAGAATTTGCTAACTGTCTCTTCCTTAAT
>CAZMQY010000140.1:0-8769 GCA_964568335.1 uncultured Clostridium sp.
ATTTTTGTATGTGTTATATGCATTACTAGCTTGCATGAGTTACCCCACCTTTTTTCAAGTAGTTTATTTATTTCTTAATGTCTAAAAACATGCCTTTAACATTTTCCTTAGCTTCTGTCTTTTCCTTAAAGGCTTCTATTTCAACATTTTCTGCTTTCAAAGCATCAACAAAAAGTTTTTTGTTTTTATTATGATGCTTTAGTCCATTTTGATTTCTTTCTTTCTTCTCCCGCTGCTTGTCCTTGTTAATTGCAATATTCTTTGTTCCGTGAACTAATCCTTCTCTTGTGGCATCATTTATCTTTTGGCGCAGGTCAGTGTCTATTTTATTCAATCTGTATTCCATAGACTACCTAGCCTCCTTTAGGCCTTTTTATCGATTAATACCCCAACTACCTCAAGCATCTTTGCTACCATATCAAGAATCTTTTTAGGAGGAACCTCACGAATAACCTCCCCTGTTTTATCATCGATAATTTTAATCATTAAATCCTGCTTAAGCTTATCGTGATACTCATATTCTGCATGAGTTCTGTTGTCTTCAAGAAATTTATTGAGCTTATCTACTGCACTCTTAAGTTCCTTTTCGCTTACAGCCTTGCCTACTGGATAGACTTTTTCATCACCTTTAACTCTTTCTACTGTACTAATGTCATTTACTTGTGCAGTTTTGTGTGCATTTTTACTTACTTCAATTTGAGTTTGTCCTCCCTGACCTATACCTCTAACTTCCATATTATTTCTCCTTTTTTAGACTTTTTATCATTGAAGCGCTAAACACAGCTGCATTTTTATTTTCCTCAGTTACTTCCTTGTAAAGCTCTTTTCTAAGTATGGTAACATTTCTTGGTGCTTGTATAGAAAGCTTTACTGAACCATCCTCTGTTTTCACAACAGTAACCTCAATGTCATCGCCAATTAATATGGATTCACCTTTTTTTCTTGTAATAACTAGCATATAATCACTCCTTTAGCAAAGGATGCTTTATTTTGTAGCTGTCATTATCTAGTATTATTTGTTCCCCTTGTCTCTGTTTAATATTTATTATTATTGGCGCTTTTAAATTTGTTGTAATCTCCTCAACTTTTGAACTCAGAGTAACAGTATTCAACGCCAACACATCCTCAGGGGCTTCTATATTTAACTCCTTAATTTTTTCATCAGAAAGCTTAAATTCATAGTCTTTAGCTACCTCAAAAGGAGATATTACTACTAGACCTATTTCTTCATCCTCTACAGACTGCAGTATGCTGAAAAGCTGATTTTCTTCTACTGAAAACAATATAAATTTCTTCAAGCCTTCAAAGCCCGGCAGTCCTTTTTTAAAGCTTATTATGTCCTCTTCCTTAAATTCTCTAACACCATGATACTTTGTGCTTAGCTTCATATTAGTTTAACCCTCCTTGCTGTTATCTTAAATAATCCAGCAGCGTTGGTTGAAGTACTCTAGCGCTTGTTTGCAGAGAAGCCATATAAACCGTCTGCAGTGTCGCATATTCCATAGTTTTTTGAGTTATATCTATGTCCTCCGTACGAGATAGAATGGAGGTCATATTATAGGTCTCGTCTCCGTTTTTTTCCTTTGCACTATCCATTCTGTTTTGTTTAGCACCTACTTCTGCTCTCACCTTGAGTAGGTTGTTAAATGCATCGGTAACATCCTGCAGATCACTGCTAGCGAGCTTTGATGAATCATCTGGATTATCTAAATGATTAACTATATTTTTAAATAGGTCTAAAATATTATTTACATTATCCGGATTGCCTGGTGTTTCACTTTTGAACTGAATTATTTCTCCAGCTGTTACATTGTAATCCATGGTAACTCCAGGAGATATTTCAACTATCAGCTTTTTGTTAATCTTATCGAGTTCGCCCTTGGCACCTGGCGGCACTACTTCAGGTAGAGTTAATTTAGGGTTGCTTTCATCATTGCTATAGTAAGCAAGTTCTGTGTTCTTTCCATTTGGTATGGAGGTCATAGGTTTAACAGTTCCTCTACTGCCGCCAAACAAATATTTTCCGTCAAAGCTTGTGTTTAAAATTTGTGCAAACTCATCTATTCTTTGGTTGATTTCATCCTTTATGGATTGCCTTTCACTGCTTCCATAAGCTGCATTTCCAGCTGAAACCAAAAGTTCTCTCATCTTTTGAAGCACTTCTCCTGCTTGACCTAAAGCTGTATCCGTTGTGTCCAGCCAGTTAATTGTATCGCTTATATTTTCTTTATACTGCTTATTTGCATTAATGTCAGTATGAAGCTGCATTGCCCTAGCTACCTTTGCAGGATTGTCAGAAGGTTTTCTTATTTCCTTGCCTGAAGTCATTTGCTGCTGAAGGGTCTGAAGGTTTTCCAAATTAGACCTCATATCAGTTAAAAAGCTATTGGACAGCATTTTATTTGTAACACGCATATTTTCACCTCAAAATAATTCTTTATACCTTATTATCTTTTTAAACCATTAATTACAACATCAAGTAGCTCGTCCACTGTTGAAACAATCTTTGCATTTGCTTGATAAGCATGTTGATATTGGATTAGGTTTGCCATTTCCTCATCAATGGATACTCCTGAAACAGATTCTCTTGATTGTTCAAAGCTTGCAAGAAGAACATTTTGATTTTTAACCATTCTCTTTGCCTCTGCTCCTTGAACACCAAGCCTATCGATGACGTCTTTAAAGTAATTGTCTATCTTCATTCCATTTTTAGCTGATGATACAACAATTTTCTCGTTATCCTTATCTTCACTATATCCATTATTGCCTTTTGAAAGATCAAACATATCCTCTCTTGAAAATATATATTTATCCCAATTAGGATCACTAGGGTCAACATTTTTTACGTCCCTTATGTTTTGAATGTTCATACTCATATTTCTAAGTTGAGCTATAGCTAACGCTCTTGAACCATCCGTGGGGCCAGAATCATCACTAAAGCCGGCTTTTAAAAGCATAACATTGTCTATTAATTTTTTGTTAACCTGTATATTTAAAGCGTTAATGCCGCTCTCATTAGCATTATCACTTCTGTTTACAAAAAAAGGCAAATCATCCGCTGCTGGGTCTGTTTTTCCGCTGTGCACGGTATTAACAGCAAAGGCTAAGGCTTTAGCAACCTGATCCAGCTGGCTCATATAATTGTCTATGTCCTGCTGAACTGATGCATAGCCGGCAAGTTCCCCATCCTTAGGTGTAAAGGGAACTACATCACAACCTGCTGCGCTTACCATTTCACCCTTTGAGTCCGTCCAAATAACTCTATACTTATCTAAATCCTTAAATTGCTCATCGGATAATGAAACATTTTCTACTGTAACTTCCTTAGAGCTGTCGCCAAACTTATTATAAGTTATTTTATAAACACCCTTGGATGTTTCCTCAATACTTTTTACATATGACAATCTTCTTACATTTGTGTTATCTTCTGCCCTTACTAGAAAAGAATTATCTGCATTATTGGAGGATATTAAATCCACAGGTTTAATATCATAACCTTCAAAATTTTTCTTATCTATGGTAATATTGAACTTAGAGCTTAAGTTGTCTAAAAGCTGGTCTCTTCTATCCATTAAGTCATTTGGCATTTGCCCTGCTACTTTAACACCGATTATTTGCTGATTTAGCTTATCTATTTGGTTTAAAATATCATTAACCTCAAACACAGTATCCTTGATTACTGATTGAGTGTTTTCCTTAAGCTTATTTAGCTGAGTAGCTGTATGATTTAATGCATCTGCAAGTGCAGCTGACTGCTGAATCACTATTGTTCTTGAGTTTGAGCTTTGAGCATTTCCAGATAACGCATGCCATGAATCAAAAAATTTTCCGATTAAAGTTGATATTCCAGTATCACTCGGCTCATTGAAGATTCCTTCAATTTCACTTAAAAATTTATCTCTAGCTTGGAATTGTCCAGCTGTGCTTGTTTCCACTCTAATTTGATAGTCCAAGAAACTATCCCTTACTCTTTCGATAGCAGAAACCTGGGCTCCTGTTCCAAGCTGACCCGGTCCAGCCACATTGTTAAGTGACGGCATACCAAAAGGTCTTGTAGTTTCTATTTTCGCTCTTTGTCTTGAGTAACCCAATGTATTAGCATTGGCAATGTTATGGGATGTAACATTGATTGCCTTTTGCTGTGTCCCCATTCCTCTAGTCGCTATATTAAATATTGAAAACAACCCTGACATCTGTCCACCTCATTTACTTATTTGATACTTTTCCATAGGAATTATAGGTTTTTGGCGTTCTAGAAGGATTTAGTATGCTTAAAATCTTATTGGTAAACCCTAACCCTTGCTTAATTAAAAGGTCATTTGTATCCTTTTGAATTCGAGTTTCTTCTAAAAGCCTTCTTATCTTTCTATAGTTATTCTCTAGTTCAGGATCTCCTAGTTCATTTACTATCTCATTCATAGCTCTTCCTTTAGTAAGCTCTCTTCTCCTAACCTCAAGAGAAGCTACTTCCCTGTTGCATTCTTCTATTTCCTTAGTGCAGCCTTCAAGAATTACAGCTTCGCTCTTTATTAGGCAGCCATGCTGCTTTTCTAAGGCTTTTAGAAGCTTTTCTATTGCAGCTATTTCATCAACTATTATATTTTTTAATTCCACCTTCAAGGCTAAATCCCTCTTCCTTTAATATTGTCCAGAATTTTCTTAGCTACAAGCTTAGAATCAGCCTTATAGGTTCCTTGAGATACTTCTTTTCTAAGTTTTTCAATTTTCTCAGGAGAATTTTCAAAGCTATTTTCCACTGTATATGAGCTTAGGCTTTTTCCAAGGCTTGAAATCTCAATGGTATCCTTGCTTGGCTTTACAGAATTATTTGAAGAAACCTTTTTATTGCTGTTATATAAATTAACTACATTATTAACCCCAACACCATTTATCTTCATTAAATACACTCCTAACCAACTAACTTTGTAATTATATACTTAATTATCGTTCAAAACTGAAAATAATTTATAGCAAAAAAAGAAATAAAGTAATTTACTTTATTTCTTAAAACAATTTATTTAGATAGTGTTCTTACTCTTTCAGCATTGCTCACTATACTTGATATTCTTACACCAAAGTTTTCATCTACAACAACCACCTCGCCAAAGGCCACTATTTTGCCGTTAACTAGTATCTCTACTGGCTCTTCAGCTAATTTATCCAGTTCAATGAGAGAACCTGTTCCAAGATTAAGAATATCCTTAATACTTTTCTTAGTCCTTCCCAGCACCACTGAAACCTCTAGAGGAACATCTAATATTAAATCGATGTTTCTTTGGCCAGTAGAAGATAAGCTTTCTTTAAGAGGCTGGAAGGCTGCTCTATGAACCTCTACAGGAGGTTCAGGATATTTTTCTTCTACTATTTCTCTATTAGCCTGTCTTGAGGAAGAAGTTTCATATTGGGTTTGTATTGGCTTCTCCTGAATAGATTGGCTAACAGGTTCTGGTGTTTCCGTTCCCATCATTATAGATACAATTTTTTTAGCAGTTTCCATAGGCAGTATCTGCATTATGGTACTGTCTACCAAATTCTCTATAGTCATTTTAAAGGAAACCTGAATAATATTTTCATTTTCATCTATAACTTCAGTTAAAGTAGGAGTTCCATCACTCCAAATCCTTGAACTTGGAGGTGATATATTTACTTCTCTTGCAAACATAGTAGCCATTGAAGTGGCTGCTGAGCCAATCATTTGATTCATTGCCTCTGACACAGCACTCTCTTCAAGCTCTGACAGTTCTTTGGCTTCTACTCTGCCATCACCGCCCATCATAAGATTAGCTATTATAGCAGCATCTGTGATTTTCATAACTAAAAGATTTTCTCCAGTGATTCCACTAGTGTATATAACCTCAAGGGCAATATTAGGCACTTCAAAGCTATCCTTTAGTTTATTTAAGGTGGTAACGGTAACCACAGGAGTTGTTATATTAACTTGTTGACCTATAATTTGAGAAAGAGCTGTAGAAGCTGAGCCCATAGAAATATTGCCTATCTCTCCCAGTAAATCTTTTTCTATATCTGAAAGGATTTCCTCTTGTGGCGGTTCAGGGCTAAAGCCTCCTCCATTTAGCAGAGAATCTATTTCTTCCTGTGAAAGAAACCCATTACTCATAATTTTCCACATCCTTATCTATAATATCCAGTATTTGAATTCCGAGGTTTTTGCCTACCACACCTGGCTTGCCATAATAATAGGGCTTATCCTCTACATGTAATTTTACAGGACTGCTGCTTTTATTATCCAAAGTCACCACATCACCTACGGACAGCTTTAGAAAATCGTCAATGGTAATATTTGTGCTTCCTAATATACCAGTTAGTGATACCCTTACCACATTAAGCCTATTCTTCAGCTTCTCTCTGGATTCCCTTAATATTTCTTCATCATTTTCCCTAAACCAATATTGGACAACCAATCGGTCTAGAACCTTTTCAATGCTTAAATATGGTATGCAAATATTTAAAAATGTATTGCTCTTATTCATATCGACAGAAAAAGTTATAAGTGCCACCGGCTCTGTCGGAGCCATTGTTTGATTTAAGGCTGGGTTGGTTTCAAGTCCTTCAATCTCAGGTTCTACCTCTAATACATCCTCCCAAGCAAGCTTCATACTACTAATAAGCCCCTTGTTTACATGCTTAATAATATTTTTATCTATATCGGTAAATTCCCTCATCTTATACTTTCCTGTGCCAGTACCCCCAAGCAGCACATCAATTATTTGAAACACAAACTGCGGATTAGTTTCAAATAGTATTGACCCATTTAATGGAGGCATTCTAAAAACTGTAAGCACAGTAGGATTTGGGATAGAATGAATGAACTCCTCATAGGTAATTTGCTCGATAGATTCAATCTTTATCTTAACATTACTCCTAACCTGTCCTGTTAAATAGTTCGATATTATTCTTGCGTAACTATCATATATTAGTTCTAAAGACCTTATATGTTCCTTAGAAAACTTTTGAGGACTCTTGAAGTCGTAGGGCTTAACCTTTTGCTTTTCTTCATCCTTTGAAAGCTCTTCTGGCTTTAATTCACCAGAGGATAAGGCAGACAGGAGAGCGTCTATTTCGCTTTGTGACAATACTTCTGCCATATATTCCCCTCATTTCTATTCTAATTTGATAGAAGCTTATCAATTTCTATAAGGGTGATAATTCTATCCTTAAGATTAATCACTCCTTTAATAAAGGCCTTTATTTTGTCGCTTTCTACCTTTTCGATTATATCATCATCTATGTCTAAAACTTCATCTACCTGGTCAACAGTAATCCCTACAAGCTCGTCTTCCATTTCCAATATTATAATGTTATTCTGTCCGTTATTATTTTTTTCTATATCTAGAAGAAGATTAATGTCTAATAGAGAAATGATGTTTCCTCTAAGGTTAATTAGTCCCTTAATATGATTTGGTGCATTTGGAACTATAGTTATTCCCATAGTATCATTAATGCTTTGAACCTTTGCAGTTTCTACTGCAAACTGCTCATCGGCCAGTTTAAATACAACAACTTGCATTTTTGTACCCCCTTCCTGGGCAGTTTGGCTTGCTCATTCCATTCGCAAACTGCCCGTAAAAGTCCATTTAGGACTTTTACCCTAGAACCTTTCTTATAGCTTCCAGCACTCTATCAGGCTGGAAAGGCTTAACAATAAAGTCTTTAGCTCCAGCTCTTATTGCATCCATAACCATTGTCTGCTGACCCATTGCACTGCACATAATAATCTTTGCTGCTGGATCAAAGGCTTTTATTGTCTTTACCGCTTCTATCCCATCCATATCCGGCATTGTTATATCCATTGTAACCACATCTGGTTTTTCCTTCTGATATATTTCTACAGCCTTTAAGCCATTATTAGCTTCTCCAATTACCTGAAAGCCGTTCTTCTCCAATATATCCTTAATCATCATTCTCATAAATGCAGCATCATCTACTATTAATACTCTTGAAGCCATTATACATTCCTCCTCAACGTCTTACGTTTAAATATTAGTTTCCTTAGTTTACGCCCAGCGTATTCAAAATCTTTTCAAGGGACCCTGGCATAGGTATATAATAAAAGTGTCCATTAATTTTAGAGTCCTCTTCTAAAAACATGGTTTCAATATCAAGCACAGAATCATCAAACTGACCTGACTCTATAAAAGTGGTGGAAAGTATAGCACCCAGCATATCATAGGAAACAGCAGGCACAGAAGGCATTATTAGAAGATTTGTAAATCTTGCTATAGCATTCATAAAAGAACCTGATATGATATTTCCTATTTCACAAAGTACAGAGTTACCCATCTCACTTGTAATTTCATCTCTCTGACCTGTAAGTGTTTCAATAAGGTTAAGAGCACCTTCCTTTTCGAATACAAATAATATATTTCCCGGAGTATCTCCAAGCACTCTCACTATTACACCTATAACAACTTCTTCCCCGCCAATTCTTGAAAAAATAGTTTCGAAGGGAACAATATTTACAGCTGGAACAGTCATATCTACTTTTTTATTTATTAGCTGTGAAAGTGCTGTAGCTGCATTTCCCGAGCCAATATTTCCAACTTCCTTTAGGGCATCCAACTGCATTGGACTTAGGTTTACATATTCCATAATATCCCTCCTAAACTAGAGCTGCAACGTCAAGTATAAGCGTTACTAATCCATCTCCTAGAATTGTTGCTCCGATATATTCCTTCAGGCCCTGAAGAGTCTTTCCAAGAGGCTTAATTACTATTTCTTTTTGTCCAAATAAAGAGTCTACAAGTAGTC
>CAZMQY010000140.1:8779-9096 GCA_964568335.1 uncultured Clostridium sp.
ACAATGTATTTCTTGCTGCTTGCGTCTGCTTCAATATTAAGCTTTTTATTAACTCTTACAAGCGGAATTACATTGCCATTATAAATAATAACTTCTTTATTATTTGTCTTTTTAACTAACTCCTCTTTATAGTCAATAACTCTATCAATATAGCCAAGGGATATTGCCATAGTCTCGGCTCCAATTTTAACCAAAAGCGCCTGAATTATTTGAAGGGTTAATGGTAATCTAATTACAAAAGAGGTTCCCTTATCAATTTCACTGACAACATCTACGGTTCCCCCTAAGGCTGATATTTTGGTCTTAACTACGTCCAT
>CAZMQY010000141.1:0-8999 GCA_964568335.1 uncultured Clostridium sp.
TGAATTTCTCCAGTATCCTTTCCAAAGCCTATGATATGATTTTCATCATAAGGATGCAGATAACTGCTGAAGCCAGGTATTTTAAGCTCACCTAATACCTTGGGGCTGCTAGGATCTTTTAAATCAATTGCAAATAAAGGGTCTGTAGTCTTAAAGGTTACCAGGTAAGCCTTGCTTCCCATAAAGCGTGTAGAGTAAATCTGTTCACCAGGCGCTAGATTTTCAAGCTTTCCAGTAATATTCATATTATTATCTAATACATAAAGATTATTTTTTTGAGTTGCCATTGAATTATTCTGGTCAGTTGAGGTTGTGGCTACCCTAAAATAGTTATTATATTCATCCATAGAAAATTGATTTAAGATATTTCCAGAGACCTCGCCTTTAGCCACATAATTTGCTTTTCCATTATTTAAAGAGAATTTATATAGTGTTGATTTATCTTTGTTGTTATAGCCGGATATATATAAATTATTTTCAGATACGTATAATCCGTAGCCTGAGCCTACATAAGAATCTACCTTAGCTGCTTCATTTAACTTTTCTAAGTTGATGGAAGCAATATTTAAAAAGCTTGGTGCAATGGCTTCCGGGCAATATTTTATATTGTTATAGTCAATGTTCCTGGTACCTTCTCCTAAGCTGCTGTCTTTATAGTAGGGCTTAATAGAATCTCTCATGTATTGATTAGAGATAAAATAAAGCATTGAACCGATTTTCCGTGAGGAAACATAGGATCCGGCAAGGTCAACGGCTTTAACATGCTTTGCTTGCTTTTTATTAGATATATCGTAAATTATTATTTTTGTATCTGATGGACTTGCAATATCCTTCGTAGAAAATTGCTTATTAACAGTTGCATCAGTGTTTGTTGTTTCTCTTATTGGTACATTGACATAGCCTGCAATTATAAGATAGTTGTTATGAAGAAATAATTCTTTAGCTCTAAACTCTCTATCTAAGTGAATGCTTTGAACAACTTCCAAAGAGGAGGCAGGGTAAGCTTTAGTTATTACTATTTTATTAGAATTTATACTATAAATGTACTCTCCATCTGTCTTGACAATATCAGCCTCGTCAACTCCAGCAACCTGATTGTTCGTTGTAGAATAGCTTACATCAGCGGTTGACTTTGAAGCAAATTCTTTAGTTGCATCTGTGGTAGAGTTTTCCAAACTACCTATTTGTAAATTTAAACCAGCCTGAGATAAAAGCATTTTTAGATTCTCATAGGAATCTACAGTTGGAAGAGACAATGTCTCTGTGGGAGAAGCTGCAGAAGAATTTTCAGGATTCTCACTTATAGCTAAGTTAGTTGAAGGGGTATCGCTAATATTTTTAACTAATATGGGATTAAGAAATAAAGCTGCTAATCCTATGCAAGCGGCTGCTATAAGAGGCTTCGTGAATTTTAGCACACGTTTTTTCTCCGCTTTGTCTATTGCATCCTCTATTGTATCATTAAGCTCCTTTGGTATTGATATATTCTGATACTTATCCTTGAAATCCTTCATTAAAAATCACCTTCCTTTAACTGAACTCTTAAGCTTTTTAATGCCTTATGTAAATTGTTTTTAACTGTACTTACTGAGCACTCTAAAACCTCAGCTATGTTTTCAATAGTTAAATCTTCAAAGTATTTAAGTATTACTACAGTCTTTAGATTTCCATTTAGCTTGTCTAAAGCATTGTATAAGTCTATAATTTCGTCAGAGTTTGTTTCATAGCTGGGTTCATAGGTATGCTCATTACTAAAGAAGGTAAATTTTTTACTTTTTCTTATATGATCCAAGGCACAGTTTATTACTATCTTTGTGAGCCAAGTATTAAAATATTTAGGCTCCTTCAGCTTTTCGAAGGAGGCATAGGCCTTATATATGGCTTCGTGAACAATATCTAGGGCATCCTGTTGATCTTTAACGTACATGAAAGCCAATCTATATAAGTTTTCTTTTCTATTGTCTAAAAGCATGCAAAAGCTTGCTCTGGTTAAATCTTCTGATATTAAAATATTTTCCTCCACATTCATTACACCGCCTTATTGGTTTATACACTTATTAGACGAGGAAAAGTGAGTATTAGTTTTTTGTTTTTAAAAATTTCCTATTTAATCAAAAAAAGCCTGATTGTAATACAATCAGACTTTAATATTTTAAAAATCTCTAAGTAGAAAGCTTTTGACAAGCATTTCTTTTCTGTTATTGATAGGCTTCCAAAGTTCTATTCGGTCTATTCTTGACATTCTATAGAAACCATCTTTTTTGGCAGCATTGCAGGCAGCTGCGTATTCTCGACCACTCCACTCTCTAATAGCATAATTGGTGTTTGCAAGAGAAACATGCAAATCCCAATTATCAATGTTTTCTCTAACATTGAAGCCGTGAAGCTTTAAAGTGTCATTTATAGTTCGGGCAAGTCTTATAATATAACCTTTATTTTCAATCTTTAAATTAACTGATTTATAAGGAGGATCAAAACAGATAATGCCATTGGTCTCTACCTTAAATTTTTTATAAGGTTTTATAATATCAGATATAATCTTAGACAATTTATCAATATCAGGATCTTCAATTGTCTCAAGTGTGATGTGCAGCATTGGAACATTTTTATAAAGCTTATATTTTTGGCAAATGCTCTTTTGAATTTTTTCCATTGCACCATAAGATTCTGCATCAAATAAGGCAACTAAATAATATTTCATTTTAATCCCCCGTAAACTATGTAGATTCAATTGTATATATCATTCTTAATTTACACATATTTGTATTATATCATAATTATGTTCAGTATAATATGGTTTATTTATTCTAATAATAAAATTGTGTATAAGCTATACCAAAAATATAGTTAAAGGTCAAAAAAATTATTTTATGGGAGGCATATGAATATGAAACACAGATTACAATCTTTAGAACACAATCAAAGTATAGGCTGCACAGTTAATGAGTGCAAATATCACTGTAAGAGTGACAACTACTGCACACTTGAAAAAATTGATGTTGTTAAGCATGAACATGGGGCAAAGACTCCTGAGTGTACAGATTGTGGAAGCTTTGAATTAGGATAGTGATTAATAAATTAACAATTGGCAATTAATAATTAACAATAGAAGGGTTTTTCACATTATATTGTTAGTTATTCGTTACTAATTGTTAATTTTTTTGTTTATTTTTCATGTGCAGGAAATATTAACGCATTATTTCCCTATTTCCCATAGAAATTATTATTAGTCTACTATATAATCATTATGTAAAATAGACTATGTATGTTTTTGAACAACTGTGGTAAAATATTCCTAAAGTTGCTTTATTGAAAAAAAATATGCTAAAATATTCATAGTGTGTTATAATAAAATTTGTATTTAAGTTGAAAAAGTAGCATTATATTCGAGAGATTAGCATATAATTAAAATTTTGGTAAGGATGGGTGCTGGCATGGAAAAGCTAGTTATTAATGGTGGAAGAGAACTGTTTGGGAAAATTGATGTAAGCGGAGCCAAAAACGCTGCTGTAGCTATAATACCAGCGGCCATTATGGCAAGTCAGGGTGTTTGTGTTTTAGACAATATTCCTGATATTGAAGATGTACAGTGTTTAGAAAGAATATTAGAAAGTCTTAATTGTAAAATTATTAGAGGAAATAATACAGTAACTATAGATAGTACAACAATAAACAATCTTCATGCAAGCACTGAGGATGTTAGAAGGATGAGAGCTTCTTATTATTTAAATGGAGCCCTTCTTGGTAGATTTAAGGAGGCATATGTAGACCTGCCTGGTGGATGTTCAATAGGGGTTAGGCCAATTGATCAGCATATAAAGGGTTTTGAAGCTTTAGGCGCAACTGTTAATATAGAACATGGAGTTGTTAAAATTAAAGCAGATAAGCTTGTTGGTACTAGTATATTTTTTGATGTGGTGAGTGTTGGAGCAACTATTAATGTTATGCTTGCTGCAGCTCTTGCAGAAGGTACTACAACGTTAGAAAACGTAGCTAAGGAGCCCCATGTAGTTGACGTAGCAAATTTTATGAATACAATGGGTGCGAATATTAAGGGAGCTGGAACAGATGTTATCAGAGTTGTAGGCGTTAAGGAGCTCAAAGGATGCAGCTACAGCGTAATTCCTGATCAAATTGAAGCAGGTACCTATATGATAGCTGCTGCTGCATGTGGTGGAGAGGTTGTGATAAACAATATCATTCCTAAGCATATGGAATCAATTTCTGCAAAGCTTCTAGAAATGGGAGTTGAGATTGTAGAAAATGAAGACTCCTTGATAGTAAAGTCTAACAGGAAGCTAAAAGGTGTGAATGTTAAGACTCTGCCATATCCAGGATTTCCAACAGATGTTCAGCAGCCTATGACTACTCTTTTGTCTGTTTCAAGCGGTAGAAGCATTGTTAATGAAAGCGTATGGGAAAGCAGATTTAAGTTTGTTGATGAGCTTAAGAAAATGGGAGCTAACATAAAGGTTGAGGGAAGAACTGCGATAATTGATGGAGTTGACAAGTTTACAGGAGCTGTTCTTAAAGCTACAGATTTGAGAGCCGGGGCAGCAATGGTTATAGCAGGGCTTATGGCAGAAGGTACTACAGAAGTAACCTGTATCGATCATGTTGACAGAGGTTACCCTCATATAGAAGAAAAATTTAAAATGCTAGGTGCAGATATAAGAAGAGTAAAGACTGAAGACTGTTAATTTGGTGATTTATACATACAGGAGGGTTCTATGATTTTTTGTTCTTTATATAGTGGCAGCAGTGGAAACAGCATGTTTATATCCTCCGGTGAAGCAAAAATATTGATAGATGCCGGTCTTCCGGGTAAGAGCATTGAAAAGGCCTTAAAAGATATAGGCCAAAATCCTGAAGAATTAGATGCGATTTTTGTAACCCATGAGCATTCAGACCATATTAAGGGAATAGGGGTTATGTCAAGAAAGTACAATTTGCCTATTTATGCAAATGAATTAACCTGGAAGGCAATGCCTGTTTCAATTGGAAGTGTAAAAGAACATAATATAAAGGTTATGTCAGAAGCTAATGTTACTATTAAGAATTTAGATATACAAAGCTTTGAAATACCACATGATTCTGCAGCAGCGCAAGGTTATGCGGTATATCATGGTTCTAAGAAGATAGCTGTGGCTACAGATCTTGGGCATTATTCAGAAGTGGTAAAAAGAAATATAGAGGATGCGGATGTGGTTTTGATAGAAAGCAATCATGATGTTGAGATGCTCAAGTTTGGACCATATCCATATCCTTTAAAGCGAAGAGTATTAAGCAATTTTGGACATCTTTCAAATGACGATTGTGGAAAAGCTATCGCAGCCATGATAGATGGTACAAAAAGAAAAAGAGTCATTTTAGGACACTTAAGTGAAACAAATAATTATCCTGAACTTGCGTATCAAACTGTAGTTAATATACTTAGGGAAAAGGACATAGAATTAAATAAGGATATAGGGTTGACCGTAGCAAGGAGAGACATGCCAAGTAATTATATTGAGTTTTAGTATAATAGGCAAAAGGATTGATAATCTTTTTGTGCAAAAAAGTATACTGGAGGGAGAAGCATGAGAAGGCTGCAAATAACGATTTTGACTGGTGCCGTTATTATTTCTATCCTAGGTTTTGTTGGCTGCGAGAAGAAGGATAAAGCAAGTATTAACAATAATGAAAAACTAAAGAGTATAACTTTGCCAAAGGAAAAAGACCAAAATATAAATTTAGACTTATATTTTGATTCCTCCTCAAGCAAAGATAAGGCTGAAATAGCTAAGGAAGAAAGGTTTGTTAACAAGGAAGAACTTGTAGGTGAAATTATCATGCAAGAGCTTTTAAAGGGACCATCTAATGTAAGTAGTCTTAAACCAATCGTGCCTAAGGATACAAGGCTTTTGAGTTTTTCTATAAAAGACGGAATAGCTTATGTAAGCTTAAGCAGTGAGGCTAGAGCCACTATGAGTCCTGCAAAGGAAGAGGCATTTCTAAGGTCTGTATTAAATTCATTAACTCAGCTTCCTTCTATATCAAAGGTCAAGATTATGCTCGATAATAAGGATGTAAAGAGCATTGGGGGAAATTATGATATTTCTAAGCCTTTTGGAAAAGAGGATTTAGAAGCTATATTGAAAAAGTAAATTTCTTCAAATATTGAAAACGGTTAAGAATTTTATTATAATATGTTTATTAAACATAAAACATTTAACAAAAGGAGAAAGTAAACATGAGCCTATATAAACAATGGACAGATATGGTTGTAGATTATGTAAAGACAAGAGGAGAAGCTGCTTTCTGGAATGAGTACGGAGCAATAGAAAAGAATATATATAGCAAAGTGTTGGCTAATCACAAGAAGGAAATAAAGGGAACAATAAAGGATTTAGCTAAAGAGTATGGAACAACAGAAATATTCTTTATGGGATTTTTGGATGGAGTAAATGAAAGTCTTGTAGAAAACATTGAGCTTGAAAGTCTTAATGCTGATTCAGAGATTGAATTAAAGATAGACTATGAAAAGCTATATTTCAATATGCTTGATGCAAAAGCAGACTATTTATATGAACTTCCACAGTGGGAAGGAATTTTCTTAAAGGAAAAGAGAAAAGAAATCCAAGTTAAGTGGAGAGAATCAAAGACAATAGTTAATGAAAATAAAGTAGGTAGAAATGATCCATGTCCATGTGGCAGCGGCAAGAAGTATAAGAAGTGCTGCGGAGTAAATGCTTAATAATTATATATTTGATAGTGCCCATCTGTAGAATAATATGGATGGGTATTATTTTATTTAATTATGTATGTTATTTCCCAGGGAATAACTATTCTCAATAAATGGTTAAAGTCCTAAATGGACATTAACGGGCAGTTTTCGAGCATAGCGAGTAATTTTCAACTGACCAGGGCGACCACTAAAAGGAGAAGAAAATATGAATATATCAATAATTACTGTAGGTAAAATCAAAGAAAGATATTTAAAAGATGCAATAGATGAATATTCAAAAAGGCTAAAAAGATACTGCAAGTTGGAAATTATTGAAGTACAGGACGAAAAAACCCCTGATAATGCTTCGGATAAAGAAGAGCTTCAAATAAAAGCTAAAGAAGGAGAAGCTATATTAAAACATATAAAAGATAATATGTATGTAATAGCCTTAGCTATAGAGGGAAAAATGGTTTCTTCAGAGGAATTGGCTGGATTAATAAAGGATTTAGGCATAAAAGGAGACAGCAATATAGCATTTATTATTGGTGGTTCATTAGGCCTTTCTAAAGAAGTTTTGAATAGGGCTGATTATAAATTATCCTTTTCTAAGATGACGTTTCCGCACCAACTTATGAGAGTAATACTGCTTGAGCAGGTCTATAGAGGTTTTAGGATAAATTATGGAGAGCCGTATCATAAGTAAGGTCGGTTTTTTCTGCAGATGCTGGTACTTGTGGTTTTATTAGAACTACTATAATTATTTAAATAGTAGTAAAAATTTTCATGATAAATTCTAGTATATCTAATACCACTCCTTAGCTATAACTAAAGTTGTTGCTGATAGCTCAAGTAGGATATAAGGTTCAAAATCTCAAAGTGTATTACAGAATATAGATGATGCAAAATCAATATATAGTCTTAGTTATGGTATAATAAGGTTATTGTGCAGAAAGAATAGTAAGCAAGGAGAGCAGTGAATGTATAAAATTCTTATAGTAGAAGATGACCTTATAATTGCTAAAACAGTGAAAAACCATATAATGTCTTGGGGATTTGAGGCAGAATGTGTCACAGATTTTAAGGATGTGCTTGCAGCTTTCGTCTCCTATAATCCTCAGCTTGTTCTACTAGATATTGCCTTGCCATTTTTTAATGGCTATCACTGGTGCAGTGAGATTCGCAGGGTTTCTAAGGTTCCTATTATTTTTATTTCATCAGCTTCAGATAATATGAATATAGTTATGGCTATGAATATGGGTGGAGATGACTTTATTTCAAAACCTTTTGACCTGAATGTTTTGACAGCCAAGGTTCAGGCTTTATTACGTCGTACTTATGACTTTACAGGACAGACTAATTTACTTCAGCATAAAGGTGCCATACTTAATATAAGTGACTGTACTTTAAATTTTAATGACAGGAAAATTGAACTTTCAAAGAACGAAAACAGGATACTGCAGATTCTTCTTGAAAATAAAGGCAAGGTTGTGTCCAGGGATACTATTATGACTAGGCTTTGGGAGACTGACAGCTATATAGATGATAATACCTTAACAGTTAACATAACAAGATTGCGCAAAAGGCTGCAGGAGGCAGGACTGTCTGATTTCATTACAACTAAAAAAGGCGTAGGATATCTGGTGGAATGATATGAAAAAAACAGGAATTTTTAAGCTTATATTGATTTATTTTAAATTGCGCTTTAAAGTAATTATTCTTTTAGGTATATTTTGGGCAACCTTTGCGCTTGTGTCTTTTTTATATAACCTGTCTATAGAACCGGTAGTTTATGCTATTGTACTCAGCGGCAGTATTGGGGTTATTTTCTTTATAGTAGACTTTTTAAAGGTATACAAGAAGCACAAGTTGCTTTTAGATTTAAAAAGCAGCATTACCTTAGGCTTTGATAAGCTCCCTGAGGCTGAGGACATAATTGAAGAAGACTACAGGGATTTACTCACCAACCTTTATAAGAAAAGCAACGAAATTGCCCATGCTGCAGAGATGAGCCGAAGCAATTTAGTGGATTACTATACCTTATGGGCACATCAAATAAAGACTCCTATTGCGGCAATGCGGTTAATCCTTCAGACAGAGGAAAGCGAGCTAAGCGCAGAGCTTTCTATGGAGCTCTTTAAGATAGAGCAATACGTGGAATTTGTACTTCAGTACTTAAGGGTTGAGAGCATGTCTTCCGACCTTGTGTTAAAAAAATACAGTCTTGATGATATAGTAAAACAGGCAGTGAGAAAATATGCAAGAATGTTTATAAGAAAGAAAATAAAGTTGA
>CAZMQY010000142.1:0-8941 GCA_964568335.1 uncultured Clostridium sp.
CTTCTTCTATATCCACGACCCTTTGAGTCTTGATGTTTCTTAAGTTCTTGAACCTTCTCTTCACTTTCCTTTAAAAACTTTGAAAGCCTATCCTCAAAGTTACCAGCAGTTGTCTTGCCTCTATCTTGGCTCCAATCTATTTCCATAGGCCTTACTGATTTTTTTGGTGGGGAAGCCTGCTTTATAGATAAGCTTATTTTGCCGTTATCATCCACTGAAATTACCTTTACTTTAACTTTATCCTTTTCCTTAAGATAATCTCTGATGTTCTTTACGAATGTATCTGATACCTCAGATATGTGGACTAAACCTGTCTTACCATCCACCTCGACGAATGCACCAAAATTAGTGATGTTTACTACTGTACCTTCTAGAATACTTCCTGTCTGTAAGGTCATATTAAAAAGACTCCTCCTTAAAAAATTAAATATAATATATTAAATTAAAATGTGAACCTAGTTATTGTTTTGGTATTACAGGAGTCTCTCCTTCCTTGATAAGTCCTAATCTTTCTCTAGCCAATTTTTCGTAGTACTCATTAGGGTTATTGGTCATTTTATTAACCTCATCCTGTAACTTTTGATTCTTTTCTGATTGCTTTGATAACTCCTGCTGCTTAATTTCCGTTTCTTTTTTAAGCTTAAACATAGTTATCTGAGTGCTCATGAGTATATACCCTACATACATAGAAGCGAAAACTATTATAATTTTTTTAAGACCAAGTTTTTTCTTCTTTCTCATTCCCTTGTTCCCCTTCATATGCAGTAAGCATCAAGCAGCCTAAGTAAAACAATTCACATTTACTAGTCTGCCCCTTAAAGCTTATCATAGACTTCAAGGCTTCTATTATATTTTAAGTTGTATTCTAATTTTCTTCAAGGCTTTTCTTAAGGATTTTTTGTTTATTTTTTCTTCTTCGATTATAAAACAATAATTGCAATGGATAAGTTAAAAAATTAAAGCTTACTCTAATGAATTTCGCAATAGTTCTGATAATATTGTACTGCATTTTTATAAAGTGCTTGCTTAAAAGCATCATGTACAAGAAAATTCCTGCTGCTATGGCTATGTAGACATATTCTCTCATATAAGCATAGTTTGTACTAAGTAAAAAGATAAATACTATTATCCCAGTTAGAATCCAAAATAATGTATCCTCAATAAAGGTTACTACAATATTTGGATTTTCTAAGCCTCTAAAAACTCTATATAGATCAAACAGTACTCCTGTTATTACTCCTGCTATCAGGCTAAAAAAAAGTAGATTAAATTGAGTTGAAATTGATGATAACATAAGCCCACCCTATTTGAAAAGCTTCTTTAAGATGCTTTCATTATCCTTTTTAATTTCAACACCGGAATAAACACAGGAATTGATTGTCCCAGCAATCATAACCTCTCCATTTTGAACATCAAGCTTATTCATTCTTAAACCTTCCCCCTTAATAGTCATGGATCCAAGGTTTGTATTAAGCATTATAACCGCTTCGTTAAAACTTATAACCTCAACTACTCCTGTTAAAGCTAATTTTTTCCTATTTTCAAGGCTTAGGCTGCTTTTTTTTTCTTCTACTTTTATATCCTTCTTAAACTCCATCATTTACCTCCAGGCATACCAATTATTCCTTACTCTTCTTGTATATATTTATATGCCTGAAGGTTATTATATATTACTCTTCTTCATCCGTGTCCTCTTCGCCCACTAGGATTTCATACATTGCCTTCGCATCATCTTTTCTAACATGCTCTGCTACATTCATTATCCTAGCCTTTAAAGCTTTAGTCGCATACTGTATTTCAATAATGTCCCCTTCTTTAACATCGGTACTAGGCTTAGCAATCTTATTATTTATGGAAACCCTGCCATTTTCACAAGCTTCCTTTGCCACAGTTCTTCTTTTGATTATTCTTGAAACTTTTAGGTATTTGTCCAATCTCATAAATACACCCCCGTTTTTTTGAATGAATAATTAACAATGAACAATTAATAGTTAAATGTTGAAAATCCCCTTTGGGGATTTCCGAATTATAATTTAGTTTTGCGCAGCAAAACATCCTTATAATTGTTCATTATTAATTTTAAATTGTTAATTGATTCAGGATTTTTTTATAAAAAAAAGCCTGAATTTAAAATCCAGGCTTTTTAGAAAAAGTTATTATTTCTTTTCAACTTTTTCTTTGAATTCCTTACCAGCTTTGAATACAGGAACTACTGATGCTGGTATAGTAATTTCTTCTTTAGTTCTTGGATTTCTTCCAACTCTAGCAGCTCTTTCTCTAGATTCAAAAGTACCAAATCCAACTAATTGAACTTTTTCTCCTTTTGCTAGTGCTTCTTGAACACTATCTATAAATCCTTTTAATGCTGCTTCTGCATCTTTCTTTGTTAAGCTACTTTTCTCAGCTATACTTGCGATTAATTCTGCTTTGTTCACTTTTGTTCCCTGGTTTCTAAATTATAACATTTTATCTTACCGGGCCAGCAAGACAGGTTTTTACAAACCACAAACCAGGTTTTTCACCTCCTAAAAAATAAATTTATTTCAGCCCATTTTTTTAGTTTATATATGTAAAAAATATAACTAAACAGATTAATTATTCTAGGCAAACATTAAAATTCCTTCTTTTGTGACAAAGTTTTCTTTAATTTTGCCTCTTCCCAGAGAACATCCATTTGCTGAAGGGTCATATCAGTAAGATTCATCCCCTTTGCTGCTGCAGTTTTTTCTATGTATTCAAAGCGGCTTATGAATTTCTCTATAGTATAATTTAATGCATTTTCTGGTTCAATGTCAAGGAATCTGCACACATTTACCGCAGCAAATATCAAATCCCCAACTTCTTCTTGTATTCTTGCCTTGTTTTTGTCTTTATATACATCTTTTACCTCTTGAAACTCTTCAAAAACCTTATTTAATGCGTCTTCAACTTTGTCCCAGTCGAAGCCCACTTTCCTTGCTTTAGCTTGAACCTTTTCCGCTCTCATTAATGCAGGAAGGTTTTTAGAAATATGTCTTAGCTCTTCAGTATAGGTTTCAAAGCCCTTTTCCTTTTTCTTTATCTCATCCCAGTTTGCAAGAACTTCGTCAGAGTTTTCTACATGAGCTTCTCCAAAGATATGCGGATGCCTTTCTATCATTTTATTGCTTACAGCCTTGATAACATCCTTTATGTCAAAGTAGCCTTCTTCCTTGCCTATCTGAGCATGGAACACAACCTGAAGCAGCACATCTCCAAGCTCCTCCACCAGCATATCCTCATCCTTCTCATCTATAGCCTCTAAAACCTCGTAGCATTCTTCAATCAAGTACCTCTTAAGAGACTCATGAGTCTGCTCCTTATCCCAGGGGCAGCCGTCCTCGCTTCTAAGAGTATCCATTATTTGTGTAAGATCATTAAAATCTAAGGTGTTATCCAAAGCCTTAGGCACAAACACCGAGGTTAGGTGATCTATATCCTCTTGTCTATCTAAGCTATAGAGAGGTATTTTTCTTAT
Organism: uncultured Clostridium sp.; assembly: GCA_964568335.1. Taxonomy (GTDB): domain Bacteria; phylum Bacillota; class Clostridia; order Clostridiales; family Clostridiaceae; genus Clostridium_AT. Next base: position 3,497 of record CAZMQY010000142.1, read on the forward strand.
GCTTTCCTCACCTTTAACTCCTGCTGCTCGAAGAAAATAAATCTCCGTATCGTCTCTGTAATACTCAGTCAAAGCAAGCTTAACCTCGGAGGCTATAAACTTGTTGTAAACCTGAGTGATTATAGTGCCAATTCTTTTATCTAAAACCTGATTTTTTATATCAAAGGCATCGATAACCTTAAGCCCGTCTACAGGGTCAAGCTGTAGACTCTCCATTATAACGTCAATAAAGCTTACAGCTGGATAAAGCTCATACTCTACTCCCTGCTGCTCACAAAGCTTAATAAGATTGCTTACTGACTTCTCTGCAACTAATGGATGTCCTGGCACTGCATAAACTATATCCTTATGACTATTATGCTCCTTCATAAGCTCCTCTGCAATAGAAGCATAAACCTCATCAAAGCTGTCTAGGGTATCATATTTTTCATCATAGGTATTAAAACTAATTCCAAGTTCCCTTAAGTAGCTCACATTAGGATGCTTATAGGTTCTTAAAAAAACTCTGGCTGAACTCTTTAAGACCTCTAAGGTGCCTATGGTTATAGCATCCTTAGCTCCTGGTCCAAGACCGACTATTTTTATCATATGCACATGCTCCTTTACTGTCTGAAAAATCTATTCTTTATGTAACTGTATTTAAAAACGCCAAAAGCGAGTATTAAGATGCCATATATTAGCCCTCCTGCTGCAATAGAAGTCAAGCAGGAAATGCCATTACTTACTGTAATATTATAGACATACCTATAAAGAAATACAACTGCTATTATCATCAAAATTGCTGCAAAGGCTGGTTTTATGAGAATATCATAATAATCTATTCTTATTCTTAAAGTTTTTTTCAAGAGTCTGAAGTTTAGCACAGAAGCAACTATGTAGCCTCCTATGCTTCCTAATGCAGCTCCATATACGTTTATCTCCGGCATAGCTACCAAGCTATAAGTTATTATAACCTTTGTTAGGCATCCTAAACCAAGGTTTATAACAGGACCATATATTTTTCCTATAGCCTGCAGCATAGAAGTGCTTGTCTGAGAAGTAATTATAAAGGGTATAGTGAGACATAGCACTTGAAGTATCTTATAACCATCTGCATGTCCAGGAAAAATAAGGCCAAGTATGGGGGCAGCCATAAAATATAAACCAAGGAAGCAGGGCAGAGCGATAACCCAGGAAACTCTTACAGCTGTGTTAACCTTGCTTATAATCTCCTCGCGCTTTCCCAAAATATTGGCATTGGATATAGTAGGCACTATGGATGTGCTTAAAGCCATTGAAAGCGTTAATGGAACACTAACAAGCACCATAGCCTTGCCTGTAAGCTGACCAAACACAGCTGCAATTTGTGCAGAATCAAGGCCTGCATTAAGCAATCTGCTAGGTACTATAAGAGAATCTAAAAGTCCCATTATGGAGCTTGTAGCAGCTCCTAAGGATATAGGCACAGCTAAATTTAGAAGTCTTCCCATTATATTGCTGTTTCTTTTTATTTTTATAGCTGCAAATTCATGCCTAGCCCTTAAATACTTTAAAAAAATATATATGCAGGCAAGAAGGGCTCCTGCAGTTGCTCCAAAGGCTGCTCCTCCGGCAGCATATTGTATTCCTTTTGGCATAAGTATATAGGCCAGTCCAACTCCTACGCAAACCCTTCCAAGCTGCTCAATAACTTGAGATACAGCGGTAGGATACATATTCTGAACACCTTGAAAGAACCCTCTAATGCAGTTTAGAATAGAAACAATAATCGGAGCAAAAGCTATGGCAACAAGTGCATAATAAGAATTCTCATGCCACTTAAAAAGCTCTAAAAGCTTCCTTGAAAAAATAAGTAAGAAGGCTGAAAAACCCCCTCCAAGAATCATCATTAGTACCAATGCATTTCTTAACACCTGAATTATACCAGCCCTATCTCCAGCTGCGTTTCTTTCAGCTACCATCTTGGATACTGCTATAGGAATACCTGAAGCAACGGCTATAAAAAAAGTGTATAGTGGATATGACATTTGATAATAGCCTATACCTTTATCCCCCATAAGCATAACAAGGGGTTGTCTAAAAAATATGCCCATAGCTTTCGCTAAAATTCCAGCTATCCCCAATATGAAAGTACCTTTAATCAGAGATTGTTTTTTCATAAAATATGTCCTTTCCATAATTGTTCTGTTTATTAATATTTAAAATTCGGAAATATTATTACTTTTTGAGTAAACATTGAATAACATGTTTAAATTTAGTCAATAATTCAGCTGAAGCAAAAAAAGAACAATGGCAGACATGCTGCCATTTAGCATGCTGCCAATTATTGTTCCATTTGCTTTCCTAAAAAGGCTGATGCGGTTTCGGCTAGTTTCATTTCTAGATCTCCAAGCTTTTCTCCTGGCTGCTTTGCTAGAATGATAACTGCCCCAATTGCATCGCCTTCTGCTATTATAGGGGATATTATTTGAGCTGAATATTTTCCTTCTGCTTCTTCATCATCATATAGAGGTATTATCTTTCCTCCACCTTCTCCTAGCAATACAGTTTTCCTATCTTCCATAGCCTTTTCTAATTCATTGCTTACCTTCTTCTCTAGAAAATCCTTCTTTGGAGCACCGCTTGCTGATATTATTGCGTCTTTATCTGTAACAAGTACTATATGTCCAATTGATTGCTGAAGTGATTCTGCATATTCCTTTGAGAAATCAGTTAGCTCACCTATTGGAGAGTATTTCTTAAGTATTACTCCACCTTCTCTGTCAGTGAATATTTCCAGTGGATCTCCCTCTCTAATTCTAAGAGTTCTTCTTATCTCTTTTGGAATAACAACTCTTCCAAGATCGTCTATTCTTCTAACTATTCCAGTCGCTTTCATAGATATGTACCCTCCTTATATAAAGTTAACTTTGGAAAATCTAATTGTGTTATTATTATCTTTCCATTTAAGAAAATTTATACACAAAGAGTTCCTATTAATTTCATGAATCGGAAAAAATAAAAGGTGGCGAACTTAATCACCACCTTAAGGTTAAAACCTATAGATTCTTATCATAATATTTAATTTTTGCGTCAGTCTTCCACTGTGTAACTGTTTCATTCATTTTAGTTTTCTTAGCACTATCAAGCAAGGAAGTTTTAATTTGTTCTTTAACATCATCAAACTTCTTTACAGGATAGTCAGTCTTGCTTATAGTTTTTATTACATGCCATCCGAATTGTGTATTTACCGGAGCGGATATTTCACCTGGCTTTAAAGCTAAAGCTGCTGCCATAAAGGTTGCATCCATGCCTGAGTTAGCCATCTCAACCTCATATTCTCCGTTGTTATCCTTAGAACCTTCATCAGTAGAAAGCTCCTTTGCAAGCTTACCAAAGTCTTCGCCCTTATCTAATCTTTCCTTTACCTTTTTAGCTTCATCTTCAGATGCAACTAAAATGTGAGCAAGCTTTATCATATTAGGCTTTTCAGTAAACTCTGCTTGGTTAGCATTATAATATTCTTGAGCCTTTGCATCATCTATAGCAACTTCCTTTGTAACATCTTCATAAAGCTTGTTGCTTATAACAGTATTTTTTACATCTTCCTTAAACTTCGCATCATTATAGCCGTCTTTATATCCCATTTGCTTTAGCTGATCTTCAGTATAAGCTTTTTTAAATTCTTCCATCTTATCAGATAAAGTCTTGTCATCAACAACTATTTTCTTCTCGTCAGCTTTCTTTAACATTATTTTTTCTAAAATCATGTCATCTAAAAACTGCTTTTGGTATTGAGAAAAAATGTCCTTTGCTTCAGTATTAGTCATATAGTTATCACCATACTGAGCCTTTAATTGGTCTATTAATGGAGTCATTCTTTCGTCTAGCTGTCCCTTAGTAATAGTTGTGTTATCAAACTTTGCAACAGGACTCTTTTTAATTCCTGCCTCAGTCTTGCTTATCATATTGCAGCCTGATGCTCCTACTACAAATATTCCTATCAGTGCCGCTGCCACCATTTTTCTAATGTTTTTCACTCTAATTCCCCCGCTCTTTTTATTTTAAGACTTTTTTTATTTTACCATAGAATTATGGTATAAATGTGTCAAAATTATTTATTAACTGTGAACGAATTATTTCTTAAATGTAAACGAATTTATTTTTATTGGTTCTGAATAAAATATTTATACATGCATTATTTATTTTATCACAATATTACTTTATTGCAACACTTGCTTTCATATTTTCCAATATATCCCTAACTCTTGGGAGTAATTCCTCTCTCTTTATATCAATAAGCTTGTAAGCAATTGTTGGCTTCTTCTCGTCCTTAAAGGAGATATTCCTGTTGTATCTTTCAATAAGACCACTAACAAGCTCATTTTTAATCCAATCCTTACTTTCAAATTGAAACCAAAGCTCTTCTCTTCGTTCCTTAATCTCCTCTATACCAAGCTCCTTGGCAATGCTTCTTATATAGGCTATATTCATGAGATTTTCAACAGAGGCAGGAATATCTGAGAATCTATCAATAAGCTCATCTTGGATTTCCATCATATCCTCAAAGGAGCTTATAGCTGCAATCTTTTTATAAACCTCAATCTTCTGCATTTCATCGCTTATATAATCTCCAGGAATATAGGCATCCACCTTAAGCTCCACAGTTGCTTCTATAGGTTCCTTTTCTATTTCTCCCTTAATAAGCTTAATCATATCCTCAAGCATTCTACAGTATAAGTCATAACCTACAGAAGCCATATGTCCATGCTGAGCTGAGCCCATCATGTTTCCTGCTCCCCTAATCTCAAGGTCCTTCATAGCTATCTTAAAACCTGAGCCAAGCTCTGTAAATTCCTTTATGGCCCTAAGTCTCTTTTCAGCAACCTCAGTTAATATCTTATCCTTTTTATAGGTTAGATAAGCGTAAGCAATTCTGTTTGAACGTCCTACTCTCCCTCTAAGCTGATAAAGCTGAGATAAGCCCATCTTGTCCGCATCATTTATGATTATGGTATTTACATTAGGTATATCCATGCCTGTTTCTATAATAGTGGTAGAAACCAATATGTCATAATCGTTTTTAACGAAGCCCAGAACTACATCTTCAAGCTCTCTTTCGCTCATTTGGCCATGGCCTACAGCTATCCTCGCCTCTGGTACAAGCTTTTGAAGATAGCTTGCCATATCTCTGATTGTTTCAACTCTGTTGTAGACAAAATATACCTGCCCACCTCTGTTTAACTCTCTCATGATAGCATCTCTTATAAGCTGGTCATTAAACTCCACTACGTAGGTTTGGATAGGATATCTTTCCTCTGGCGGAGTCTCTATAACGCTTATGTCTCTAACTCCAACCAAGGACATATGAAGAGTTCTTGGGATAGGGGTAGCTGATAGAGTTAAGCTGTCAATATTCTTTTTAAATTCCTTAAGCCTTTCCTTGTGAGTAACTCCAAAGCGCTGCTCCTCGTCTATAATTAAAAG
>CAZMQY010000143.1:0-8920 GCA_964568335.1 uncultured Clostridium sp.
CACAGCTACACTTCCAGAGCCTATGGCTACCCTTGCAGTTAAAAACGGCGCAGTTGTCATAGACAGCACTGAAAAGCATGGCATTAACCCAGGAGTAATGGCATTTACTTCAAAGGCAATTAAAGAAAGCTCAAAGGAAATTAAAGCTGTTTACAAGGCTTATAATGACGCAGTGGATTATTTAAATAAAGAGCCTGTTGCAAGCTATGTGGACGTGCTTATAAAGGAAGTTGGTTTCCCAGAGGATATGAAAAACTCTATAGCTTTGCCTAAGTACACAAAGGCTCAGATGTCAAAGGAAAAGGATGTAACTGAGGTTTTAGATTGGATGAAGAGCAAAAGCTTAATTAAAAACAGTTATCAATTTAAAGATTTAATAGATGAGCAGTTTGTAAAATGAAAAGGCTATGTTTAAGTGTAATGCTGACTTCAACAGAAATCTTAAACATAGTCAATAAAAAAAGCTTTTTAACAAGGAGAAAGTTTAATGATAGAAATTAAGAACCTTTCAGTAGAATATAAGAGCGGCAATGAGAAGGTGCTGGCTCTGGATGAATTAACGGTGGAAATAGCTACAGGAGATATTTATACCTTTATAGGTCCTTCCGGCTGCGGAAAGTCTACCCTGCTGCAGGTTCTGTCTGGAATACAAAAAAATTATACTGGAAGCGCCTTAATTCATGGAACTAAAATTAATCCTCAAATGCATCGCATAGGACTAGTTCAGCAAAGCTATGGATTATTGCCTTGGAAAAATGTTTATGAAAATGCTTTAATGGGGCTAAAAATAAAAGGTGAAAAGGCAGATGGCTACGAAAAATATATTTTAGAAAAGCTAGGTCTTAGTAATATGCTAAAAAGATACCCAAAAGAATTAAGCGGTGGGCAAAAGCAGAGAGTTGCTATTGCCCGTGCTTTTATTTTAAAGCCAGACCTTCTGCTGATGGACGAGCCTTTTTCAGCTCTAGATGCTATTACAAGGGAAGAAATGCAGGAGCTTTTTATAAATATTTGGAGGGAGCATAAGGTTACTACTGCTTTTATAACTCACAGCGTAGATGAGGCCATATATTTAGGAAGAAAAATAGCAGTATTTTCTCCTTCACCAGGAACGGTGTTTAAGGTTATTGAAAACAACGCCTTTGGTCTGGATAATTTGAGAGAGACAGAAGAATATTATAGCGTTTCCAAGGAAATAAGAAAAATAATTAAAGAGAGTTGGTCAAAATGCTCTTCATAAAGAAAATAAAGGCCTATTTGTATGGTTTTATTATAATAACCTGTATATGGTATGTAGCTTTCCTATTATTAAAGCTTCCTTTTGTGCCTTCGCCCTTATTGATATACCGAAGAACTATGGAGATATTTAAATCTACTATAGCTATTCATGTGCTTTATAGTTTTGCAAGGGTTTTTGCAGGTATTTTTATATCCCTGCTAATAGGCATACCCCTTGGGTATTTAATGGGTTACTACAAAATAATAGACAAGCACCTGTCTCCTTTGATTTATTTTACATACCCTGTGCCTAAAATGGCCCTTCTTCCAATAATAATGCTGCTTTTTGGGTTGGGAGAAGCCTCAAAAATAATAATGCTTGTTTTGATAGTGATTTTTCAAATAATTATTACCGCAAGGGATGCTGTAAAGGCTATTCCAAGAGAAGCCTACTATTCTCTGTATTCACTGGGTGCTAAGAGGCTTCAAATTTTCAAGGAAATAGTTGCACCTGCTACACTTTCAGAAGTAATAACCTCTACAAGACTTGCCTTGGGAACGGCAGTATCCATACTTTTCTTTACAGAAACCTATGGAACCAGGCATGGAATGGGATATTTTATAATGGACAGCTGGATGCGGGTAAACTATATTGAAATGTATTGCGGCATTGTTGTTTTAAGTATTATGGGAGTTTTTATTTTTGCAGTAATTGATATAATTGAAGCATATGTTTGTTCCTGGAGATAAACAATTAAGGTATAGAGTGTAAAGCTCTATGCCTTTTTTGTTTAGAAATAACTAAGATTACATACACTAATGTAATAATAAGTAAATGAAATAAAGGAAGGGAATTTAGCTTGATTAATAACAACAGCTACAATCTTAAAGACTATGTTGAATTAATGAAAAGAGAAATAGGCCCTAAAAGTCCTATTGTTATAAAGCCTATGTTTATAGGAAAGGAACAGCCCATAAAGGCAGTTCTTACATATGTAGATGGACTAGTAAATACAGATATTATTGATAGAGATATACTACAACCATTAATGCTTCATGTAGATGAAAACCTAAAGAAAAAAAACAATATAGCAGATTATCTTGTAAATAGATATATTGCTATGAGCAGCACTACTGTTACATCTAATACTAACGAAGCAATTATTAATATAAAAAGGGGTAAATCTATAATATTTATAGATAATCAGCCTAACTTTATTATTATAGGTACTAAAGGAGGACAGTATAGGGCTATAGAAGAATCCAATACGGAAACTGCTGCTAGAGCGCCTAAGGAAAGTTTCATAGAAGATTTTGGAACAAATATTAGTATGATAAGAAGAAATATAAAGGATAAGAATTTAGCCTTTGAACGCTTTACTATTGGCCAAAGAACTCAAACAGATGTGGCTCTTGTGTATTTAGACGATGTTGTGGATAAAGATGTTCTAAGTAATGTAAGAGAAAGAATAACAGCTATTGATGTAGATGAAGCAAAAAGCTCTGGATTTATCGAAGAATATATAGAAGATAGCACTTATGCTATATTTCCGCAACTGTACGCAACTGAAAGAGTTGATAAGGTTGTTTCACGTATTTTAGAAGGAAGAATTGCAATAGTTATAGAAGGCACTCCTATGGTATTAACTGCACCTACACTATTTATAGAATTTTTTCAGTCAGTTGAGGATTATTACGACAGATTTATAGTTGCTAATGGCTTTAGATTAATTAGGTTTTTGGCAATACTTATAGTAATAACTTCCGCACCATCCTATTTAGTGCTGATAAGTTATAATGAAGAGCTTATACCAGTGGATTTTATGATACCAATAATAAAATCGAGAACAGAGATAGCTCTTACTCCCTTTCTTGAGATAATTCTTATGGAGCTTGTAATTGAGTTTCTTAGGGAAGGTGGATTAAGGCTTCCCAGCAAAATTGCTCAAACCCTAAGTGTAGTTGGGGGTATTATAGTTGGTGACATGGCAGTAAGATCAAGATTTGTAAGTCCTACAACCTTATTTGTGGTGGGGATTTCTGTTATTGCTTCCTTTGTTATTCCAAACTACGAAATGTCCTTAGCAGTCAGATTTATAAGGTTTCCAATGCTGATACTTGCTAAGCTTTTAGGCGGGTTTGGTATTGCCTTAGGCTGGTTTCTAATTTTTATGCATATACTTTCCTTAGACAGCTTTGGGGTACCGTATTTTTCTTTAAACAAATATAAGGATTTAAAGGATAAGTTTACTAGAGTGGCTTTATGGAAAATGAATGAAAGACCTGAAGGTATTCCACATGAGGATAATACCAGGCAAAAAGATTTTAGAAAAATCTGGCGGAAGCCAAAGTCCTAAATGGACTTTAACAGGCAATTTGCAAAAGCGGCAGTGAGGGCTTTTAAACTGCCCAGTGTTTTCCACTGAAAGGAGAATAAGATGAAAAAGGTAGGCAGTACTGATATTACCTATCAGCAATATATGTATACAATTGTAGGAACCATGGTAGGAGTGGGGGTTTTAGCTCTTCCAAACCGCTTAGCTGAAATTTCAAAACAAGATGGATGGGTTTCTGCCTTAATCGCAGCTTGGTATCCTTTATATATAATTCTTATAACTATATATATATCAAAAAAGTTTCCTAATGATAATATATTCTCTATTAACAAGAAATACTTTGGAAAGATAGCAGGCGGTCTTCTAAATTTGATGTTTTCTATACAGTTTTTTATATATATGAGTTCAGCAACTGCAGGCTTTGCAAACTTAGCAAGATTATACATAGTTCAGTTCTTAGATGGAATAAAGATTACTATAATAATACTTCTCGTAGGACTTTATGGAACCTTTCTCAATTTAAAAGTAATTGGTAGAATTAATGAGCTAGTTTTTTACATACTAGCAGCTTTTTTATTTTTTCCTCTCACGGCATTTAGGTATGGCTCCTTATTAAATGTTTCTCCTTTTTTAGGTTCGGGAATAAAAAATATATTTAGAGCAACTATTGAAGCCGGATTTGCTTATTCCGGTGTGGAAATAGCATTATTAATTTTTCCTAATGTAACTGATAAAAAAAAATTAAAAAGCGCATCTTTGAAAAGTGTAGCTATGATTGCCTTTATCTACACCTATATGACTTTTTTATCTATATACTATGCGGGACCAGATATTATTTCAAAACCCTTTTTTTCAGTATTGCTTTTAAATGAAGCTGTAAATTTGCCTTTTTTAAATAACTTTATGTTTATTTTTATGTATGGTTGGTCAATTATTCTTTTTAAAACATTAATAAATTATTATTATGCTTTTACCTATTGCATAAGTAATTCCTTTTTAAAGCTTAAGATTAATAAGGTATGCTTTTTAGTTTATCCCTTTGCGCTTTACGCAGTTAATAAATATGGCAATGAAGCATTAAGAAGAAATATAACAGGAAAAGCAGTTCCGTATACTATGATTTTCAATTTAATACTTATAACAGCCTTAGCAATAATAATTCACTTTAGGAAAGGTGAAAACAATGAAAATTTATAAGTACTTATTAATAATAATAGCAATAATAGCAATTGTTTCATTTTATACGTATGGAGTTAAGCGTGAACCGGTGGAAAAGCTCTCCATATCCTCAGCTGCAGGCTATGACTTGGAAGAGACTGTGGAAGGTATAAAAATTAGAACTATATCTTTGGCGCGATATATTCTGAGGGAAAACAAAGAGGACTCGGAAATTACTGTAACTAAAGGGAAAACCATTGGAGAGGCAAGGGAGGATAGGCAAAGAAAGATAGATAGAAAATATTTACTTGGCTTGGAAAAGGTATATATTGTAGGTGAGGAATACGCCATGTATGGAATAAAGGATATTATCGACATACTTTTTAGGGCTCCAGAAGTTAGAGATAATGCATTTTTCTGTGTGTGTGATGACAAAGCAGAGGATTTATTAAAGTTACCCGTAAAAGGATATCCATCTTCGGGAGACTTTATTGAAGGGCTTATAAAATATTCTAGAGAATATAACTTTTTCCCGGAAAATTATAAGCTGATTGATGCTTACATTAGGTTAGAAGCAGAAGGGCGTAATTTGGCTGTACCTTATATAGAAATTAATGAGGGGAAGATACAAATAGCAGGAATAGCACTTTTTAAAGGTACAAAAATGATTGATGTAGTACCATTAAAGCAGGCTAAGATACTTAATTTATTAAGAGAAAATAATATAATGGGGATTCTTACAGTAGAGGAAAACCCAAATAAGTTCGTAAATTTTTATGGTAAAAGTAAAAGAAAGGTAAAATGTTACAAGGAAGGGGATAAATACAGATTTGTAATAAATTTAAAAATGACTGGCGATTTAGTTAGCAATGAATATGAGCCAAGTGCAGTCAATCATATTGAAAGAAAGAAAAAGTTTGAGTCTTTGATTGAAAGTCATTTTAAAAAAGATGCAGAAGAATTCTTGGAAAAGATTAAGTATGACTATAAAGTAGACTGCTTGGAGCTTGGAAGGATAGCGGCCGCTAAGTATGGAAGGGACACAGGAGTGGATTGGAACGAAATTGTTTCAAATTCAGATATAGAGGTTAATGTTGATATTACAATAGACAGGTATGGAAGGGGAGATTATTAAATTTTCTCCCCTATTTTTTCGCCCATGAGCACATAGGTTTCAATACCTTTTTCAGTTTGTTCTATAATATCCTTATCAATATTAATTTTATCAGGCTCAAAAAATAATATTACTGTGGAGCCTCCAAATTTAAAGTAGCCTTTTTCTTCACCCTTAATAACCTTTTTATTTGGAGTATAGGTTTGAAGAATTGAGCCTACACAGGTGGCACCTACTTCAACATAAAGCACATCCCCAAAATTCTCGGAATGAAAACCACTCCATTCTCTTTTGTTTTCGCAGAATAACTTTTCCACCCTTTGAAGAGCTACAGGATTAACGGAGTAGTATGCACCTTTAATCTTAACTGTGTGGTCACATACACCGTTGTCTATAAAGTGAAAGCGGTGGTAGTCAGTAGGACAAAGCCTCAGTATTAAGCATGTACCTTTATCATACCTCTCAGCGATTTTATCATCCTTAATAAGCTCCCTTAAGCTGTATGTAAAGCCCTTAACCTGAACTATTTTCTCTAGGTCTATATTCTCATAAGCATAAAGCTTTCCATCTCCAAGCGATACTACTGAGTTTTTATTCATATCCACTGGACGCGCATGAGTCTTTAATTTTCTATAAAAGAAATCATTAAAGGAAGTAAAATTCTCCTGCTCTTTTTCAGCAATAGACATATCTAAATCAAATTCTTTTACGAAGCTTTCTATTTTTTTTCTGCTTAAACCTTGGTCTAAATACCAGCCATAAAGGCTTGAAAAGAACTTTTTCTTTATTAGCGCTTCTAATAAAGTCATGCCAATGGGCGAGGAATAGGTCCAGTTTAAGTACTTTTCTCCTGCCACCTTCTCAGTTTCATATACTTTTGTTTTTCTATTGTAATATTTAATCATATATTTATGGCTCCTATAAAATACTTTAGATTATTTTACCACACAATATATACTTTTAACCATACATATAAATTTGACAAGTTGCAGAAGATTACATAAAATTAAACTGACCATACTAAAAATGTATAATATTATCCATTGTGCTGGTTAAGGCCTCACTATGGACAATATATAAAATATGTGTAATGAGCATTAAGCGAGCAGCTAGAAGTTCTTGGTGAAGGAATAGGCATAAAACCTTAGTGTTGTTCGTTTGTTTGAACGAAGAGAGTTTTACGAAAACACTTGGTTTTGTGCCTATTCCAAACCTAGAACTTCTTGCACAGCGCACAGCTCATGTAACATATTTCATATATTTTCCATTATGATGTTACTTACTAGCACTACAAGTTAATTTAACGTAAAAAAATAGCAGCTGAGCTGCTAAGTAAATAAAATATGAATCAGTTGCACAAATATTCCATTTAACTATCTTTTCCAATTTTTAACCAAATTATACACTCTTCTTAATATAGTCCTTAATAATGGTCTTAAGGAAAAGATAAAGCACCGGCAAGCCGTAAGCCAGCATGCCCACCTTCTCAATTTGGCTGCTGCCATTTGGAATAACTAAGGCAAGTCCTTCTCCAAACATAGAAGCACCAATATATATCATAACAAAAGATAATACATCAAACAATATACTTAAATTAATTTTCATGCTGCCCTTAAACATCAAATAGCATATAAGCAGTGCTGCTGTAAAACCAATAATCATTCCAACTAATATAATAAGCTTACTTCCACCCAGCATAGGAATTACAAACATCACAACCTCAAGGGTTTCTCTAAAAACTGTAAGAAAGGAGAAGATAAACATACCAAAGCCAGTCATTCTGATATTGTATCTCTCAGTCACATCCACATTAAAGCTTTTCTTCTGCCGCCTCATCCACACAATATAATAAATAACCATAATAGAAAGAAACAGCATTACAGAACCATTAAACAAATTTTTTGCATAGTTCTCAAGAGACTTTGTCTGCTCGTATAATACTACACTGCTTAAAAGGCTCGCCCCAAATCCAGATAAAGCGCCACCGTAAATAAACTTTAACAATTCACGTTTATTTAGCTTAGCAACATAAGTGGATAATGCAAATATAACTATCAGCATTTCAACGCTCTCACGCAAAGAAATTATACTTACGTTCAGCATTTTTCCTCCCTCCTTTATAATATACTATTCTTGGTATATTATAATCAGAGGGAGTATTTATTGTTACAAATAAAGATTATTATTTATCCTCTCCATATATAAACTTATGAAGGGCATCTACATTAGGCTGCCTATCCCACTTCAAATAAAACAATCCATTTTCCATAACATCTTTTTTATAGTTGTCTAGGGGCAATCTAAATTGTTCTATATTGTTTACACCCATGGAAACAATTTTATTAGCTAAAGCTATAAGCTCAGTATTGCTAATGCTTGTTTCAACATTTGACAGTATTTTAGGCATTACAGAAGCGTATGCTCCTATACCCTTAGCTTTAACCTTATTAAACAATGCAGAAAGAACAACTCGTTGTCTTTGTGTCCTTTCATAATCATAATTGCCTACATGACGTATCCTTGAATATCCTAAGGCCTGCTTTCCAGTTAAATTGTAGCTTCCAGCCTTTGTTATTCCATATTTTTTCATCTCTGGAAGCTCATAATCCTTTATGCTTATTTGAACTCCACCCATGGCGTCTATTATGCTAACCAAGCCCTCGAAGCTTACCTTAACATAATCCTTTATGTTTAAATCGTAATTCTCATTAATTGTCTTAATTGCAAACTGCGGTCCCCCATAGTGATAGGCATAATTTAGCTTCTTCACAGTCTGTCCTTCAAAATCTATATAGCTGTCTCTCATTATGGAAGTCATCTTTACCTTCTTATTGTCTTCATCAACTGAAAGCACAATAATAGAGTCCGAAGCATCCTCCTCTTTGTCAACACCCAAAAATAGTATATTAGTAATGTTTACAGGCTTTTTATTATATTTTTTCTTTATCTCTTCCTCATAATCATCTCTTATTCCAAGTGAATTATTGTCTTTACTAATGTCAACCTTTTTCACCCTGTTTAGCTGTGCATAACCAAAGGCAGCTATGCCAAAAACCAAAATGAAAACTGCCGCAAGTGAAACTAAAACTATCTT
>CAZMQY010000144.1:0-1651 GCA_964568335.1 uncultured Clostridium sp.
TTGTAGAGCTTCATGGAGGTACTATCAGTGCAGAGTCTGAGGCCAATAGAGTTAAAATAAATGTTGTATTATAGACTCATTATAAAATGGCAGCCATATGAGTTATAACTTATTAAGTTATAACTCATATGGCTGCCATTTTATTTCCAAAACAACATATTTTAATACCTTCGATAGTATAAATAAAGCATAGGATCGCTTTTATTTATTTACTATAGCAAAGTCTACTTTAGCCGATCCGCAGCTCTTCTTTTTTCTTTTCGTTTTGATTTTTCTTTCTCATTAAAAGGATGATTATAAGCAGTCAACATGATGCAAAAAAATATGTTAACTGCAGGTAATAAAATAATATTTAAAAAAGTGGAGGGAATGTTATGAAAATGAGTTTAAGAAAGGTATTGGCAGCAGTATTGGCTCTAATAATGGTAATGACTTTTGCCGTTGGATGCAGCTCAAAACCAGATGAAACTAACAAGCCAACATCTCAAACCAAAGCGAAAAAGAAAGTCGCTGTTATTCTTGCTGGCCCAATCAGCGACATGTCATGGAATGCAACAGCATATAATGGACTTAAAAAAATCGAAGCACTAGGTGCTGAGATATCATACCAGGAGAACGTTGCTGTTTCCTCTTTGGCAGATAGTATCAACACCTATGCCTCTGAGGGATATGATTTGATATTCTTGAGCACAAACAGTTACGAGGATGTAGGCAGACAAAGTGCCCCTCAATATCCCAAAACACAATTTATCCTCATCAATGGAAATAAATCTCACGGAAATAACTTGGTAAGTCTGCAGATTGCAGACGAACAGCACGGCTTTTTAATGGGAGCTGCAGCTGCACTAGTAACCAAGAGTAAGAGTGTTGGTTTTATTGGCGGACAGGAAATTACTCCTATTATTCGTGGACAGAAGGGCTTTGCACAGGGTGTAAGCTATGTTGATAAGGCTATTAAAGTTAACTCTACGCTAACAGGTAATATGGACAACGTTAACCAGGCAAAGGAAACAGCAAAAGCAATCATTGAAGCAGGTGCTGATGTTGTTGCTCCTATGGCAAATGCAGCAAGCCTTGGAGTTTTGCAAGCTGCTGAAGAAAGCAAAAAAGCAAAAGTTATCGGCTCCAGTATCGATCAAAATAAAAATGCGCCCACAGCAGCAATTATTGGTATTGGCAAAGATACCTCCATTGCTTATGAGGCTGCCTATAAGAAATACTTAGAGGGTAAACTCGGCACTGAAGTTATAAAGATGGGAGCTGCTGAAGGGGTTATATTCTTAACAGAATGGTATGAAGGTGCAAAGGAAGTTCAAGAGAGTGTCCGTGCAAAATTGAAGGCCATTTATGATGATTTGGCTGCTGGCAAAATCACCATTAAGCTTGACTAATGTTTACTGAAAACAGGGAGTCAAAATACAAATAAAAATTTTATCGGAATCTTAGGTGGTTCCGATAAAGTTTTATATAGGAAACTTTAGTGAAACAATTTGGAGATTAAAGGTTTAAATGATCTTTAACGGGCAGACTTGCTGGTGGCAAACAGCAGTGCTAGGCTGCCCCGTGTTCCGAAAAATAAAAGGAGGAATGTTATGACCATACATAGTTTGCGAATTAAAGCAGAATCGCTGCTTAAAAGCAGCTATTATCC
>CAZMQY010000144.1:1661-8900 GCA_964568335.1 uncultured Clostridium sp.
ATGAACGCCAGTGGTGAGACTCTTATAAAGGCTAGTCCGGTTATCTTTACGGGTCTAAGCTATGCCATTGCAAAACGCTGCGGGCTAATAAACCTCGGTGCAGAGGGGCAGCTCTACATAGGCGGACTTCTTGCAACCATGGTAGGTACCATGATAAAGGGACTTCCAATATTCATCCATCTTCCACTTGCTTTAATTGCAGGTTTTGTAGGTGGTTCTATATTCAGTATGATGGTGGGAGCGATGAAAACTCGTTTCGGTGCCAGTGAGCTTATTACTACAATTATGTTAAATTATGTTGCGATAAATTTTATTAGTTATATGGTAACAGGGCCTATGAAGGACACAGCATCGGGCACCTTCCCTCAGTCGAAACAGATTCTTGAAAGTGCAAGACTTCCACGCTTGATGGAGGGAAGCCGTCTTCATGCTGGAATCTTTATAGTAATATTAGCACTACTGTTCTACTACTTTTTCATGTGGCGTACCACCAAGGGTTATCAGATGAGAGTTATCGGCCTAAACTCTACTGCTGGTCAATACGCGGGCATGAATTTGAAAAGTAACAGTATTATGTCTATGTTCCTAGCGGGGGGTATGGCTGGGCTTGGCGGGGCTATTGAAATTATCGCTGTTCAGTTTCGATTGATGCAAGGCTTTTCCAGTAACTACGGTTTTGATGGCATAGCTGTTGCTCTGCTAGGAAACAACAATCCTATAGGTATTGCGCTTTCGGGTATTCTGTTTGGTGCACTGAGAAGCGGTTCCGGAAAGATGGAAATGCTTGCTAAGGTTCCCAGTGCAATTATTTATATGATTCAGGGCTTTATAATTTTATTTGTAGTAGGAAGGGAATTATTTAATCTTTCAAAACTAAAAAAATTCAACAAAAGTAAATTTAATAGAGGCAACGATAAAAAGGTAAAGGGGGCTGAATCTGTATGATAGATGCCATTACCAGCTTTTTAGCTTCCGATATCCGTACTGCTACTCCTATCTTAATAGCAGCCTTAGGAATAGTATTTAGTGAGCGTGCCGGTATTGTTAATATTGGAACAGAGGGTCTCATGTTAATCGGGGCACTTTTTGGTGTTTTGGGTTCACTTGTGAGCGGGTCAGTGCTAGTAGGTACCATTGTAGCAATGATAGTGACTATGCTTTTTTCACTGATCTTTGCATTTTTCACAATTAGTATTAAGGCTGATCAGACTGTAGTAGGTACTGCTATTAACATTTTTGCAAGCGGCCTTACCATTACTCTTAACCGTGTGGTGTTTGGTGTTAGTACAAGTGTTCCTATAATAGATGTGTATAAAAAAGTTTCGATTCCTCTACTTTCAAAAATACCTATTATAGGTGAAGCCTTCTTTAACCATTCAATTCCTGTATACCTGGCCTTTTTGGGAGTGCCTGTGGCTTGGTTTGTACTTCAGAAGACAAACATAGGTTTAAAGCTGCGTGCGGTGGGAGAGCATCCTAAGGCTTGTGATACTGTTGGTATAAACGTATGGAAAACCAGATATATGGCGGTTTTATATAGTGGTTTAATGGCAGGCTTTGCAGGAGCTTTCGTTTCTATGGGGCAGCTCAGCTTTTTTTCAGAGGGGATGGTTGCAGGACGTGGATTCATGTCTCTAGCAGCAGTTGTATTTGGAAACTACACTCCTGTAGGGGCAATGTTTGCTGCACTAGTCTTTGGAGCAGGCGAAGCACTTCAGTATCGCCTGCAGGCAGCTAACACAGGTATACCATACCAGTTCTTGGTTATGCTTCCCTATTTAATTACTGTAGTGGCAGTATGCATGATGATACGTAAAAGCAATAAGCCAGCTGCCAGTGCAGTACCATATGTTAAAGAATAGGAGAGGGTGATATAGTATGGCTTTTTTAGAAATGAGACATATTACTAAGCGCTTTCAATCAGTAGTGGCAAATGATGATGTGTCCCTCAGCGTTGATAAGGGAGAGGTTCATGCCCTGCTTGGTGAAAATGGCGCGGGTAAATCTACATTAATGAATATTTTATATGGAATGTACGACCAGTCTGAGGGAGAAATTTATCTTAAAGGCAAACAGGTAAATATTAAAAATACGAAGCAGGCAATTGATCTTGGCATAGGCATGGTACATCAACATTTTATGCTGATTCCTGCATTGACGGCAATTGAAAATATTATTCTAGGTCTAAAGGAAAATAAAATGGTATTGGACCTTAATAGTGCTGCAGAAAAATTTAAGGACATGGCAAAGAAATATAACATGGAGATTGATCCATGGATAAAGGTTGAAAACCTTTCTGTAGGACAGCAGCAAAGGCTTGAGATTCTCAAAGCACTGTACCGCAATGCAGATCTTTTGATTTTGGATGAGCCCACTGCTGTGCTGACCCCCCAAGAGGTAGTTGGTTTGTTTGATATGGTGCGCAAGCTCACTGCAGAAGGTAAAACAGTCATTTTCATAAGCCATAAGCTGGCAGAGATTATGGAGATCTGTGACCGCTGCACAATACTTCGTCAGGGGCGTGTGGAAGCAACATTAGCTGTAAAAGATGTCGTAAACAAGGAACAGCTTGCCACTTTGATGGTAGGTAAGGACGTAGAACTTGTAACTGAAAAGAAGGATCCAAAGATTGGCGCGGAGATCCTTCGAGTGGAGAAGCTCTGCGCAGTTAACCAGGATAAAGTTCCTGTTCTCACAGATGTTAACTTCTCATTGAATGCAGGTGAAATTCTAGGTGTATGCGGTGTGGATGGCAATGGCCAGTCTGAACTGGTAAAATGCATAACTGGTCTTTATAAGATTAGCGGCGGTAAATATTTTATTAATTCTGTTGATTGTACTAATGAAACTCCTAAGAGAGTGCTCAAGCATAAGGTTGCACATATCCCTGAGGATAGGCACAAGATGGGGATGATTAAGGGGATGACTGTGGAGGAAAACCTGATTCTTATGTGCTATGACCAGCCTCCTTATTCCAGACACGGTGTGCTTAACAGTGAATGGATCGGGCAGCATTGTGAAGCACTGTGCAAAACCTATAGTGTAAAAACTCCAAGCATCAAAGAAATGGCTGGAAATCTTTCTGGAGGCAACCAGCAAAAGTTTGTTGTTGGACGTGAGCTTGACCGCGAACCCGAGCTGTTAATTGCGGTTCACCCCTCCCGCGGCCTTGATGTTGCTGCAACAAAGTATATCCAATATCGCATGGTGGAGGAGCGTGACAAGGGTACAGCTGTGCTTATGGTATCAACAGAGCTTGATGAATTACTAGAGATCTCTGACCGCATTCTTGTTATGTATGGAGGTAAAGTTATGGGTATCGTTGATCAGAAGCATGCCACCAGAGAACAACTAGGCAAGCTGATGGCTGGCATTACCGAATAATCCTATGAAATAAGCCTATATCTTATTTTACATAGTAATTTAAGATATAGGCTTAGTCTATTAGGGAAAGTTAATACATTGATGTCTCTAGTGAAGATGATATTTATGCAGTATTTTTTTAAATAGCTTAAGATGAATATAAAAGGGCAAGGTATATTTTTTATAATTAGTTACGCTAATAATGAAGATTATTCCAGAGCAAACTATTATAAAACCTAGAACCTTGTTTATGATAGAAATTTTTTTAACGTTTAAATGTTTATTAAACCTATCTGCAACTAGAATAAGAATAACCCACCAAATTAAACTTCCACAAAACACACCAAATATCAATATAACTCTTGCAATTATGCCATGGCCGATATTTCTAGAGCCATAGCTGGAAAATACAAATAAGAAAGAAAATATTGTTGCTGGGTTTGCCAGAGCAAGTATAAAGGTGGACAGGAAGGATCGTGCAAGAGTTTTTGAATTTGAAATCTCCTGCTTAATTTCTTTTTTTGAGAGAATACCATGAACACCAACAATTATTAGGATTATACCCCCAACTAGACGAAGGTAATGCTGGAATCTAGCAAGAAACATGGAAATAAAGCTCAGACCAAGTGCCGCTACACTTGCATATATAGAATCCGCAACGCAGGAGCCTAGTCCAGCAGCAATTCCGAAGGAAGCTCCATTAGCAAGTGTAGTTCTCATACAGATTGCGCCAATTGGACCTAATGGCATACCAGTTATTAATCCAATAATAATTCCCTTAAAAAAGATATGTAACATTAATTTCACCCCTACTAAGAGCGTACTTAAAAAAAATTACGTTCCTATTGTTTCCATTGTAATCTTTTAATATTAAAAAGAATGAAGGATAAAAGCTTTTTGGCAAGAGGTTATTAAGTCAGTATAGTAAGTGGAAATAAAATATAATTACAAGTTTAACATCACCAATGAAATGACAGGTCAAGGCTTAATTTTGAAAAGCATGGAATATCATACTGCTTATAAGTAATAAAAAGTAGCTTTTTATATGAAAAAGACTAGCTTATGAATAATATAATAGTTAAATATTACTGTGATTGAAAATGTTGCCTTTAGGTTTCGTTAGCCACAGTATTAATCAAAAATGCAGAGCTAGTAAAACCTTTTTAAAAAATATTTAAATCTTCATGAAATCTACAAAAATATGTGATAACATTAAGAAAAAAGAAAACTAGGCTGGTGAGTGAGTTGAAGGGAAAAAAACTTAAAAATAGCAGGCTTCTACTTACAGGTACAGTGTTTTCGCTGCTGTTTGTGGCACTTGCAGGCAGATTGACCTACATAACAAGCGTTAAAGGTGCTGACTATAAACAAATGGCAATAGGTCAGTGGACAAAGACTATAGAAATAGCACCTAAGAGAGGAACGATTCTGGACAGAAGTGGTATAGAGCTTGCAACAAGTGTGCAGGTTTATAGAGTTGATGCGGACCTAATGGTACTTAAAAAGTATTTAGCAGACAAGAAAATTAAGGATGAGCAGGCCGCAAGCGAATTAGCCAAGGCGCTTGATATGGATAAGAGCAAGGTTGAAAAAATACTAGACAGTAAAGATAGCATGGGAAAGCCCCTCCAATTTGTATCTTTAAAAAGACAGGTGGAGAAAAAAGCGGTAGATGCTATTAAAAGCTTAAAGTATAACGGCTTAATGATTTCAACAGATGAAGTTAGGATATATCCAAATGACAGCTTCCTATCTCATGTTATTGGGCATGCAAATATGGAGGGGAATGGAGTTAATGGGGTAGAGCAAAGCTATAATGGGGAGCTGAAAGGTACTCCTGGACTGAAGGTGCTTCAAGCAGATAGAGGAAATAATGAATTGCCTGATACTGAACTGCTTATAAAAGAGCCTGTTGATGGAAAGGACTTAACCCTAACTATTGATACAAGAATTCAAATGCTGGCTGAAAGAGTGGCTAATGAAACCTTAAAGGAGAACAGTGCGAAATCAGTAAGTATTACAATTATGGATCCAAGCAATGGTGAGATATTAGCCATGGTTAATACACCATCCTATAATCTTAATAAGCCTAATGAAGCAGGGAAAACAAATGAAGAAATACAGGAAGCTTGGAAAAATGGAGCTGTAAGTAATGTGTTTGAGCCTGGATCAATTTTTAAGGTAATTACTGCGGCCGCAGGACTGCAAACTAATTCTGTTACTGAGTCAGATCGCTTTAACAGTACTGGAACAATAAAGGTGGCTAATAGTATCCTATCTAATGATAAACAGGAAGCTAATGGTATCCTTGATCTTCCTGGTATAATTAGGCATTCGGATAACGTTGGATTTGTTCAGCTGGGTCAGAAGATAGGTAAGGAAAAACTTTATGAATTTATATGGAATGCTGGCTTTGGGCAAAAGACTGGTGTTGATTTACCGGGAGAAAGTGCTGGAATCATGAGAAACTTGAAGGATATTGGACCCGTAGAACTTGCTACCATGTCATATGGACAAGGTATTGCGGTTACTCAAGTACAGTATCTTGCAGCCTTTAATTCAGTTGCCAATGGAGGTACTTGGATAAGGCCTCATGTTATGAAGGAGATTTCTCATAAGGTTAATGATAAAAAGACCGTGGACAAGCAGTTTGATAATCCTAGTGAAAAAAATATAATGAGCAAAGAAAAGGCGGCTCAATTAAGAGGTTATTTGGAAGATGTTGTTAATAAAGGAACTGCAACAGCAACTTATATGAAAGGCTATCATATAGCAGGAAAGACTGGAACGGCAAACAAGGTTAATACAAAAACTGGAGGCTACGAAGATAAAAAATATGTATCATCCTTTGCAGGTATGGCTCCAGCTGACAATCCTAAGGTAACCTTGATAGTTACAGTTGAAGAACCGAGTTCTGATAAATATTATGCTTCTCAGACAGCAGTTCCAGCAGCACAAAAGATGTTTTCAGAGCTTTTTACTATATTAAATATAGCTCCAGATAGTGAGAGTAAGTAAAATAAGTCAGCTTAGCAAGGGGAGGTTTCTAGTATAAGGCATTCTACTAGAAACTTCCCCTTGATCTTACTCAGCCATATCCATTAGATTATGACCAACCTTTCTCAGGCTGTCCAGCATTTGGGCAATATTTTGGTTAGACAGCGATTGCTCTTTAGCTATTGCATTGCTTTGCTCAACATTTCTAAGTACATATTCCACTGAAGTACGGAACTTATTTAATAGGTCACTTATGTTCTGTGCAGAGTTTTTGCTTTCATGAGCCAGCTTGCGAACTTCTGAAGCTACAACGGAGAAGCCTCGTCCATACTCTCCAGCTCTTGAGGCTTCAATTGCAGCGTTTAAACCGAGCAGATTAATCTGTTTAGCAACACTTGCGATGATTTCCAATATAGCAGAAGTACTTTGAACCTCCTGAAAGGCTTTATTGGCTATATTAGCTGTTTCTTGGCTGGTTGCAGCCAATTCCTCGGAAGAAGCTGTCAATTCCTCAACAGCTGAAGCGGCCTGTTCAATGGCATTATACAGCTCTGTTGAATAACGATATATCTTCTGCGACTTTTCTCTTTCTCTCAAACGTTCTGTTTGCTGTGCTTTGGCTATTTTTACAGCCTCATCTATAGCTCGTTTAATAGATGCTGCCTCAGAATCTAGAGATTCAACCATCATGCCGTATTTTTCAGCTATTTTTAAATCGATTGTTGTAGCAACAAGTCCCTTTACTCCTAAGTTATAAAGCTCTTGGGCTAACCTTTCAAACTCCTTAGGCTCAAAGGGCCTCATTAAGATATGGGTTTCTCCGAGCTTATAATCTTGCGCACTGTCACCAATCAGCTTTGCAGAGGCAATTACAGCAAT
>CAZMQY010000145.1:0-8892 GCA_964568335.1 uncultured Clostridium sp.
TTGAAGGTCTTTAATGTATTCTCCATACTTAGCCCAATCTCCGCTCTTTTGAGCTTCTAAAGCTTTATCAAATACTTCCTTAGCAGACTTTATCTTTTCCTTCACAGCAGAATCTATATTTCCAGGAAGGTTTGGAACTGTCGGCACATTGGGTGTTTGAGTCTGAGTGTCGGAATAATTAAATATTTGCTCTAGAGCTGAGTCAATGCTTTCAGTAAGTATTAATCTATCTCCAAAGCCAACTATTATTCTCTTCATTTCTGGTATGCTGCTTTTTCCAGTTGCTCTTATATAAACAGGTTCAACATATAGAAGAGAATTGTTTATAGGAATAATCATGGTATCCCCATATAATACTTCAGAGCCTTCCTTGTTCCATAAGGATATTTCCTTTGAAATTATAGGGTCCTGAAGTATCTTCTGTTTAAATAGATTAGGACTGTATATGGTCTTTTGCGGTGGGAATTTATAGAGTACCATCTTTCCATAGTTCTCCTTATCCATTCTTGATGCAAATAGCGCCACCATATTATCCTTATTTCTCATATTAAAATATTCAAGCAATACCATTTCTTCCGACTCATTGCCTGGGAGCCTCATAACCACATAAGAGCCTTCGTTAATTTCCTGCTCCTGACCTACCTTCTTCTGGTTTGTAGAAATCTGCCATAGGTCTTCTCCATTATAAAATACACCTGGATCAGTCATGTGGTACTTTCCAAGCACCTGGCATTGAACATCAAATAAGCCCTCTGGATATCTAAAGTGATCTTTTATATCCTGTGATAAAGTATTAATATCCTTAAAAAGACTAGGAAATATCTTTTCATAGCTTGCAGCTATTGGGTCATTCTTATCTACAATATAAAAATTAGTATCACCATCTACTGCATCTATAACTACCTTTATAGAATTTCTTATATAGTTTATATTATTAACCGGCTGAGAATAGGGATACCTGTCCGAGGTAGTGAAAGCATCAATTATCCAATATAGCTTTCCACCACTAATAACTATATAAGGGTCACTGTCATAGCTTAAAAATGGTGCTATTTTTTTAACTCTTTCTGTAATATTTCTGTTTATTAATATCTTGCTGTCGTTGTTAATATCTCTGGAAAGAAGAAAATTTATATTTCTTTCATTTATAGCAAAGAGAAACCTATTTAAAAGGTTCATCTTGATTCCTGCTTTGCCATCGTACTTATTCCATTGATTATCGCCGCCCTTTGGATAATCAAATTCTCTTGTATCGGTATTTACCACAGCATATTCATTTGTTTTCTCTCCAAAGTAAATCCTTGGGTTATCTAATTTTATATCTGTGCTGTTTTCAGGTGGTATATCTTTAATTACAAAGTCCGGCTGTCCTTCTGAGGTTACTGAATTAACCTTATTCATTACAACGCCATAACCATGAGTATAAATAAGATGTTTATTCTGCCAAGTGCTTGCATTACCTTCCAGCTTTTGAAGGTTTATTTCTCTTGGTGCAACAAATACCTGATTATATTTCCCATTTATTTTGTATCTATCAATATCTATATCATTAAAATCATAATAGTATCTTATAACCTGAACCTGATTATAGAACTCAAGTGCTGGCTGATAGGAATTTATTTTAATATTATCAATAGTATCCTGATTAGCCTTAATATCTTCTTTAGTTAAATTATTTTTAACTTCAAAGGTATTTTCTTCGACTTTATCAATGTTAAAGGCCTTCCTTGTATAATTGATATTATTTTCTATATAAGGCCTCTCAAGGCTGATTTGATTGGATTTTACCAAGAATCTTTCAACTCCGGCTGAAGTCAATCCCTCTCCTACTATAAGAACAATAATAGCCACAACAGAAACTATTATAGGCTTGGCCTTACCTCTTAATACACTTATGAAAATTACTATAGCAGCTATTACTGCTGTAACACTTATAATTCTATAAAAAACTAATTTTATATGTGTATCGGTATAACCTGCACCAAATACTACACCACCAGGACTATATACGATATTCCAGCCGTTTATTAAATAACCTAGGGAAAGCATAAGCATTATAAGTGCAGACACTACTGCAAGCTGTTTTCCTGCAAATTTAGTTAAACCGCTTTTTATACCTCTTACATGATTAAAGGCTCCCATTATATCTCCTGAGAAAAACCTGTCTTTTGCATTCATTATGAAGTAAACTACCAGGGTTATTACAACCAAAAATACTAAAAGAGACATAACAGCTGCATATAAGGATTCAATTAACGGCAGCTTAAATATAAAAAAGGATATATCTCTATTAAAAATAGGATCCTTTATATTAAAATCTGTAGAATTGCTAAACTGCAGTATTCTATACCAATAGCTTGAGGCTATGCCAAAGGATATGAATAAGGATATAATCATATTAACCAGTACAAAAATCTTTTTCTCAGAAGCTTTTTTATTAGGGGTAAAATCTACTACATTTGAAAACTTTAAGAAGCTTCCTCTAAGGCTTCTGTAGTAAAGCCATATTCCTATATAAATCAGAAGAAAAATAGGTATCATAAGCTTTAGTATTGCAAGAAGCTTTGTAAAATAAATAGTAAGATAATCTACTTCAAGATACCATTTAATAGTGACCACAAAATTAACTATAGCATCAAAAAATACTGCAGCTAAAATAATAATAAACAATGTGGTAAAACCAAAAACTCTTTTTTTCATAAACCTTTTCCTTTCACTTATTACTTAAACAGAGCTACCTTAACTCCTTGAGTCCATTTCCTAAACATTAATCAGATATTAAATAATTTCTTGTCTTAAGCTCGTTTATAATTCTTTCCATAGTTTCTTCATTATCTGCTTCAATGGTATGTATATGTACTCCCCCTGTAAGTGTAGATAATGGTTCAGCCTTGTACTCTTTAAACTTTTTCATAAAGTTTTGTACATCATACAATGTCCTAATCATAAGCATCCCTTTCATTTCTCCGTAAAGAGGATGCTCTATAATTACATCTTCAATAGTTCCTCCAAACTTTACAATGCAGGTAAGCTCCTCCTCAATACAATCTGACCTGTGGCTTACAGCAATAATCCGCCTTATCTTAAAATCATCCTTTTTCTTGATTATATATCCTTCCGGAGTCGCTATTATATCTACGCCTTCCGCTCTTAATATTGCAATATCCTTAACTATGACCTGCCTTGTAACTTTAAATTCCTTAGCTAAATCTTGTCCCTTTTGAGGCTCTTCTCTTTTTATCAAAAGCTCATGAATTAATCGTCTTCTTTCTTTTGAACTCATATAATATGTTCTCCTATTCTAAAAGCGTGGAAAACCCACGCTTAGTTATTATAGCTTAGTTTTTACTGTCACAGGCTATCAGCATATCTAATTCCTTATCACCAACAATAAAATTACCATGGTGATTTTTTACTAAATATAAAAATCTTTCATCATAGCCTCCAACAGTCTTTAATATATTATAGCCCTTATCACCATGATTATAATATACGTCAATTTTTTTAATGCTTTTATATCTTCTAAGCCTTCCTTTAGATATGCTATCAAGCATTACCATAATAGATTTTTCTATAGGATTAAGCTTCTTAAATGTCTTTCCAACATCATGAAGCAGAGCAGCCCTTATCATCATATTATTCTCATCACTACTTTGACTTAAGGCTTTTATAACGTCTCTTGCTACATTTACTGAATGCTTTTGTTCAAAGGTTGAAAGGCAATCAAATAATTCTTTTTCCTCTTGATTTAAATGTTTATTGATAAGCTTTCTATCCTCTTCATCTATCTTAGAGGTCATAGACCAATAAAATTGCTTTACTCTATATAAAGACATGTAAACCACCTTATTTCATTAAGTGTATACTTACATTTTAATACACTTGATTACGCTAGTCTATTAATAATTTGTTAATGAATTTTCATTTTTCTTAAATGCTTTGATTTTCACTTATTTTTAGCTTAATATAGAATATGAACTTATTATTGGGCTATTTAATTTCAGACGGGGGAATTTTATACATGAAGCTTTTAAAGAAACTAACTCTAAAAACACCTAATAAGAGTGCCTTGGATTACAACCTTGCCATAAACAATTTAAATGGTATTCTTCAAGCGCTGTCAATAAACCTGGTAATGCCATTTGCTAGTCTTTACACAAAGAGATTAAACGGAACAGATAATGACATAGCGCTTTTAAATGCCTATCCTTCTATATTTTCCATCCTTGCAGTTTTTTTAGGTACATACTTATTTAGAAGATATAAAAATAAGAAAAAGGTTACAGCCTTATTTTTTAGCTTTGGACGAGCCTTCTTTTTACTATTTGTTTTTATACCTTTTCTTCCAGCTTGGCTGAGACCTGGATTATTTGTACTTCTATACGGCGCTATGAGCTTTCCAAACTCAATAGCAAACATGGGCTGGCAATCCTATTTAGCAGATTTATTTCCTGAGAAATGGAGAGGAAGGGCCTTTTCAACGCGAAGCTCACTGTCAACTATAAGTGCTCTTGTAGTTACCTTGATAACAGGAAACCTTTTATACTTTATTCCTAAAAATGATGGTCAAAGAATAAAACTTTATCAGATATTTTTTATATTAGCTTTTATAATTGCTATTTTTGAGGTACTATCCTTTATAAGGCATAGATTGGATAAAAACAATAAACAGGTTGAAACCATTACTGAATTTAGTAACGAACCTTTGCTTAAAAGGCTTAAGAATATTTATGAGCTTGTTAAATCCAATAGAAGATTTTTGGATTATTGTATTTGTGTGATTATTTTTCATTTTGCTTGGCAAATGGGCTGGCCATTATTTTTCACCTATGAATATGATATACTTCATTCAAATGAATTTTGGTCTTCCCTTATAGCCACAGTTTCCTGTATAGCACAAGCTATAACCTTTCCAATTTGGCAAAGGTTCTCGGAGAAAAAAGGAAATGCATTTGTAATTACTATTGCAATATTTTTGATGGGTGTTACTCCATTTTTTTATTTAATATCTACTCATATATCTCATATAGTTCTTTTAAATATCGTTACCGGTTCAGCTGTTGCTGGAACAACACTGCTTTTATTAAACAGTCTATATGAAGCTGCTCCCAATAAGGACAGGACCTTGTATATAGCAGTTTATACAGTAATAACAAATACTACTCTTATGTTTTCACCTTTGCTTGGAATGAAGCTAAAGGGACTCACTAATATAGACACAGCGCTGCTTATAGTAGGTATTCTTAGACTTTTATCAGCAGTGGTATTCTATTTTAGATATTTGAAATACAAAAAAGCTAGCCTCTAAAATGAGCTAGCTTTTTTATTTGAATTTTTATTAAGAAATACTCTCCAATCGCCATCAGGTATATATATGGAATTATTTTTGCTTAGAAGGCTTCTGTCTCTTAATATATAAGCCCCAAGCACTTCTTTTTCTCCATTTTCATAAAACACCTTAGTTTCTTCCCTTGTATAAACTATATTTGTTCTATCACCTTTAAAATACTTTTCCATATAATCTACACTGTTTACAACTGTGTTAAGTTCATCATCTAATATTGTAATAATTTCACCAAATACTTTATCAGTGCCTTCAATTAAGGCAGGACACTGCTTATTTATCAAATGATACAATTTACCATAAACATAGGCTCTTTTTATATCAACTGTACTATTCAACAGATATTTGTTAAAATTCGCAAAATCCTTCATAAGAGTGCCATATACAAACAGTTTTACCTGTTTCATTAGCATTCTGTTCCTCCAGTTATACTAATGTCTTTATCATTTTTCACTATTGTTTCTATAGCAGTTTCTATAGCTTCTACCATTGTTTCTAATGACATAGCTGGCGTATTTGGTTTAGTTATTACCTGCTCTAATAGAAATGGTATGTGTATAAAACCACCCTTTATATTTAGCTTGTTTTTATGAATGTAGTTTAAAATTCCATACATAATATGGTTGCACACATAAGTTCCTGCTGTATTTGATACGCTTGCAGGTATATTTTTAGACCTTATTTCTTGTACAATAGCCTTTATTGGGATTGTAGCAAAGTGTGCTGGCAGCCCCTCTGGATCGATAGGCTTATCTATAGGCTGTTGGCTTTCATTGTCTGGTATTCTGGCATCATCAACATTAATGCCTACTCTTTCAGCAGTAATATCGAATCTTCCACCTGCTTGGCCAATCATTAGAACTACATCTGGATTAACCTCATTTATTTTTTCTACTATTTTATTTGTTGAGCTGTAGAAGGCAGTTGGTATTTGAAGTTTAACTACCTCTGCACCTTCGATACTGTCTCTTAGCTTTTTAATAACCTCAAAAGCTGGATTTATCTTTTCTCCTCCAAATGGATCAAAACCTGTAACTAGAATTCTCATTTAAAGTTCTCCTTTCACCGTCAAATTATTAAACAGTTAAAGCCCGTTTAGCGCTTTTAGCTGATATTATCTAATATTTTAGAATGCCCATACATACATTAAAGCAATGTGTAAAACAAGCATTGTCAGAGCTACTGGAGCTTGATACTTTATTACTCCATATCTCTTATCCTTTATTTCAAGAATTGCTGTAGGTACTATATTAAAGTTTGCTGCCATAGGGGTTAGAAGTGTTCCACAGAAACCAGCTGTTAATCCAAGTGCTGATACTATTACTGGATCTCCACCTTGAGCTATAACAAATGGAACTCCTATACCTGCCGTTATAACTGCAAAGGCTGCAAAAGCATTTCCCATTATCATTGTAAACAGTGCCATACCTACACAGTATGCTATAACTCCCATAAGAAGGTTTCCTTCCGGAATTACTGTCTTTATTCCGTCTGATATTACCGTTCCTACTCCAGCTGCTGTAAATACTGCACCAAGAGCTGCAAGAAGCTGTGGAAGTATGCTTACAGGTCCAACAATCTCAAACAATCTTCTTCCGTCCTCAACCATTTCTGATGGCTTACCCTTTGTAATAGCTAAAGCTGCTAATGATGCTATTACTGCTGCTATACCTAAAGCAACTAGTGAACCAAGCTGCTTTGTCCAAATTTGAGCTACTAAGAAAGCCACTACTGCAAGAGCTAATGCTGGAATAAATATTTTATTTCCTATTCTTTCAGAAGCCTTTTTCTTGAATTCTTCAGTTGATTGACTGAAGGTATTGAATTTAACAAGCTTAGTTGCTGATAATATAGTCATAACTAAAACCATATATCCAACTACTCTATTACTAATAACTATATTAGGATTTCCAAGCAGCACACCTATTTTGCTGAAGGCAAATATTATACCTAATAAAGTCCAAAATATTGCTGTTGGTATTCTTGATGGGTGCTTCTTGTCCTTTAATGTCGCAAATACTGAAAAGAAACAAACCAGACCACAAAGTATATATAAAACTTCTTCTAAAGATGCCTTTAAAACCATTTAATCCACCTCCTGATTATAGTGACTTGCTATTGCTTTTATCTACAGAATTTTTCTTGTTGTACTTCTTATCAAACTTCTTATCAAAGTATAGGAACTGAATTGTACCAACTACCATGATTATAAGTGCCATTGGAAGTGACGCTTTTGCTAAATCTATAGCTTCAAGGTTGTAGTTTAATCCCTTCATAACACCAACTATTAATAGTATGCCTCCTGAAGCAACAAAGAAGTTTTGACCAAAGAAGTTACCGTAGTTTTCAACCGCTGCTTCAAGTCCCTTGATTTCTTCATTGTCTTCTTCATCAATTTCACCATACTTAGCCTTAGCTGCCCCTTGTGCCATTGGAAGTATAAGTGGTCTTATAAACTGAACATGTCCACCTAATCTTAAGCTAAACATAGATGCAAGTGTTCTTATAATAAGATATAATGCAGTTAATCTTCCAAAGGTCGCTGACTTTAACTTTCCAATTAAGTAAGCAGCTCTTTCACGAAGTCCATACCTCTCAAGTAGCCCTATTACAGGAAGAGAAATAATGAATAAGGACATTGACCTGTTATCTACAAAAGCCTTTCCTAGGATAACCATGATTTGATCAAAGGATAATCCAGAAACCAGACCAGTTACTATTCCTGCACCCACAACTACAGCAATAGTGTCAAGCTTTAGAATAAAACCAATAATAATAATTAAGATACCGATAAGTTTAATCATTTTGTTTAACCTCCCTCTAAAACGAATATGAATTAATTAAAATATAAACATTCATATTACTAAATATTATGTACTACTTATACCCTATTTTTATTTAATTTTCAAATATTACACCACTTTACTAGAATAAATTAAAACTAAAATGCTTCACATACCTCTCTTATTCTATCTTTTTTAATACTATTTAAATTATTTTAAAATTAGCTTGCGAGTTTTTATATAAAATCATATTTTGTGTCGTTAATTGCTAGCTATAATACTTAAAATAAAAAGAACAGATAGCTTTCAATACTGCTGATCTGTTCTTTATTATATATACTAAATTTAATGTCAAACAAAATAAAAAACAGTCTGAAAAGACTGTTTCATTTGGTGGAGATATAGGGATTCGAACCCTAGACCCCCTGCGTGCAAGGCAGGTGCTCTCCCAACTGAGCTATACCCCCATATGGTGGACCTTCAGGGACTCGAACCCCGGACCAACCGGTTATGAGCCGGTTGCTCTAACCAACTGAGCTAAAGATCCATTATAAATCTAGCAACGTCCTACTCTTCCACTCAGTCTCCCGAGCAGTACCATCGGCGCTGAGAAGCTTAACCATCGTGTTCGGCATGGGAACGGGTGTAGCCTTCTCGCCATCATCACTAGATAGAGAATATTATTCTCTGAAAATTGCACAGATTAAATATTATTTGGTCAAGCCCTCGACCTATTAGTATCAGTCAGCTAAATATGTTGCCACA
>CAZMQY010000146.1:0-8889 GCA_964568335.1 uncultured Clostridium sp.
AAGTAAATAAGGCGCTATAGCCAAGTGGTAAGGTCAAGGTCTGCAAAACCTTTATTCCCCAGTTCAAATCTGGGTGGCGCCTCCATATACATAAAACGTTCTGGAAATCCAGAACGTTTTTTATTTGCAAATTAATAAGAAACTAAGAATGGGTAGCAATTATTTGACCTATTACAATAATCTAGGCACTAAATATTATCAATAATTATTAACCGTCCCCTGTTCCATTGTTCTTACGCTATTTGTTGAGCCTATAAACAGTTAGAATAATTAAAATAATATAATAGAAAAATTATTAAATTTATATTAAAATGTATGTAGTAATTTATTAAAAATGTTGAAGCGAGGTATTACTTATGAGTAGAGCAGGAGAGAAGTTACAAAATATAAGAACACAGCTAGGATTAAGCCAAAAACAGCTGGCTAAAAAGCTTGGTGTGGCTGAAAGTTTTATAAATGAAGTAGAGCAAGGAAGAAAGATATTAAACGAAGCTTTTATGAATAAGCTTTCTAAGCTTACAGGAAAAGATATTAATGATATGACTATGTCTATAGAGGAAGAGGCTTCTAGAGAACAGGTTGATATAAAGTCAGAAGCTGTAAGAGTTAGTAGGATAAGTTCAACGAAAACTTCAAATAAAGAACTCCCAAAGATAAATGATGTTTGGAGTGATGCTTTAAATTCAGTATTAAAGACTGTAGCTATATATAAATATGATTTAAAGGAGTCTATTGGCAGTAGACAACTTCCAGTGGTGTCCAATAAGGTTGAAGGCTATGCATTAGATAAGGTTTTGTATATCCTGATTGAAGAAGACGATATGATAGGTTTTAGAATAGCTAAGGGAGATATCGCTTTTGCACACTTAACTCACGAGTTAGAAAATAATTCAATATGCCTAGTTGAGATAAATGGCGAGAGAGCTATAAGACAGATAAAAAAGCTGGATAGCAGCAAGGCTCTTTTAATTAGCAATAGAGGAAGTATAAGAACTGAGACCGTGTATATAAAAGATATAAATATTATAGCAAGGCTTGATAAAGTAGAAATAAAGTTATAAAAAGCTAAGATTGCAAGCTACCTAGTGTATCTGAAGTAAGGGGGGGACTCATGAGAAAAGCATATGTAGCTCTTTTAGTGATTTTAATAGCGCTAAGCATATCTTTGTTTTATGTAAATATAAAAAGTCCTGTAAAAGTTGCATTAATCGGAAATTTTCAGGAGGAGAGGTACTCCTTTGCTACAAGCTCTATTATTGCAGGCAGAATTGCCGAGGAGGATATTAACTCTGTTAGTGGAATAAGAGGTAAAAAGACAGAGCTTATGGTAAGAGATGATGATTTTAAAGATCCTGAGGAAACGGTAAGATTTCTTAGGGAGAACAAAATCAAAGCTATTATAACTACTGCAGCAAGTAAGGATTTGCTGCAGCTTAAACCTTATCTTGAAAAGGACAAAATAGTGTGTATTTCTGTGGGAGCTACATCAACTAGTTTAAGCAAACAAAGGGATTATATTTATAGAATTCTTCCTGATGATGAGAGCGAGATTAAGGCCCTCTTTAATTATATGACCCAAAATGGGTTACAGAAGGATATTGCCTTAATATATGATAAGTTAAACTTGGAGTATAAAAAATCAGTAGAGACTACCATTGAAAAATTAGGAGGGAAAGTTACTTTCCAAGAAAGCTGGGAGGGGGATTCAGTAAATTATAAACCAAGTGATGTTGAAGCTATAAAGAACAAGACAATTTTAATATTAAGTTCAGCAAGGCATACAGCTTTTCTTATACAGAAGCTTAGAGGTGTTGGAATTAGGGACAAGATTTTTGGAACCTCCTGGGGTGGAGATGATTATTTATTGACTTATGGGGGGAGAGCCTCCGAAGGCTTCACCCTAGTTACTCCAGTAGATCTTAGTGGTGAGGAAAAAGATGCTTTGGAATTAACAGAAAAGCTTAAGACTTACGATAAGAGAAATGGTTTGATACCAAATGGTGTATATAAGGGCTATAAGCTTCTTAAAAAAGCATATGAGGACAGTTATGAAAAGCATATATCACTAAAGGATGCCTTAGAAAACAGTAATTTTTTTGATGAGTATGGTGATTCCAGAGAGAAAGAGTTGATTTTTACAATTAAGAATGGCCAATATACTAAGCTAGGGGGAGCCAGCGATGAAGGCACGAAAAATTAGAAGTATCAAGCAGGCTTCCTTTTATGGAATGATGGGTGGAAGTTTGGCATTTGCTATAATAAATTTTCTGATTTTCTCTATTTTCTTAATAACTCTCGCTTATCTTTTTATAAGTAGTCATGAGGATAATCTTTCTAAGATTTTAATAAACAATATGAATGAGAAGCAGGAAAGGGTAGTTGATATTGCCAAATCTCTTGCAGATATAATAGTAAGCGATAAGGATAAAAATTACAAGCAAATGTTTCTTGAAAGTTCTGCTGCTAATTATAAGGATATTGAAGGAATACTAGTTTTAGATAATAACGGAATAATAACTGAAGCATCTAATGATTATAAGGATTTTATTGGCATAGATTTTAGCGGCAAGGATTATTATAAGAAATTAATAGGCAGCAGTGAAGAGAAGTACTTTGTTTCCAGCACTTTTGTTTCCCATAAGAAGAAGCAATCTACCATAGGTGTAGTTAATCCGTTATTAAGGGATAAGGAACTCATAGGTATGGTTGTTGTATTAATAAACCCAAGTATAATTGAAAATAAAGAACTTAAAGATGTGCAATATTATCTTGTAGATTCCAATGGAGATATTATTTTTCAAAGCTATGAAGGAAATTTAATAAATAAAGAAGATAATATTAAAAATTCATTGATAATGCGTAGCTACTCAAAAAATAAAAATTCTATGATCTACAGAGATAAATTAATAAACAAGCTTGTAATGGGAACCTTAAGAAAAGAAGATGTTAGCTCAATGTATATATTAGTTCAATATAATTTGTTTGATAATATTGCTATTCTCAATGGTCTAATCATTATTTTAAGTATTGCAATAGTAATTGTATTTTTATTTATATTAATTTTTTCAGCTCAAGTTTCCTCAATAGTTACAAATTACATAAATATTTTTAAAAACGAAGTTAAAAAAATTGCTTTAGGCAACTATGATATAAAGTTGTCCGATAGATACCCCCATGAAGAGATAAATGAAATAATAGATAATTTTAATAATATGGCACATAGGATTAAGCTTAGGGAAGAAGAGCTTCAGACTTATAATGAGGAGCTTATTGCAGCTAATGATGAGATAAAAACTATGCTTTCCGCTTTGAGTAAGACCGAAAAGGAGAGAAAGGAGCAGTATCTGCAGATTATATGGACTATGGTTAATCTTCTTGAGATAAAGGATGAATATACGGCAGGGCATTCAAAGTCAGTTACATATTATGCTGAAGAAATCGCAGAGAGTTTGAATAAAAAATATGGTTTTAAGCTGAACGTGGAAAGAATTCAAATCGCTGCAATACTTCATGATGTAGGAAAGATAGGCATAGATAAAGAGATATTAAATAAACCTTCATGGCTAACAAAGGATGAATTTGAAATTATTAAGACACACCCTGACAAAGGCTATTATGCTTTGAAGGATATTGAAAGCTTAAAGGAAGAAAGAAAAATTATAAAGTATCATCATGAAAGGTATGATGGGCGAGGCTATCCAGAAGGGGTAAAGGGAGATATTATACCACTTGGTGCTAGAATAGTTTGTGTAGCTGATGCTTTCGATGCCATGATATCGGACAGGCCTTATAGAAAAGGGATGCCAGTTGAAGCTGCAATAGAAGAGCTTATAAGAAATAAAGGAACACAGTTTGATCCTTTCATAGTAGAT
Organism: uncultured Clostridium sp.; assembly: GCA_964568335.1. Lineage (GTDB taxonomy): Bacteria > Bacillota > Clostridia > Clostridiales > Clostridiaceae > Clostridium_AT. The sequence continues at coordinate 3,873 of CAZMQY010000146.1, forward strand.
GTTTTTGTTGCTCTACTAAGGGAAGAACAAGAGACAAGGAAACAAGGGACGGTTAATGAAAATTAATATGATTTATTATAACTATTAGCTTGTCTTTATTATCACATAAACATAGTAATAATTGTTAACCGTCCCCTAAGTCCCCTAAGCTTGATGAAGAAATTTAAAAAAGGGCATCCCACTTTTCAAATTTAAAAGTGGGATGCCTTTTAGTTTTATTTATAGATATTTTCAAGCTTAACATTCTTATAAAAAGTATTTAAAATTTCATCAAATTTAACACCTTTTTTAGAAAGCTCAATTGCACCATATTGGCTCATACCTGCACCGTGTCCAAAGCCGCCACCATATAGAATAAAGGTGTTATCCCTTTTTTCAGGTGAAAAGAAGGCTGAAGGAAGGGAACCAACATTATTTAAAGGAGTTCCCTTATGCCTTATTAATGTTGTAGGCTCATTGGTATAGTCTTTATTGCATTTTATGGCACTTCTGATATATGAGTCACTTTTTACATTTACTGTAGCGTTGGAGAATATAAAAGATACCTCTCTTACAATTCCGCCAGCACCTCTTTTTAAGATTTTTATATCCTGAAGGTCTTTAAGCTCAGGTAGCTCTTTAACTTCCTTTGAGTTTTCATATATAGTAAGGTAATTCTTACCTCTTTCACTTGCAGATAAGCTTTTTAAGGTTTTATTTAGTGCTGCAGTCAGCCCTGCTCTTGAATACTCTACTCTCCATCTGAAGTAAGGATAATCGCTATCTATAGCTTTTATAGATGTATCCTTGTAAAAAGCCAGCCATTGCTCCTCTGACTTGGGAAGGTCTCGTTTAGGGGTTAGATAATTATTTAGTGCAATATAGGGTCTGTCATCACTACTTCCATCTGGATTAAACCACACGTCACTATAGTCTACTCCAGTGCCTGCCGAGGTTGAATAATACTTTGCATCAATGGGGATGCCGTTATAAGTCATTATCATACCTTTTGTAGCATTAACTGCCTCTGTGGAAAGTGACTGCATTGGTATATTGTTATAAACCTGGCTTTTTGTGCTATCATCTACGTAGAAGCCCTGACTTGCGAAGCGATTTATTATCATATCTGATATAGCGTAGGTTCTTGCTGCTATTGCTTGGCATTTTAGAGCTTCAACTCCACCTGATAAAGGCATTTCTGAAGGGACAACCTTTCTAAGATAATCCTCCAAATCAACTTCATTTACAAGGCACATTCCGTTTTCTAATACATTGAATTCCAATACTCCGCTGTAGGTTGGAGTGAAGGAATCGGAACCCCTTTTTATAGTTTGAATTGAGAGAGCATCTCCTTTTAGATAAATTCTGTTTTTAAATTCTGTTGTTTTATTATTTACCGTTAGCTTTAAATTATGACCGCTTCTTTCTACCATAACAATACTGTTTTTAGGAATATCTATAGATAGATTTTCTCTTAGACTGTAAAGCTTGGCGGTTGAGTCAGCTTTAATTTGAACCTTGTCATGATATACGGAGCTAAAACCTGTATTTGATATTCCCACTCTCATTGAGGAGTAATCCAGAGGAAATACTAAAAAGGTTTTTAAAACTCCATTTTTATCCTTAAAATACTTTAAGTTAGTTTTGCCAACTATAATGCTTTTGCTGTCAACTGTAGTTATATTATTAGATTTATCTATAGAGTAATAATGAGCCTTGTTCGAAAGTGAAGTCTTACCTAAACTTTCTAAGTCATATTGCAGCCCATCTTTTATCATCACTCTATCTGTAATTGGGGTTAACACCTTGAAATTATAGGCCTTGAGAAGATTATACTTAAAGTCTACAACTGAAAGCTCTGGAAATTTAGCTGAAGTCTTGAAGCTTTTAAGTTTCCCATCAACTAGTAAGCTTATAGATTTAGTAGTTTGCTCAACTACTACCCCATGCTCTACGGAGCGAGGAAAAAATATTATTAGAACAAGCAATAAAAATACTATTATAAAGACAGTAAAATACTTTTTCATTTAAATCTTCCTTTCAATTTCCTAGTTACATTATATTATATAACAAATATCACAATTATAGGATTTTTTAATATAGAAACTTAAAAATAAGCTACTTAAAAATAATTATTGTTTAACATACAAATACATTAACAAAACCTATTTCATAAGGTATAATTAGTACAGATAATAATCTGCGACAATATAATGAAAAATATTCGAAAATATTACATTATGTTTTTGTGTTTTTTGTGTTTTGGGGACGGTTAATAAAAATATAATAAAGATATTTAAAAAAGGAGTTAGATAATAATGAAGGGTACAGTAGTAGCAACCTGGATGAGGACATGCAGGAAGCTTTATGGAGATGCTGTTGTGGACAAGGCAATGCAGGCAAATGGTTGGAGCAACGGGAAAATATTTTCACCTGCAGAAAATGTTGATGATGAAAAGATAACCTCTGTAATAACCCAAATTGCTAAGAGTCAAAATATAGATGTTAAAGCATTATGGAGGAGTATAGGAAATCATAACATAAAGTCCTTTGCTGAAGATTTTCCTGCTTTCTTTGAGCATGAAAATGTATATTCCTTTTTAAAGTCTATGTATGATGTACATGTAGTTATGGTTAAGAGACTTCCTGGTGCGGTACCGCCGCTTGTAGGTATTGAGCCTATTTCGGATAAACAAGCTATATTCTCATATCAATCTAAGAGAGCTATGTTTGATTATTTCCTTGGAATGCTTGATGGAAGCTGTGAAAGATTTAATGAGAAGGTTGAAGTTGAAGAAATTGAAAGAACCAACAACTCTTTGAAGGTGAAACTTACCTTTGAAGATGCAATATTCTATAAAAAGAAGTATTATTTAAGCAAGTTATTATCATTTGGAATTATAAAAAATTTTGGTGCGAAGGTGTCAATATTCACTTTTATGATATCTATGATAGGTTTAATACCATTAATGGGTTTTGATAATATTCCAAAAGCCTTTATTGGTGCCTTAATTCCAGCAGTAGCTTCTTTTGCAGCAGCATCTATACTTGTTAAACCAAGGCACTTGTTAGAAAATAGCTTGAGAAAGCTTAATGACAGCAATTTTGTTGAAGATATTCATGTTGAAACTGGAGATTTCTTTGAGGACTTATTCAAAGCTATAACAGAACATAAGAAAAATATTAGAGCCGATTTTGTAGGATTTAAGGGTATAACAGATGAGATGAATACTTTTGCTGATAGAATTAATATTATTTCTGATTCCATGAATACTACTTCTATAGAAATAACTGATGTAGTTGAACAGGTTGCCAACAGTTCTGTAGATCAGGCGCAAAATACTGAAAGAGCAGTTTCTATATTAAATGACAATATTGTATCTTTAAGAGCTATCGTGGAAAATGAAAATGCTAATAAGGGTGAGCTTGAAGCGGCGATAGATAAAATTAATAATAGCTATAAAAATGTTGAAGTTACAAGTAAAAATATTTTGGGAAGCCTTGAAAAATTTCAAGAGGTTAAGGATAAAGGAATTCAGCTTGAAGCAAAGGCAAAGGATATAACTAATATTGTATCTATTGTGTCTAGTATTTCAGAACAGACAAATTTACTCGCTCTTAATGCATCAATAGAGGCTGCACGAGCAGGTGAAGCAGGCAGAGGTTTCTCAGTTGTTGCTGAGGAAGTTAGAAAGTTAGCTGAGCAGTCAAATGATGCAGTTCAAGAGATAAATTCAAATCTTGCTCAGTTTGTAGATGAAATTAATGGGCTTGTGGATAAAATAGAAGTTCAATATGACGTGCTTGAAAATGAGACAGGAAATCTGCAAAAGGTTAGAGATATAAGCTACGAAGCGAATACTTCAATACAATTGGTTTCAGAGTCAACAATTAAGACTATAGATGAGCTTAATAAAGAGACAAACTCTATAGCTAGTATTTATGATACCTTGGAATCTCTTGCTGCAATTGCAGAAGAAAACTCAGCTTCTTCAGAAGAAGTGAGTGCAAGTGTAGCAAACTATACAAATGAAATAACTAAACTTATAGATAATATTCATGAGTTTAAGAAGATTACTCAAGCTTTCAAAGCCGATTTAAGTAAATTTAAAATTTAGAAATTTAGGGACGGTTAATAAAATTATCTATTCTTTCTTGTAAATTTCGTATAAATAATAAGTAATAATAAGACTGCTTAATAAAAATTAATTGTTTATAATACCTCATTTAAGGATAGAATTTCTAATGAAAATCTGCAAATGAGGTGTTTTTATGCCAAGAGTGGCAAGAATTAAAGCTTTTGATGCTATTTATCATATTATGTCTAGGAGTATAAGTGAGATTGATCTTTTCAAAGCGAATGATGATAAGAAAAAGTACCTTGGAATTATAAAAGAATACCAAAAGCTATATCAGTTTAAGGTCTATGCATACTGCCTAATGAGCAATCATGTACACTTAATAATAGATGGAAATGGCGCTGATATATCTAGAGTAATGCACAGCATAAATTTTAAATATGCACAGTATTTTAATTCTAAGCATAATAGGCATGGGCATTTATTTCAAGATAGGTTTAAGAGTAAGATTGTTACTGATGAAAAATATTTGTTTAATTTATCTGCGTATATACACAATAACATATCAGATATTAAAGGATATGAGAATAGACCAGAGAGGTACTATTTCTCAAGCCTTGCAGTATATTTGGGATTAAGAAAAGATCCTTTTGGGCTTGTAGAGGAAAATTTTATTTTGAGTTTATTTGGAAAGGATGCTAAGATTGCTAGACAAAGGTATTCTGAATTAGTTATGCAATCTAAGGAGCTCATACCTGATAAGGAAATAGAATTTGAGGGTGAAAAGACTGAATACAAAAGCGGAAGAAAAGTTTTAGTCAGAGAATTTAAGTTTGAAGATATAGTGAAATTTGTAGCTGATAAAACTAAAATAGAAAGAGATAAAATACATATTAAGTATTTTAGAAAATATGTTTATCCAAAGGCTTTATTAGTGGTGCTTTTAAGATGCTATTGTA
>CAZMQY010000147.1:0-8879 GCA_964568335.1 uncultured Clostridium sp.
ATTATAACGACGTTGAGGATTGCGCAACTGCTTTAATTAAGTTTGATAATGGAGTTACGCTTTTCTTTGAAACAAGCTGGGTTAATAATATTAAAGGAGATTCACTATATCTTGAGCTTTATGGAAATAAGGCAGGGGCTCAAATGGAACCGGAGCTGGAGCTTTTTGAAAACAAAGGAGATTATTTAAGCAATTCTAAGCCATTGATGAATGCTGAAGGCAGCGGGTTTGAACATAACTTCAATGAAGAAATTAAACACTTTGTTGATTGTATAGCAAATGGTACTCCGTGTCTAAATCCAGGAGAAGATGGAGTCGAGCTTATGAAAATATTAGATGCAATTTATAAATCTGCTGAGACTGGGCACGAAGCTATAATTGAGTAAGGGGATAATAATATGGAAGTATGTGTAAGTGCATGGAGTTTGCAAAAAAAGCTATTTAATGGCGAACTAAGTGTTTGTGATTTTATAAAGCTATGCCATGATCAGGGCGTGAAAAATGTTGAATTATTATTCTGCTTCTGGAATGAACAAAATACTATTGAAGATGTAATATCTTTATTAGAAAATTTGGACATGAAGGTTGGAGCCTATTCAGTAGGAAATGATTTTGTACAACAGGATGAAGCCTTAAGAAGCATAGAAATTGATAAGGTTAAGCTTGGAATTGATATAGCCTGCAGGCTGAATACAAAGCTTCTTAGAGTATTCAGTGGTAATGCTAAAGATGGAATTGATTATGAAACTGCGAGGAAGTGGATTGTAGATTGCTTTAAGGAAGCGGCTGCCTATGCTGAAGAAAAGGGTATAGTTATGGTACTTGAAAATCACGGTTTGTTTGCGGGAAGGAGCAGTCAGGTTAAAGAATTAATCGAAGAAGTGAACTCTATGAGTTTGAGAGCAAATACGGACGTAGGGAACTTTATGCTTGTTGATGAAAATCCCCTGGAGGCAGTTAAGGCATTAAAAGATTATGTAAGATTTGTTCATTTTAAAGATTTTAAGAAGGTTTCTGAAGCGGAGTATGGCTTCAAGTCTGTTAACGGAACTAAGTATCAAGGAACTGTACTAGGAAGGGGACAAGTTCCAATGAAGGAAATTGTTGATTTTCTGCATGGAATTGGTTATGATGGGTGTTTATCAATAGAATATGAAGGAGTAGGAGACCCAATAGCTGAAGCTCTTGAGAGTGTTAATTACACAAAATCAATTATTAAAGAGAGGTAATTGCTATGATAAAAAACAACATAGGAGTTATGGTGGATTCCTTTAGGATTGGCTTAAAAGAGGGAATAAAAAAGGCTAAAGAGGTTGGAGCAGATGGAATTCAGATTTATGCAGTAAGTGGACCTATGGATCCTGATAATTTAAATAAGGCTCAAAGAAGAGAGTTATTAGACTACATAAAGTCCAATGGACTTGTAGTTTCAGCCTTATGCGGAGATTTGGGCGGGCACGGTTTCGCTATAAGAGAAGACAATGCTGCCAAAATAGAAAAATCTAAAAAAATAATGCAGCTTGCAAAGGATTTGGAAACAGATGTAGTAACTACACATATAGGAGTAATTCCTTCTGATGAAAATCATCCTAGATATAAAGTACTGCAGGAAGCTTGCGGACATCTGGGAAGCTATGGCGATAGTGTAGGAGCATACTTTGCTATAGAAACTGGGCCAGAAAAAGCTTCCACATTAAAGAAATTTTTAGATAGCTTGGGAAGCAAAGGTGTAAGGGTTAATTATGATCCAGCCAATTTAGTTATGGTAACGGATGATAATCCAGTAGAAGGAGTTTATATTTTAAAGGATTATATTGTTCATACTCATGCAAAGGACGGCATAATGGTAAATAAAACAGACCCAGAGATAATTTATAATTACTTTGCAGAAGGTGGAATAGAAGATATAAGGCTTGAGGATTATTTTCTTGAAAAACCTTTAGGTAAGGGTAGTGTAGATTTTAATGCTTATGTTAAAGCTCTTCAGGAGATTGGATACACAGGGTTTCTTACCGTAGAAAGAGAAGTTGGTGTAAATCCAGAAAAAGATATTAGAGAAGCAGTAAATTTTCTAAAAAATCTTTTGAAATAAATAAGATTTCCGTATCTCTTAAAGTAAGGTACACTTTTATTCAAGAAAGCAGACATAAGATTCAAAGAAGGAAATAAATTTTTATTGGTTTAAAAAAACAGAAAATGTGAAAGATTATTGAAGGTTAAAATTTAATCCAAGTATAGTATAAGTGTAATTTAACAGAAAGAGAGGAAAAAATATGAAGACAGAACCTAACAAGTCCAATAACTTGCTTCCTTTAAGGCCTAGAAGAACAAGTGTTTTAACAGATATTAAAAAAGACTGGGACTTATATTTATTGATAATTCCAGGGCTTATTTTCTTGATTATTTTTAGATATGCACCAATGTATGGGCTGGTAATAGCCTTTAAAGACTTCAACATATACGATGGTGTAGCAGCAAGTCCGTGGGTTGGGCTAGACAATTTTCATAGGTTGTTTACTTCTCCAGCTTTTTATGAAGTGTTTAAGAATACCTTATTAATTAGTATTTATAAAATAGGTTTCTTATTTCCCATTCCTATAATAATAGCAATATTACTAAATGAGATTAAAAACATGGCGTTTAAGAGATCAATCCAGACAGTTGTATACTTACCTCACTTTTTATCTTGGGTTATAGTAAGCGGTATATTTATAAATGTGCTTTCTGTAAATGGGGGTATAGTTAATAATATTATTCAATATTTTGGTGGACAACCTATAAGATTTTTCATGGATAATAATTATTTTAGATCCGTTCTTGTTACCACCGCTGGATGGAAGGAAATTGGTTGGAGCACAATAGTTTATCTTGCTGCTATTACAGGTATTGATCCTCAGCTTTATGAAGCTGCTACCATAGACGGCGCAGGAAAGTTTAAACAAGCAATTTATGTAACTCTTCCCGGCATGTCAGCAACAATAGTGCTTATGTTTATATTAAGACTTGGTTCCATATTAGAAGCTGGCACAGAGCAGATACTTGCCATGTATAATCCTACAGTTTACAAGACAGCTGATGTTATTGGAACTTATGTGTATAGAGTTGGTCTAGGACAATCAGATTACAGCTTTACTACAGCAGTTGGGTTATTTGAATCAGTTGTTGCCTTTACCTTAATCTTATCGGGTAATTATCTGTGTAGAAAATTCTTAAAAAGAAGTATATGGTAAGGGGGAACACATATGGTGCAAAATAAACCTACTAAAATAAAAATGAGTTTAGGAGAAAGAATTTTTACAGTATTCAATTATTCATTATTTACATTATTAGGAATAATAACTCTTTTTCCTTTCCTTAATATAATTGCGAAATCGTTTAGCAGCGAAGCTGCAGTTATATCAGGTAAGGTAAGTATAATTCCAGTAGAATTTCAGTTAGGGACCTATAAGTATGTATTAGCAAACAGCCAATTTATAAACTCCTTTAAGGTATCCGTTTTTGTAACGGTAGTTGGAACATTTTTAAGCCTTATTATGACTGTATTGGCTGCATATCCTTTATCAAAACAAAGACTACGAGGAAGAAAGATATTCACACTGATTTATATTTTTACAATGCTTTTTAGCGGTGGTCTTGTACCAACATATATACTAATGTCGAATCTGCACTTAGTTAATAAACTTCCTATTTTAATACTTCCTTCATTAATAAGTGTTTATAACTTGCTTATAATAAAAAGTTACTTCGAAAGCATACCAGACAGCCTGGAGGAATCAGCTAAGCTTGATGGAGCATCAAATACAACAATATTATTTAAAATAATTCTTCCGCTTTCCTTGCCTGTATTTGCAACTATAGCACTTTTCTATGCGGTGGGATATTGGAATAATTATTTTACAGCTATGATATACATTACAAATCCTGCATTAAAGCCTATGCAGCTTTACTTAAAGGAAATGCTTTATGCAGCTAGCGATGTTTTTCTTCAGCTTAACAATAAAAGTATTGATGCAAATATGAATTCTACACCAGAAGCTATACAAGCAGCTTCAATCATTGTCGCAACAGTACCTATAGTTATAGTTTATCCTTTCCTTCAAAAATATTTTGTAAAGGGCGTACTTATAGGTTCTGTGAAAGAATAAAAACTTCGTTATAAAGGCCTAAAGCCTTTAAATATATTAATTTTTTAGGGGGAGATTATATGAAAAAAACATTGGCAATTATTTTAAGCGCACTGCTTATTGGCGGTTCTTTTATTGGTTGTAAAAAAGATGATGCTAAACCAGTAGATAACCCAAATGCACCAAAGCCTACTTTGAGATTTCTAGGTCAATATGACAGATATGATTTTAATGCTGATCCTGTTGCTAAGACCTTAGAGGAAAAGACTGGATACAAGGTAAAATATGAATCTTTGCCAGCTGAAAATCCTGATGAAAAGCTGAATCTTCTTATGACTAACAAAGAAGAGTTTGATGTTATGAAGCTAAGTGCCGCTCAATATTACAAATTAGCTTCAGAAGGAGCTCTTGAGCCAATTGATACATTATTAGAGAAGTATGGAAAGAAGCTTAAGGAAGTTATAAGCCAAACTTCTTGGGATAGTGCTAAGATTAATGGAAAAACCTTTGGTATACCAGAAAAAGCATCAATGGATACTATAGGAACTCAACTTGCCTTTAGACAAGATATATTAGACGAGTTGAAGCTTCAAGTACCAAAAACTACTGACGAGCTTTATACTGTGTTAAAGACAATAAAAGAAAAAAAGAATATGATACCATTAACCCTTCATAATGGTGAATCTTTAATTTCTGAAATATCAGGTGCTTTCGGATTGACAGCTGGTTGGACCGATAAGAATGGAACATTGGTTAGCAGAGTAGAAGACCCAGCTGTTAAAGATTATCTCGCTTTTATGAATAAACTATATTCAGAAGGCTTAATTGACACTGAAATGCCTACTAATAACGGAAGTAAGGTTATTGAAAAATTTACAAGTGGAAAGGCTGCAGCAATGAGACTTGCTTGGTGGTCAGCGCCATCAGTATATCCAGCGCTTCAAAAGAACTTGCCAAATGCTAAAGTAACTTTAACACCTCCTCTAAAGGGTAAAGACGGAAAATCAGGTGCCGTTTTCTCAACAGGTATCGCTTGGTACATAGCTATTCCTAAAGCTTCAAAGAATAAAGAAGATGCTATGAAGTGGATGGATATAAAGATGAAGGATGATGTATTTAGATCCTTTACTATAGGAGAAGAAAATGTTCACTTCACAAAGAAGGATGGAGCATATTATCCTATACTTCCAAAGTTCTTTGACGAGAGAAACAATGCGTCCTGGTACTTAACAGGAAGCCAAGAAAAAGATTATCCAACATACTGGCAGGCTAGAGTTAGAAAAGATGCCAACCTACAAGCAACTTTTGAGCAAATTCAAAAGGAAAGCAGTGCTGTAGGTGTTAGAGATGCATTAGCATTTGCACCACCTATACCTTCAATTTCAAAGAACAGCATTAAGCTTAACAAGCTTGAAACTGACTTCTATTTAAAGGTTATTGCTGGCACTGAAAAGGTTGACAGCTATGAAAAGTTCCTGCAAGACTGGAAATCACAAGGTGGATCTGATTGTATAAAAGATGCAAATGAGTGGTTTAAGACTGCAAAAAAATAACAGCTAAATAGCAGGAACTCCAGTTCCTGCTATTTAATTTCATAGAGTATAAAAATGCAGTAGTCATAACAATTAAAATTGTTATGAGACTATTAAGATTACAGGAGGACAATATGTCAGTTAAGTGGGTAGTTGAAAATGAGAGAGAAACTAAAATTATAGATGAAGTAGATGTACTTGTAGCAGGCGGTGGAACAGCAGGGGCTGTAGCAGCTATAGCTGCTTCCAGAAGCGGAGCAAAGGTTTTGTTAGTAGAACAATTTGGCAGCTTAGGTGGAAGTGCAACAGAAGCTTTAGTTACTCCGCTAATGCATACTCATATAGAAGGAAATCCAATGTGTTCATCAATAAGCGATGAAATAAATGCGAGAACAATAGAGCTAGGCTATGGATTTTGTGATAGTGCAAACAACGCAGGACATTTTGATCCTTTAATGCTAAAGTTTGTGCTGGAAGAAATGGCTCAAGAGGCTAAAGTTAAAATATTATACTACACTTTTGTTAGTGATGTTATTAAAGAAGGTAATGAGCTTAAAGGCTTAATAGTGCAAAATAAAGCTGGAAGAGGAGCAATACTGGCAAAAAGAATAATAGATTGCACTGGTGATGCAGATATAGCAGTACTGTCTAATGCTCCATATGAAAAAGGAAATCCTGAAACAGGCAGTAATCAGCCTATTTCACTTAGATATACAATGTCAGGAATTAATATCCAAAAATTTATGAAGTTTATGGATGAGAATTATAAAGGCGGATACCAATACGAGCCTCCAATATTTCATACTGCAATGGTTTGGGAAAGTGGCTGGTCCTTAGAGCCATTATTTAAGCAGGCTTTGGTAGCTGGGGATATTAACTACGAAGATGGAGCCTACTGGCAAGCATTTGGAATACCAGGAAAAGAAGATTCATTAGCATTTAACTGTCCTGAGATATTTGACAGAGTAGACGGAACAAATCCAGATGATTTAACAAATGCTCAAATATATGGCAAGAAAACTATATTAAGACACTTGAAATTTTATAAGAAGTACTTTCAGGGATTTGAAAACGCTTATGTTACTCAAGTAGCTGAACAGGTTGGTATCAGAGAGTCAAGAAGAATAAAGGGACTTTATTACATGACTGATGAGGATTGCATTCTAAATAGAAAATTCAGTGATTATGTGGCAAGGTCAAATTATCCTGTAGATATTCATGGCAAGAAATTAATAAACAAACATTTCGATTCACAGGACAAAGATCCCATACCATATTACGAAATACCTTATAGAACTTTACTTCCTCTGGAGGTTGAAAATTTAATCGTTGCTGGAAGATGTATATCTGCCTCCTTTTTAGCTCAATCCTCTTTAAGGGTACAACCAACTGTAAGAGCTCTTGGTGAAGCCGCTGGAATTGCAGCTGCATTATCAATTCAAAAGGAAATAAAGCTTTCCCACATTAAAGGTGAAGAAGTAAGGATAGAGATGGAAAGAAGAGGAGCAAAATTTTAATAAAAATTAAAAGGGGAAATAATTATGCCTGATATGTTAGTTAAACTATATGAAGTTCAGGAAGATAATGAATTGATTAATGAGCTTAAGGAGGAAGGTATTGAGATTAGAAATGCTATAGCTCCAGAAAAGCATATAGTAGTGGATTGGGTAAGGAAAAAATTCAGTGATTTTTGGGCTAGTGAAACAGAGGTAGCTTTTGCTAATCAACCGGTTTCCTGTGTAATTGCAATTAAGGATAATCAGATATTGGGCTTTGCATGCTATGAGGCAACCTGCAAGGATTATTTTGGACCTACAGGAGTACATCCTGACTATAGGGGTAAAGGTATTGGAAAAGCTCTTCTGCTTAGAAGCTTAATGAAACTTAAAGATTTAGGCTATGGCTATGCAATTATAGGAGGGGCAGGCCCAGAAAAGTTTTATGAAATAACTTGTGGAGCAACAGCAATTGAAAATTCAGTTCCTGGTATATATAAAGGGATGCTAAAATTGCTGAAATAATATTTTTAGTGGGGTTGGAATTAATGAAAAAATTAAAAGTTGCTATGATAGGCTGTGGAAGAATAGCAGAGCTCTATAAGGAAGTTTTTAATGAGCTTGCTGATTTTGTGAATGTTGTTTACGCTGTAGATGTAGATATGAAGAAGGCAAAGGAGTTTGCTGAGGGTCTAGAGGGGTGTACGGCAATTTCTGATTACAGGCAGTGCTTTAACAAAGATATAGATGTTATGCATATTGCAACACCGCATCATTTGCATGCTGAAATAGCTATAGAAGCTATGAGAAACAAGATAAACGTACTTACGGAAAAACCTATGGCTATAGCCTTAAAGGATGCAGATAAAATGATAAAAGTAGCCAAAGAAGAAGAAGTAAAATTAGGAGTTATATTCCAAACAAGATATGTTAAGGGATGCATGGATATTAAAAAGCTAATTGAAGAAGAAAAGCTTGGAAAAATTGTGGCTGCAAGGTCCTATTTATCATGGAAAAGAGATGAAGGCTATTATCAGCAGTCTGATTGGAAAGGTACTTGGGATAAAGAAGGTGGCGGAGTTTTAATTGATCAGCATTGACAGAGTGCAGTGGCTTGTTGGATCAAAGGTAGAATGGATAGAGGGAAGCATTAGTAATAGAGTACACAAGTTTGTAGATGTGGAAGATGTAGCAGAAGCCTTTGTAAAATTCCAAAATGGATGCCTGTATCAACTATATGCCTGCAATTGTTTTAGCTATGATGCTCCAATTGAGATAGAAGTTGTTGGGGAAAAAGGAAGAGCAGGACTCAAACAGGATTTAGCTTGGGTACAGCTTGAAGGAGAAGAACTATATGAAATTAAAGATGGGTATGGTGGTTTATCTGTTGGACCTAACTATTGGGGCTGCAGCCATATAACGCAAATAAAAGACTTTTACAATTCAGTAGAAGAAAATAAAGAAGTTTATATAGATGGCCAGTCAGGAAGAAATGCTTTAGAAATAGTTAAAGGAATATACAAGTCTTCAAGAGAAAAAGAGAGAGTATACCTTCCTTTTGAAGACTAGTTTAAAGAAAGAAGGAATAAAATTGGACAAAATACTTGAACAAATTAAAGGCAAGTTAATAGTATCCTGTCAGGCATTAGAAAATGAGCCTCTATATGGCAGCAGCCTGATGGCAAGAATGGCACTGGCCGCTTTTCAAGGAGGGGCAGCGGGAATAA
>CAZMQY010000148.1:0-545 GCA_964568335.1 uncultured Clostridium sp.
TGATTGCAACTGTCTCATTGTATCCATGGCTACTCCAACCACGATTAATAGGCTGGTTCCTCCAAAATATATGCCTTTAAACTTAGTGTATCCTTCTAATACAATTGGGAACACAGCGATAAGTGCTGCAAAGGCTCCACCAATTATTGAGACTTTATTCAATACTTTTTCAATATGTCTTGCAGTGGGTTCACCAGGTCTTATGCCAGGTATAAAGCCTGAAGACTTATGCATATTTTCAGCCATTTCATCTGGCTTGAATGTTATTTGTGTATAAAACCATGCAAAGAATAATATCAATACAAAGAATACAAGCATATACATCCAAGAATTTTGTTTAAATGGACTGTACTTTCCAGCTGTTATTGCTTTAACTATCGGTGAAGTTGACCAGAACTGTCCGATAGTTGCTGGAAACTGCATTACTGATGAAGCAAAAATTATAGCAATAACTCCAGAGGAATTTAGATTAATTGGAATATGGGTTGATTGTCCTCTAAAAGTTTTGTTTCCTACAGTTTTTCCTGCATATTGAACTGGTATCC
>CAZMQY010000148.1:555-8866 GCA_964568335.1 uncultured Clostridium sp.
TCTGGAGTCCCGCTATTTGATAAGCTGTTAAAGGTAATCTCGAAACAATATTAACAAATATTAAGAGAGATACACCATTTCCGATCCCTTTTACTGTTATTTGATCACCAAGCCACATCAAGAATATTGATGCAGTAGTAACAATAAGCATTATTAGGAATACACTTGTTTTTGAGGTATCCTTCAGCACACCCTGATTAGCTATTAAAACATAAGTGGTAAAGGACTGCAATACTGCAAAAGCAACAGCAGCATATCTAGTGTAGTTTTGAATCTTCTTTCTACCCTCTTCACCTTCTTTAGAAAGCTGCTCTAAATATGGTATCGCTATAGTTAAGAGCTGCATTACTATTGAGGCGTTGATGTATGGGATTACTCCCATAGCAAAGATATTAAATCTACTGAATGCTCCACCAGTCATTAAGTCATAAAATCCAAACAAAGTTCCTGAATTGGCTAGACCTTTTAGTGCATTTGCATCAACTCCAGGAACGAGGATATGACTCCCCATCCTGTAGATAGCAACTAAGAATAGTGTATATAACAATCTTTTTCTTAATTCGGGAGTTCTCCATGCATTACGTAGGGTTGATAACATTTATACCACCTCAACTTTTCCCCCAGCCGCTTCAATCTTTTCAGCTGCAGTTTTAGAAAATTTTGATGCCTTAACTGTCAAGCTCTTTGTTATGTCACCGTTTCCTAATATTTTAACACCATCATAAAGTTTGCTTACTACTCTAGTTTCAAGTAATAATTCAGGTGTAACTACAGTTCCGTCTTCAAATATATTTAATCTATCAATATTAATTGTAGCATACTCTTTTGCAAATATGTTTGTAAAACCTCTTTTTGGAAGTCTTCTGTAAAGAGGCATCTGACCTCCTTCAAATCCAGGTCTTACTCCGCCGCCGGATCTTGCCCATTGTCCTTTTTCACCTTTACCAGCGTTTCTACCTAAACCTGAACCAGTACCTCTACCAACTCTTTTAGGGCTCTTCTTGGAACCTTCTGCTGGCTTTAGTTCGTTAAGTCTCATCATCTACACCTCCTTGATAATTATACTTGTTATATTTCTTTTACTTCTATAAGATAGCTTATTGTATTAATCATGCCTCTGATTTGAGGAGTTTCCTCTTTTTCAACGCTCTTTCCTATTGTCTTTAATCCAAGAGCCTTTGCAGTAGCTATATGATTATCTTTTCTTCCAATTAAGCTCTTCTTTAATGTTATGTGTAACTTAGCCATGGTCAACCCCTCCTAACCTAGAATCTCTTCAACGGTTTTGCCTCTAAGTTTAGCTATGTCCTCAGCTGTTCTTAAGCTTGCTAATCCGTTGATTGTAGCAGTAACCATGTTTCTTGGATTATTTGATCCAAGTGACTTAGCTCTAACGTCCTTTAATCCTGAAAGCTCAAGTACTGCTCTAGCTGGTCCTCCAGCTATAACTCCTGTTCCTTCAGCAGCAGGCATAATTAGAACCTTACCCTTACCAAACTCTCCAGTTATAACATGAGGAATAGTAGTTCCTACTAATGGAACCTTAACAAGATTTTTCTTAGCATCTTCAATTCCTTTTCTTATAGCTTCAGGAATTTCTATTGACTTTCCCATACCAACGCCAACGTGGCCATTTTCATCTCCAACTACTACAAGAGCACTGAATCTGAAGTTTCTACCACCCTTAACAACCTTAGTAACTCTATTTATAAAAACAACTTTTTCTTTAAGCTCTAGTGTGCTAGGATCGATTCTCATTTATTTCCCTCCTTCTTTTAGAATTCTAGTCCTGCTTCTCTTGCACCTTCAGCAAGTTCTTGTATTCTTCCGTGATAAATGAATCCACCTCTGTCGAATACAACAGACTTGATTCCCTTTTCAATTGCTCTTTGAGCTACTAGCTTACCAACTTCTTTAGCAGCAGCCTTATTGCTTCCAACGCCGTTGAAGTCTTTATCTAGTGATGAAGCAGCAACTATAGTTACTTGAGCAACATCATCTATTATTTGAGCATATATATTCTTCTCGCTTCTATATACCGCTAATCTTGGTGTTTCAGCTGTTCCTGAAACCTTCTTGCGAATTCTTAAGTGACGTCTTACTCTAGCTTCTTGTCTATCTTCTTTTCTAATCATGAAGTTCACTCCTTTCTACTATGTGTCAATACTCTAAATTACTTTATACGCATTGACCTTTTGTTACTTCAATTATTTCTTACCAGTCTTACCTTCTTTACGTCTGATAACTTCGTTATCATACTTAATTCCTTTACCCTTGTATGGCTCAGGCTTTCTCCAAACTCTAATATCTGCAGCTACATCTCCTACAAGTTCCTTGTCAATTCCTTTAACAATTATCTTTGTTGGAGCTGGCAATTCAAATTCTATGCCGTTAACTGCTTCTATTTCAACTGGATGTGAGAATCCAAGATTCAAAACTAGTTTCTTTCCTTGTAGTGCAGCTCTATAACCAACACCCACTAATTCAAGTGTTTTTTGGTATCCTTGACTAACACCTGTAACCATATTATTGATTAAAGCTCTAGTTAATCCATGAAGAGCTCTTTCTTCTTTTACATCACTGTTTCTTGTAACAACTACTGTGTTGTTCTCAACAGCTATATTTATTTTTGTACTCATTCCTTTTACAAGCTGACCTTTTGGTCCTTTAACAGTAACAACGTTGTCTGGTGTTACTGTAACTGTTACACCATTTGGTATAACAACTGGAAGTCTTCCCACTCTTGACATCTATTACACCTCCTCTGTTAATTACCAGATGTAGCAAATAACTTCTCCACCTAGTCCTAATTTTCTTGCTTCTCTATCAGTAACGATTCCCTTTGAAGTTGATATAACTGCAACTCCAAGACCGTTTAATACCTTAGGAGTTTCTTCTTTCTTACAGTAAACTCTAAGTCCTGGCTTAGAAATTCTTCTAAGACCTGTTATAACTCTTTGCTTATTAGCACCATATCTCATGGATAATCTTAACATAGGAACTGAACCATCATTGTATTCTTCTATATTCTTAAGATATCCCTCTTGTAACATTATATTTGCAACAGCCTTCTTTATATTTGAAGAAGGTACTTCTACTATTTCATGTCTAACCACATTAGCATTTCTTATACGGGTTAGTAAATCTGCAATAGGATCTGTCATAGCCATTTGTTTGTGCCTCCTTTCATTCAATAAGTTGTATTACCAACTTGCCTTCTTACAACCAGGAATCTGGCCCTTGTATGCAAGTTCTCTAAAACAAATACGGCATATACCGAACTTTCTTAATACAGCATGTGGTCTTCCACATATTCTGCATCTTGTATAAGCTCTAGTTGAAAACTTAGGTTCTTTATTCCACTTTTCTATCAAAGCCTTACGTGCCATGTTTTCCCTCCTTAATTATTGAGCAAATGGCATTCCAAGGAATCTTAGTAATTCTCTTGCTTCCTCGTCTGTCTTTGCTGTAGTTACGAATATTATATCCATACCTCTTACTTTGTCGATCTTATCATACTCAACTTCTGGGAATATTAACTGCTCTTTAACTCCTAAAGAATAGTTTCCTCTTCCGTCGAAGGATTTGTCTGAAATTCCTCTGAAGTCTCTAACTCTTGGAAGAGCTACATTTATTAGCTTATCAGCAAATTCAAACATTCTGTTTTTTCTAAGAGTAACCTTACAGCCTATTGGCATGTTTTCTCTTATCTTAAAGTTAGCTATAGACTTTTTAGCTCTAGTTAATATTGGCTTTTGTCCTGTAATAAGCTGCATATCAGCCATTGCAGATTCTAGAACCTTTGCATTGTCCTTAGCTTCTCCAACACCCATGTTCACAACAACTTTATCAAGCTTTGGAACTTCCATTATATTTTTGTATCCAAACTTCTCCATTAAAGCTGGAACAACTTCTTTTTCGTATTTTTCTTGTAGTCTTGTAACCATTAGTTAAACCTCCTTTCAAAGATTAAAATGTTTCTCCGCACTTTTTGCATACTCTAACTTTAGTTCCGTCATCAAGTATCTTATGGCTTATTCTCGTTACGTTTTTACAGTTATTGCAGTATAGCATAACCTTTGAACTAAATATAGCAGCTTCCTTTTTAACAATGCCACCTTGCATATTTGCTTTGTTTGGCTTAGTATGTCTGCTAACAACGTTAACGTCCTTAACAACTACCTTGCCAGTCTTAGGCATTACTGCTAAAACCTCACCGATTTTACCCTTATCTTTACCAGATATAACCATTACTGTATCTTTTTTTCTAACATGTACTTTAATATTTTCCATCATAGCCACCTCCCTGTCTTATAGAACTTCAGGTGCTAATGAAAGAATTTTTGTATATTCCTTATCTCTTAGCTCCCTAGCCACAGGTCCAAAGATACGAGTTCCCTTAGGCTGTTTATCATCTTTTATTACAACTGCTGCATTTTCATCAAATCTTATATATGAACCATCAGCTCTTCTCATTCCTTTAACGGATCTAACGATAACTGCTTTTACAACGTCACCTTTTTTAACAACTCCGCCTGGTGTTGCACTTTTAACGCTAGCAACTATTACATCTCCAATGTTTCCATACTTTCTCTTTGATCCGCCTAAAACTCTGATACACATAATTTCTTTAGCACCAGTGTTATCAGCTACCTTTAACATTGTTTGTTGCTGTATCATGTAAATACCCTCCTTTCAGTGTTAAAGCTATTTAGCTTTCTCAACTATTTCAACTAGTCTCCATCTCTTATCCTTTGACAATGGTCTAGTTTCCATTATTAAAACTCTATCATTAAGCTTTGCTTCATTATTCTCATCATGAGCCTTAAACTTTGTAGTTCTGTTCATTGTCTTTCCGTATAGTGGATGACGAACCTTTGTTTCAACTGCAACTACAATTGTCTTTTCCATCTTATCGGAAACAACTCTACCTATTCTTGTTTTTCTCATTGATCTTTCCACGTGGACGCTCCTCCTTTCGGCATTACTGCTTTATTGCCCTTAACTCAGCTTCCCTAAGGATGGTCTTAATTTGGGCTATAGATTTTTTAACTTCTTTAATTCTCATAGGATTTTCAAGTTGACCTGTTGCAAGCTGGAATCTTAAGTTAAATAATTCAGCTTTTAGGCCATTTAATTTGTCAGTTAAATCTTGAGGAGTACTTTCTCTTAAATCTCTTAAATCATTAGCCTTCATTAATCTCACCACCCATTTCCTCAAAATCTCTTCTTGTAACAAACTTAGTTGCTACTGGAAGTTTGTGTGATGCTAGTCTCATTGCTTCTCTAGCAACATCTTCTGATACTCCTGATAATTCGAATAACACTCTGCCTGGTTTAACTACTGCTACCCAGAACTCTGGTGAACCCTTACCGGAACCCATACGTGTTTCAGCTGGCTTTTCAGTAACTGGCTTATCTGGGAAAATCTTTATCCAAAGCTTTCCCCCTCTTTTTACGTGTCTGTTTATTGCAATTCTCGCTGATTCTATTTGATTGCTTGTAATCCATCCTGGTTCAGTAGCTTGAATAGCGAAATCTCCATAAGCAATAAAGTTACCTCTTGTAGCTTTACCTCTCATGTTGCCACGTTGAACCTTACGATGTTTAACTCTTTTAGGCATTAACATAGCGTAATCCTCCTTCCTTATGCGTTTGCTTCTTCCTTCTTAACTTTCTTTACAGGAAGAACTTCTCCTTTATAAACCCAAACCTTAACTCCGATTTTTCCGTAAGTTGTGTCTGCTTCAGCAAATCCATAATCTATGTCTGCTCTTAATGTGTGTAGTGGAATTGTTCCTTCATGGTATCTTTCTGATCTAGCGATTTCAGCACCGCCAAGTCTTCCTGAGCACTCAGTTTTAACTCCCTTAACACCTTGCTTCATAGCTCTTTGAATAGTTTGCTTCATAGCTCTTCTGAAAGCTATTCTCTTTTCAAGTTGTGCAGCAATGTTCTCAGCCATTAATTGCGCATTAGTTTCAGCACTTTTAACTTCAACTATGTTGATAAGAATGGTCTTATCTCCAACTAATGTTTGAACATTCTTCTTTAACTCTTCTATTCCTGAGCCGCCTTTACCTATAACCATTCCTGGCTTAGCAGTAAATATGTTTAACTTTACTCTCTTAGCAGCTCTTTCAATTTCAATTTTAGCTATTCCAGATTGGAATAGTCTTCTTTTAACAAATTCTCTTATTTTATTGTCTTCTATAAGATTGTCAGCAAAGTTCTTGCTATCAGCATACCATTTTGCATCCCAATCTTTTATAACACCGACTCTTAGCCCGTGTGGATGTACTTTTTGTCCCACTATATATCCCTCCTTCTTAAGCTCTTTCCTTAACTACTAGAGTAATGTGACTTGTTCTCTTCTTTATGCTGAAGGCTCTACCTTGAGCATGTGGTCTAAATCTCTTTAATGTTGGTCCATGACCTACATGTGCTTCTGCAACATATAATCTAGCTGTATCTAAGTTTAGATTATTTTCTGCATTTGCTACAGCTGACTTTAATACCTTATTCACCACTGCAGCAGCATCTTTTGGAGTATATTGTAATATAGCAAAAGCTTCGTTAACATTTTTATTTCTTATTAAATCAAGAACTATCCCAACCTTCATTGGAGACATTCTTACGTATTTAGCTATAGCTTTAGCTTCCATAGTTAGCTACCTCCTTCCCAAAACTATCTTAAACCAGACTTCTTCTCTGTTCTATCTACGTGACCTCTGTAAGTTCTAGTTACAACGAATTCCCCTAGCTTATGTCCTACCATATCTTCTGATATGTAAACAGGAACATGCTTTCTTCCATCATGCACTGCTATAGTGTGACCTATCATTTGTGGGAATATAGTTGAGCTTCTAGACCAAGTCTTAACAACTTTCTTCTCTCCAGCCTTGTTCATTTCATTTATCTTATTAAGTAAAGATTCTTGAATGAATGGTCCTTTTTTAATTGATCTACTCACGGATTTTGCCTCCCTTCATATTACCAACTTATTAGTAACAATAATTTAGGAAGAGAATTAAAAATTCTCTCCTAATTATTTTGTGTTTCTCTTCTTAACAATTAATCTGTCTGAGTACTTCTTATGCTTTCTGGTCTTTAATCCAAGAGCTGGCTTACCCCATGGAGTAAGTGGTCCAGGATGACCTATTGGTGACTTACCTTCTCCACCACCGTGTGGGTGATCAACAGGATTCATTACAGAACCTCTAACAGTAGGTCTCCAACCCATATGTCTCTTTCTACCTGCATTACCTAGGTTAACAATTTCATGTGTTAAGTTAGAAACTGTTCCTATAGTAGCTCTGCACTCGATTCTTACATATCTCATTTCTCCACTTGGAAGTCTAAGAGTAGCATGACCGCCCTCTTTAGCCATAAGCTGAGCAGATGTTCCTGCACTTCTTACAAGCTGAGCACCCTTGCCAACTGCTAATTCTACGTTGTGGATTACTGTACCAACTGGTATATTCTTAAGTGGTAATGTATTACCCACCTTTATATCTACATCTGGACCTGAAACAACTACATCTCCAACCTTTAAACCAACGGGAGCTATAATGTATCTCTTTTCTCCATCTGCATATGTTACTAGTGCTATATAAGCAGATCTGTTTGGATCGTACTCTATAGTAGAAACTTTAGCTGGAATACCATCCTTGTTTCTCTTAAAATCTATTAATCTATATTTTTGCTTCGCACCACCACCGTGATGTCTAACAGTTATTTTACCTTGATTATTTCTACCAGCATTCTTCTTTAATGCTACTAAAAGAGATTTCTCTGGTACATCAGTTGTTATCTCTTCAAATGTAGGCATTGTCATTTGTCTTCTAGAAGGTGTGGTAGGTCTAAACTTTTTAACTGCCATCTTTTTTCCCTCCTTCTTTTAGCTTTTCTGGCCTTCAGCCAATACCTGCTTTATTTATTACATTCCCTCAAAGAACTCTATTGTGTTGCTGTCTGCTGTTAGCTTAACAACAGCCTTCTTGTAGTCAGGTCTCTTACCAAAGTGAACGCCAACTCTCTTGTTTTTACCCATGATGTTCATGATTTTCACTTCGTCAACCTTAACTCCGAATACTTCTTCTACAGCCTTTTTAACCATAGTCTTGTTTGAGTGTACATCAACTATGAAGGTGTATTTCTTTTCTGCCATAGAAGCCATACTCTTTTCAGTTATAACAGGTCTTCTGATTATATCGTAACTAGTTAGCTTCATTATGCATACACCTCCTCAATTTTTGATACAGCATCTTTTGTAACTATTACTTTTTCATACTTTAATAAGTCGTAGACA
>CAZMQY010000149.1:0-8778 GCA_964568335.1 uncultured Clostridium sp.
AGCCTTAGCTGATTGTCTTTCCTTTTTAGTTACTTCTTCTATTTTTTTATTTGCTACCAGTGCTGCTGTAAGTGCATGCAAATCCTGACCACTTTTATAAGCCTCAATCATGGTCTTATCCTGAGCAATCTCAGCTGCTACTCTAAGCTCAATTTGGGAGTAGTCTGCAATAATAAATTTATTGCCTTCCTCAGGTATAAAGCACTCCCTAAACTCCTTACCTCGCGGTATTTGCTGAACATTTGGATTACCGCAGGAAAATCTTCCTGAATTGGCTCCTATTTGCCTATAGCTTGAATGAATTCTTCCCGTAATAGAACTTACATACTGCCACATAGGGGCCAAAAATCCCTGAATGGCCTTAGACACTCTTCTATATTCTAAAAGCCACTGTATAACCTGATGTTCATCCTTATATTCAATAAGCTCGGCATAGGCTGTTGAATTAAGCTCGATACCTTTATTTTTAAGTGCCTTAATAACCTGAGCCTGGCTATCAAGATTTATTCCTACGCTTGTTTCCTCGCCAAACATATTTATCTGCATGCCATGAGAGTCAAGCTCTTTGCTAAGCTTCCTTGCGAGCTCCTTTTGCTCCTCTAAATGTTTATCATAAAGTCTCTGCCATTTTTCCTTATGAAGCTTCACCCCTGTAAGCTCCATATCCGCAACAGCAAGGGTACAATCAAACTCAAGCTTGCACACCTCTATAAGCCTGCTCTTTTTAATTTCTTCAATTAACCTTTCTCTTAAAGGAAGAAGGATTGACGCATCCTTTGCAGCATATTCTATTTGAGCTGCCCTTAAGCTTCTGCTGAAGTCGCTCTTTTGTTCTACTTTAGGTAGTCTCAGTCCAAGGTAATAGGATACTAGCGACTCAAGTCCCTTGCTCTTTGGGCCTGTATTATCGTCTATTATCTGGGCAGCGAGCATTGTATCAAAAATTGGCCCGCTAAATTTAAAACCATTATATATAAGAAACTTTAAATCAAATTTAGCATTTTGAAATACCTTAACGTCGTCAGTATTAAATATATTTTTAAGTTTCTCCACAGCTTCTTCACTAAGCAAAAACATATCTATAACTAAAACAGGCTTATCAGTTGCTGCTATCTGAAGCAGTCGTATCTTATCTGTTATAGGCTCAAGTCCTGTAGTTTCGGTGTCTATTCCTAGAACCTTGCAGTCTCTAATTAGGCTTAACCCTTCCTCTAGTTTTTCGTCCTCATCTATATAAATATATTTTATATTATCAATATCCATAGTCTTCTCCTGTTCTTTAGAAATCATCAAATATATATTATAAATTATAGCACAAAAACCGCAGGTTAATCCCTGCGGCTAAACTATCAAAGTATATCCTCTAAAAAATTATGCACTTCTTTTTCATAGAGCTCTTTATTAGTACCATAGGCATTAGCATGAACTGCATCTTCAACTATAAGAAGCTTCTTATATCCCTTTTTATCCTCATACATATACTTGCTCATGTAGGTTGGTACATAATTGTCTCTTGAGCCATGGATAAAAAGCACAGGAAGTTCCTTATCCTTAATTGAATTGATTGGACTAACATCCTTCATAGAAAACTTAGCAAACACTTTTAGTTTCACATCTAGAAAATACTTAAATGGCAGAAAGGGCATTTTCTTAACTTCATTGAACTGATGCTTCATAAGCTGTAATACATCTGAATATGGACAATCTGCTATAATAAATTTAACATATTTATTTATCTCGGCATACTGAAGCACTGTTCCTCCACCCATGGACTGCCCATGAAGTCCAATAACAGCATCTTCTCCAACTCTTTGTATCACCCAATTTACCCAAAGTTCAAGATCATATTTTTCATAATATCCATAGGTAGCATACTTGCCATCACTTCTTCCGTGGCTTCTTTGATCAATAAGCAGAACATTAAAGCCTTCACTAAAAAACATATTAATAAATTGAAGGGACCAAATATAGTTTGACTTATAACCATGAACAATGATTACAATTTTTTTGCTATCACTGAACTTTTCAATAAAAGTACCTTTTAGCCTAAACCCTTCTTTGCTTTTTATTTCAATCTCTTCTTTAGCAAGCTTTTCAAACTCTTCTTTACTGTATAGTTTGTTTTTTTCTAGTAGGTTAAAACTTTCTTCTAATGTAGCTCTTCTGTCCAGTGTCATAGCTTTAAAAGCATGAATGCTTACACCTTCTAAAGCTAAAAGTACAAACAACAGCACAATTAAAGCGTAAATCATTATATCTCCTGCCTTATATCGCTATTAATACAATCTTACCACTAATAGATTTAACTCTCAACCTTCTACATATTATCTTTATTAAAAGTGAGCTTCGTGAAAAAAGATGCCACTATGGGCATCCTCATGAATCGGATTTATTTCCTATTCTAATAACATTGGACTTTGGCGTATAGTAATCATAAGAAATAACTTCAGTTTCAACTATTTTTTCACCTTCATAGGTATTTCTTATAACTTTAACCATGTATCCCTTACGCCCTTTCTCGACTACCTTGGTTTGTCCTTTAGGCAAGCTAGTATCTATTAAAGTCTGTGTTCCAGCTTGAACTGTTTGATAAACAGAATTAACCATTTCATAGTTTCTATTGTTCAAATTAGAACTTGAATAAAAATTTATATATAAATTTTTATTACTAGTATAAGCTTCAATATAAATTGGATACTTAAAGGTATTTTTAAATTTAAAATCAATATTATCCCAATTAACGGTAGCATCAAGCCCCAATCCCACATATGAAGACGGAATTGAATGATGTACTCTTTCAAAATCCTTTACTCCAGCTATAAGAGCAGTATTATATAAGGTGGAAGAAACTTGGCATATACCTCCGCCAAGACCTGACTCAAGTGCATTTCCAATTATAACTGGCGCCTCTTGAAATCCTCTTTCTCTTGTTCGTTCACCTACAGCCTGGTTAAAACTAAAAACTTCACCAGGCATAATTATTTTCCCATTAATATGCTTTGTGGAAAGCTCAATGTTGGTAGCCCTTTTATCTGATGATGAAATAAAACTTGTCTTGTATCCAGCAATTTTTGTATCCACAGTTGCTAGCATGTCTGCTGTTATTGCTGCAGCTATGCCCTTGATTGGAGCTTCTATGGTGATATCATCCGATGAACTATCCATAATACTACTTTTAATTAAATTTTCCAATTGTTCTACTTCAAGTTTACGCCCTTTTACATCGCTATTGATTTTCAAATCCTCATTAAAGCTTTTTTCAATATTAGCATTTATCGGCTGGCTATCGGTGTCTCTTTCTATATTTTCAATAAACTCTTTAATATAATCAGTATTATAATTAATACTAATGCCATAGGAATCTGCGAGGGCATTCTTTATAAATTTATTCTTGCTATAGAAGCCTAAATCCTTGCCAAGCTTAAATGCTTTATCTATTACATTATCAAGATCATAATCTATAACTGCCTTTGAAGACTCTAAAATATATTTTTTATCCCCTGCTGTTATAGTTATTTTTTTATTTAATAAAGAATCTATATACTTTGATTTTATTAAGCTTCTTCCTTCTTCCTTACTCATTCCGCCTAAATCAATATTTGCAACTTTAACACTTGGGTAAAACACCTTTTCCAACTTACTATTTTCATCATATACTCGCCAGGTAAACCCTAAAAACACCCCAAATATACTAAGTAAGAGCTGCATTATTAAAAGCTTTGATGTAACAGTAATCCTATAACGTTCATTTCTCACGTCTCTACTCATATCCTTTACTGCCCCAGATACTAATTTATTTTAAATTTCATCATTAAAAAAGCTAATTATACTATCTATTTTTTGAACCTCATACTTTATTACATTCTTTTGCTCTTCTAACATAGCTTCTCTAAGATTTATCTGTTCCTTATATTTGTCAATTAGCCTAGAAAGCCTTATTATTTCATCTTTATATTCTAAAACTGTTTTACTTGTTGCATTAGAATATTCATTAGCGAATCTATTTAAAACATCTAATCTATTTTTCCCATCTAATATAAGCTTGTCTAAATCTGTACTAGCAGCATTAATAATATTCATAACTGAATGCTTTTTTATATCATAAGGCAAATTTTCCGGAAGAGCATTAATGAAATTCCCTAGCATAAAAACTGTATTAATATTGCTATTATCAATATTGTACATTGAATATATTTCGTTTACACTCTTGTTCTTATCATAACTTGCGCTCTTTATATAATTGCCATTGACTTCATTAACTTTAGGTACTTCTTTAGAATTATACTCCTCAACTGTACTTTCATTTATTTCAGCTTCTGTATGATCATTAGTGCTGTTCTCAGTATTTGTATCTTCCGATTTTTTTTGTTCAACCTTTTCAACCAAGTTAAGCTTTTCAAATACAGACATAATTTTTGACATCTTTATTTCTCCTTCATAATAAATAATAGTAAATTTCTTTACCAAAAAATATACTCAGCACAAGTATGAGCATAGTTGTTGAAATTACTGAGAACTTATATGTTAATTGGTAATTAATCTTCATCATATGTTTTTTTAACATGTTAACTATAATATTAGTTAATATTATAATAAAAACAAATCCTATTAATTGAAAAAACAATAGCTTTACCAGCATTTATAATCACATCCGTTGACTTAAAGTTTATATATGTACGACTATATCTTAAGAACTATCTATTTGTAATACTTTTTAAAAATTATATATTATACATGTAGGTAAGACAAGCAAAGATACAAGTACCGCTTAAGTTTTCGACAAAATTTGCTATAACATTTCCTGTAGTTATTATGTAAATATTCACCTATATTTTAATAACGAAAAAGGAGACTTTTAGTCTCCTACTTGCCGCTTCTTACTGCTATTCTTCTTATTAATGGCCAGCCTAATACATATAACACTGCTGAGGTTAGAATAATCTTCACAGAGAAAAGTGGTAATCCATCAAACTTTAGTATAGAGTCAATAGCATTTTTAAATATTAGTATAAGCTCACTAGCAAACATATTAGCTATAATCATCCACACTATAAAAAATCCTATCCAAAATTTATATCCCCATTTGTATAAAATTGCTCCCAAAAGATTAAATACTGAGCAAAGCAGTAGAAATATAAGAAATAAAACACTAATGATATACAAAACATTACTTGTCTTTAGGTTAAACATTAAGAACTTATCAAGGGTCTGTTCACCCATCGCTTTAATAATATACCTGTCTAACTTTAAAAGTATTCCTTCTATTACTGCCATAGCAAAAGATAATATAATGTTATGCACTAGAACACCTATATAAAAATTCTTTCTTGTGGAACTAAAACCTATGGCAATAGGAAAACATTCATAATACATTACCATACAGCAAACTATTATAAATATTCCTATAGCAATAATGTTTGAGCTTGCTACACTCAAATATCTTATAGTCGTAACTTGCCCATCAGCATTAATTTTAGTTATAATTTCCGATGTTCCAAAGGAACCATTGCTCCCAACTTTAGTATTAAGAAAATATAGCAAAATATTTATAGCAATTACAATTACCCAAAATATAATAAATGCCTTTTTTAGATCCATGAATTGATATTTAAATTGTCTTTTTAATCCTTCCATAACCTCTCCCCCTATTCACTTGCTTCTTCAGTGAGATATATAAACAGCTTTTGAAGCGGCATAGGACTTACTTCTATACTGTTATTACTTAAATTATTTAACTCTTCCCTACTAAATTCATCTAAAACCCCAACTATAGCAGTAGCGCCAAAAAACTCTTTATGAATTATCTTTTTGCTACCGATAAGCCCCATTATTGTTTCTTCTTTACCGCTTAAGAAGTGGGCCTTCTCTAAAAGCTCTGCCATATTCTCATGTATTAAAAGCTGTCCATCCTGTAATATGACTACTTCCTCAAATAAACTGCTTACCTCATCTATTAAATGAGTGGAAAGTATAAAAGTTCTATTGCTGTTTTCATACTCCTGAAGAAGTATATTATAAAACCTCTCTCTAACAGCTGCATCAAGACCTAATGATGGCTCATCAAAAATAGTTATTTTTGCTTTTGAGGCAAGGCCTATAATTATTCCTACAATTGATTTAAAGCCTCTAGAAAGATTCTTATATTTCTTTTTAGTATCAAGCTTAATTTCCTTAATTAATTGATTTTTATATTCTTCATCCCAATTTTTATATAAAATGCTTGCTATATTAAAAATCCTGTTAACCTTATATTCTTCAACCTTTAAATCTTTTTCTTTAATCAGGCAAAGATTTTCTAGAGCCTTTTCATTCTCAAAAACCTCTTCACCAAATATAGCTATCTCCCCTTTGTCACTCATGATTTGAGCACAAAGTAAATTTAACAGTGTAGTTTTTCCCGCTCCATTTCTGCCAAGTAAGCCATATATCTTACCTTCCTCTAAGCTTAAATTAACATTTTTTACTGCTTCAAGCTTTCCATAGGATTTTGATAAATTAGTACACTCAATTGCACAAGTCATCTACTTCCCCTCCCCTTTATACCCCTCTATAACTCTAACAACCTCATCTATCTTAAGCTCTAATCTTTTCGATTCTCTTATAAGCTCTGGCACTTTTTCCTCAAAAAAAGTGTTTTGTCTTTTTTTAAGAATTTTGCTCCTTGCTCCTTCTGCCACAAACATACCTAAACCTCTCTTCTTAAAAAGAATTTCTTCCTCAACTAAAATATTCAAGCCCTTACCTGCAGTTGCCGGATTGATTTGATACACCTTAGCAAATTGATTTGTTGAAGGTGCTTGCTCTCCTTCTTTTAAATTTCCTAAAAGAATTTCATTTTCTATAGTTTCAGCTATTTGTATATAAATAGATTTGTCTGCGCTTAAATCTAACAATAACTCCACCTCCTTTGGCACAGGTATTTTCCCATTATCTAATTTTATAGTAACATTATATATCTAATATGTTAATTGGTTCATTACTTATATAATTAACTATATAACACTTTATATTTTTTGTAAATAGCTTCCATGAAATTTTTTCATAAAAAAAGATGCCCATGTAGGCATCCCTGAAACAACATATATTATTCAACCTTCCAAATATATTCTCCACTTTTATTTATATATCTAATTCTATTATCAAATACAACCTTAGCAACCCCATCATCAAACTTAGCTGCCTCATCAAAAATCGGTTCTATAACAAAATTACAAGACTTATCTATATACCCCCATTTTCCATTCACTTCAACAGCTAATAAGTCTTCACCAAAAAAATCCACATTATCATATTTAACTGGAACAACCTCATTACCATTTTTATCAACTAGACCATACCTATCCCCAAGAGCAACTGCTGCATAGCCCTCGTAAAAGCTGTCAGCCCAATCATACTTTGCTGGTATGATGATTTCGCCTTTAGTATTTATAAAACCATACTTATTGTTTGATTCAACCGCCGCTAGCCCTTCATTAAAATCATTAACCATTGAATATTTAGGAGTAATCACTACTTCCCCCTTATTATTTATATAGCCATAGTTATCCTTAATCTGAACAGCTGCCATACCTTCGCTAAAGCCATAAGCATAATCATATTGCGGCTCTATTACCATCTTTCCTGTGTTATCAATGTAACCAAGCTTACCGCCCTCTTGAACTAATGCTAAGCCTTCACTAAAGTTATAGGCTCCTAAGTATTGAGATTCTATAATCATTTTTCCTGACTTATCTATAAAGCCCCACTTGTAGCCAACTTGAACTGCTGCTAAGCCTTCAGCAAAGCCGTTAGCCTCATCATAACTTGCAGATATTACTAGATTTCCATTGTCATCAACAAAGCCCTTTTTTCCATTTAGCTCTACTACAGTAAATCCCTCTCCCTTTTCAAACACATCCTCAAACTCTTGGCTGCTTATAATATTGCCTTCCTTATCTATAAAAGCAAAGTTATCTCCAATTCCTATTACAGCAATACTTCCATTAAAATCTTCAGCATATTCAAATTTTGGTTCAATAGCAATTTTACCTATATTATCTATGTATCCGTACTTTCCATTTAATTTTATTGGATATAAGCTTTTTTCTGTATTCATACTATCCATTCTCCTCTTTTAGTTAATTTTCTTACGCATTTATTATCCTACATAATACTATACAATATTACTTTCCCTCATACTATACTTAAAACGAAAAAGTCATTGGAACTAAGCATAGCTCCAATGACTCTTCTCTCTTAATTTACTTCTCTTCTTTTTTACTATCTAGCCCTTCTACCTTTTTACTTAAAAGGTTCATTATATTTACACCAGTTAATGCTTCAACAGTTGCAGGAAGTTGTGACATTATATCACTAACATAGCCAGTAACCTTTGCAGCACCCTTACCTTCACCATTTCCACTGTCAACAATAACAATCTTTTCAGTCTTGGATAATGGCTCTGCAACAGCTTTTGCGATTTCAGGAAGCTTTTCAATAATCATTTGAGTCATAGCCGCATCGTTATACAGCTTAAATGCCTCTGCCTTCTTAGCCATAGCCTCAGCTTCTGCCTTACCTCTTTCTCTTATGATATCAACCTCAGCCATACCTTGAAGTCTCAAAGCATCAGCCTTTGCCTTACCTTCAAGCTCAATAGATTTTGCTCTTGCTTCTGCATCAGCAATTTCCTTATATCGAACTGAGTCAGCAACTTGAACTTGTCTATACTTATCTGCTTCAGCTTGCTTTTTAACTGTTGCCTCAAGCTCTCTTTCCTTTCTTAAGGCTTCTTTTTCA
>CAZMQY010000150.1:0-5270 GCA_964568335.1 uncultured Clostridium sp.
TCTGGGAAGTAAAGCATTCCATAGAGAGTTTCAATCTCTCTTTTATCCAATGAATTTTTAGCTTGATAATCAGTTAAGATAGAAGCTGCTTTATCTATATCAAAAGCAAAATTTTTAATTGCTTTGTTAGTAAAATTGCATAGGTCACGAACCTTTAAATCAATAATAGCATAGTCAAAATCTATAAAATAAGCTTTTTCATCATTTATAAGTATATTATGATAAGCTAAATCGTTATGGCACAAAGCAATCTTATCTTTCTCCTTGCACAGGTCATTATATGGAGATGTTTTTAGAATATTTATGCTTTCTCTCATTTGTTCAACATGCAGTTCAACATTTTCTAAGAATATTTTATCGAAACTACTTTTATATTCATGCAAATTAGCCAAGCTCTTAAAAAAATTCATCTCCTGAAGCCTTCTTTCAAAATTGTCAAGAAGCTTTGAGACCTTGTTCTTACTAGCGTCGCCGCTTGCAAAGCCTAGAGAAGCCTTATGCAGCTCACCAAGCCCCTCTGAAGCTATTTTTAAATCAATAGGATTGCAAAAATCGCACTCTCTTCCTGGAACTAGATCCATAATACAGTATATCTCTTTTTTCCACTCTATATAGATTTTCTTTTCCTTATTAGCTGCAAAATCTAAAACCCTATCAAAGCTCTTTTTAATATATCTTATGGCTTCATTTATAAAATTTAAATTTTCTAAGGAGTAGTCTATCCTCTTTAATATTTTGTCTCCCTTATCAGTAGATAAAATAAACACGTTCCTTATTGGTATTATATCATAAACTTTTAAATCATAGCTTTCAAATAGCTCAATAGAAAGGTCATATTTAGTTAAGTATCTTTTGTCAAGGTATCTTCCCTCCTGCATTACTCCACCTCCGCTTTATTACTGATATTAAATAAGCACTTCTCCATCTCTCTGTATTTCTTTAAGCAGGCTATACTTATATTCTTCTTCATTCCATTCCTTAGTCTTCTCTCTATACCTGTTACAGCACTTCATAAATCCGTAGGGATAGGATAATAGCGCAAGAATATAGCTGCAGCTATTTTCATCAAGTCCTTCATATTGGCAGAATTTATTTGCTAGCCTTTTATAATCCAGCTTAATACCCTTTCTTCTATATTTACTCAAAAAATAAAAGCAATCCATCTCCACATTGTTATAGCAGCATTTATCAAGACTTTGCACTTCTATGCTATGGGCTTTTTTCCTCAAATTATTAAAACCGGTAAGACCAAGACAAATCTCTGTTCTCTTCATGCTTCTCTCAATGATGTCCATATAGCCAGAAGCAAATACTCTGCTAATGGAGTTTTCAGCCCTGTTTAGATACTGGAAGCCCTCCTTTAGAAGCAGCCTTTCAAAATCGCTGGAAGCTGTATTTATTCTTATGTTCTTTACATATCGCTTAAGTCTTTTTATGTTAACCTTGTACTGTTCTACCACGCTTCCAGTTTTGTTATCCAATCTTTTTCCCATGTACCCTTTGTAACCCATAACCTTTTTATGAAACTCGCTTATTATATATAATTGATGTTCAAGTTTTTCCTCATTAATATCTTCTATCTGCAAGGGGGTATCCACAGCAAAATCTGTTACCAGTTCAATCCCAACTGAAGCAAGATATTCTATAAAGGATTTATAAAGCTCATCTTTTATCACTACACAACACCTCTATCCACTTTTCTTTTTTGAGTCATTCTATCTTACCTTGAGCTTTTTATCCATAATTAGCAAATCTAAACTCATCTATAAAATCTTGTTTTTCTTCTCTATCTTCATAAATCTTTCTCAGCTTCTTCACAAAGAAGTCCTCGCTTTTTTGAGGTCCTTCCCAATAATACTGTATTCCTATCTGCCAATAATCCTGCGGAAACTCCATAAAAGCGGCCATTATAGATATATCTCTTTTCTCAATCTTCCTTATGCTTCCGTAACCCTCAAATATAGGAACTACATTTGACATATCCCACTTTCCATTCTTCATTTTCCGGATTAAAAGACTAGCCAAGTCATGAATATTTATGTCTAGAATACAATAGTCAAAGTCTATTATATTCACTCTACGATTTTCTTCTATCAATACATTGTGATGAGCATAATCATGGTGACAAAAGCCCTGTTTTTTAATTTCATCTTTTACCTTATCAATGTAGGAGCTTCTTATTAGATTCTCCACAGCTGCCTCTGCCCTATCAAGCTCCTCCTGCATAGCATCCAAATATAGATAATCAAATTCTGTTTTTTCTGCCTTTAGCGCGATTCTTTTCTTGAAATCAAGTATTTCATCCATTCTAGTTCTAAAATGCTCTATCCATTTATACCAATAAACTCTAGGCTTCATATTTTCTGTCACTTTAAAGCCTTCGCTTTTATTATGAAGCTCAGCAAGCTTTACCGCCGCCAGTGAAACATCTATTGGGTTGTCATAATTACATTCTCTAGCATCAATCCATTTAGTGAGATATGCATTTAAGTTGCCTAGGCCAATATAATCAACTCCATCAAGCCTTTTGACTATATCAGGCACCCTGTCAAATCCATTGTTTTGGAGATGCTTTATAGCACTTACAATAAACCAAAAATGGGGAAATTCATACTTGATCATCTTTAAGCAGTAATCATCTTCATCTGTTTTTATTCTGTAAACATTTTTAATTTTTTCAAGCTCTATAATATTAAGGCCATAACTTTCTTCTACTATCTGCTTTAGCTCATCTATATTCAAAGGAGTACCTCCAAAATATTACTCTAATTTTATTATATGAGAAGGGTTAAAAGTGTGTGATATAGTTGCTTAAAATGAAGTTGTTTATGCACACATTCATGGAACATTTTTTAAGAATAGTTAATATTATTAATATATAGACTCTTTTTCGGTGGTTATCAATTTTGAGGAGAGGATTGGATGAGAATTGCAATTGATGCTCGAGGTATCAATTGGTATAAAGGTACTGGAATTGGTACTTATACAGATAATGTATTAAGAAATATATTAAAGATGGATAAGGAAAACTATTACCATATATATTGGTCTGGAAATAGTTATGATGAGTTTCAGCAAAACAATACACGAGTAATAATGGCATCGAAAAAACATCAGCGTTTTTTTGAACAGTACTATTTTCCAGAAAATTCAAAGCTGAACAGCATAGATATTTTTCATGTGCCTCAAAACGGAATTGGTCTGTGTGAAAATATGAAATGTAAAAAGATAGCAACCATACATGATTTAATTCCCTATATTATGCCTGAAACTGTTGGTCGCGGCTATCTTTTGAAATTTTTAAAAGATGTTCCAAAGGTAATTGATTTAAGCAGTTCATTAATTACAGTATCTGAATGGTCGAAACAGGATATTTTAAAGTTTTTCCCTATAGATAAAGATAAAATATATGTTACTCCTTTAGCTGCAGATGACAAATATAGGCCTCTTGATAAGGAAAAATGTATAGAATTGTTGTCAAAAGCCTACAACATTAAAAGTCCCTTTATTCTCTATATCGGAGGCTTTAGCCCTAGAAAAAATGTTAAAGCATTAATAACAGCTTTTTCAAAGATCTATAAGGAGTTAAATTCTGAATACAGTCTAGTAATTGTTGGTGCAACAAAGGATCAAGGGCAATATTTAAGCGAGTTTTCAACTAATCTAGAACTAGCTTCAAAGATAATATTTACAGGATTTGTTCCTGAGGAACATCTTCCTATGCTTTATAATGGCTGTGATGCCTTTGTGTATCCTTCGCTTTATGAGGGCTTCGGGCTTCCTCCCTTAGAAGCTATGAACTGCGGCACACCAGTAATAACTTCTAATCTTACTTCAATTCCAGAAGTAGTAGGAGATGCCGGAATACTAATAGACCCTTATAGTGAAGAAGAACTTAAAACATCTATAGTTAAATTATTAAATGATGAAAATCTTAGAAAGGAATATAGCCTTAGGGGGCTAGCACGAGCTAAGGGCTTTTCCTGGAAAAAAACAGCTGAAAGGACACTAGATGTATACAAAAAGATTTATGAAATGCCTTCTACAGTTTAAATAGAGAAACCTCCCAATACTTATTTTATTTGTATTGAGAGGTTTTTTTGAAGCTCATCCAATATATTTTTAACATCCTGACCTTTTAATATAATATTTGTAATAGCTAAGTTTATATTTTCTTTTACCTTTGAGAAATTTTCCGTATAGTTTATTGCATAAGTATCCTTTACAAGCTCTAACATCCTTTTGTCTGCAAAGTCCTTTTCATCATAATAGTAGGAATACGCTGGTATCTCGCCAAGCGTCGATATTGCCGCTTTTAAGTTATCTCGATTTTCTGAAGAAAACCTGCAAAAATCAAGCGCAATATCTTTATTTTTGCTTGAATTTATTAGAATTAAATTGCCGCCTCCAAGATTAATAGCCTGATTTCCTCCTTCTTCAAAGGCTGGAGGTTTAATCATTAAAAGCTTTGCTTTTAGCTCTGGTGCCTCCTTATATATTTTGCTCAGCATTTCGGTGCTTATAAGGGCACTGTCAATTTCACCTTTTTCTAAAAGACCTTTAATTTCCTCAAAGGATTTTATATTTCTTACTGCTCCTGAGGAATAAAGCTTTTTTAAGAGTTCTGCAGATTTAATTTCCTTTTCTGAACTTATTGCTATATTTTTTTCCTTGTCAAAATAAGAGCCTCCAAGCTGATTTAGAAAAGCCCTAAAGAGCTTCTCCTCCCCGAAGGGTAGTGCAGATTTTGAATTTAATGCGATATAATCCTCCCAGGTTTTTATATATTCCAAATTTACAGAATTCTTTTCAATCACATCTGATCTAAACACCATAACTGCCGGTATTGAGGATAAAGGAAAGCCATATACCTTTCCTTCAAAGGTCAAGTTGTCAATTTTATATTTCAGATAATTATCCTTCTTTAAATCATCTCCAGTATCTTCGAAAATAACTGCCTGCTGCTTTAAAATATCCTGCACATATTCATCCTCTACACATAGAATATCTGGAAGATTTTCTTTGGATATAGCTGCAAGCTTCAGTTTATCTACAAGCTCGTTGGAACCAACCTCTACTATATTTATCGATACTTTCCCATGCTGCTTATTATAGTTATTAGCAGATAATTTAAGTAAATCCAGGTTCTCTTTGCTGCTCCATACAGTTATGCTTCCTTGCAGTTCATTTTTTTCATTATCTTTTAATGTAACTCTACCTGTGCACCCGCTTAAAACACCTAAAGAAACGCACAAAAAGGCTGTAATAAT
>CAZMQY010000150.1:5280-8774 GCA_964568335.1 uncultured Clostridium sp.
TCTCATTCTTCTCTCCTTTTTCAGGAAAAATAACACCCTGTAAATTATAATTTATTTATCATACTGGCAAGGTATCCTGCTCCAAAGCCGTTATCAATGTTTACCACACTTATTCCACTTGCACAGCTGTTTAGCATGCAAAGTAAGGCTGACAAGCCGCCAAAGTTTGCCCCATAGCCTACGCTGGTTGGTACTGCTATAACAGGTTTATCTACAAGACCACCAACTACGCTTGCAAGTGCTCCTTCCATTCCAGCTATAACTATGACAACCTTTGCTCCTCGAATTAAATCAAGACGATTGAAAAGTCTATGTATTCCTGCTACCCCTACATCAAATATTCTTTCAACCTTATTGCCAAGTATCTCCGCAGTTTCAGCAGCCTCTTCTGCTACTGGAATATCCGAGGTTCCTGCAGTAACAACAGCTATATAGGTATCAGGAAGCTCCAGCTCTTTTCTCTTTACAGTTATTGTCTTTGCCAGTCTATTGTATTCAGCCTCAGGGCAAATTTTTATAACTGCTTCATACATTTCTTCTGTGGCTCTTGTCCCAAGGATATTATTATTTTTTGTAAGCATAAATTCTATTATCTTCTGAACCTGCTCTACGGTTTTCCCAGAACAATAAATCACCTCTGGATAACCAACCCTCATCTCTCTGTGATTATCAATTTTAGCGAAGCCAAGCTCCTTAAATGGCAAATCCTTAAGCATCTCCGTTCCTTCATCAACACTTATTCTTCCATCCTTTATATCCTGAAGAAGCTTCTGCACATCTCTTTCATCCATAATGCCACCACCATTATTCATTCTTCATTACTTTATTAACTTCTGCGTAAATTTCACTTATAGAAAGGTTATTTTCTTTAGCTAATCTCTTGCAGTCATCGTATTCTGGTTTGCATTTTATACTTTCTCCATTAAGCAGGGAGGCTTTAACAGTTACATCTCCATATTTAGTGCTAACCTTGGAGAATTCTCTTTTAAGCATGGTCTTTTCCACTTTATATTTTCTAATGCCTAAAGTTGTAGTTTCCCTAAGCAAAATTTCTGTTATTTCATTTTCTAGACTTATACCGCAAAGTACGCTTAATTTTATTCCTGGTCTTCCTTTTTTCATTATTATTGGAGTCATAAACACGTCCATGGCACCAATAGCAAAAATCTTTTCCATAACATAGTCATAAATCTCTGGATTCATGTCATCTATGTTGCACTCAATTATATATGCCTCTTCGTAATCCCTCTCTGCATCTTCAACAGCAACCTGGCTTAACGCTGCTTTCTCTTCTATTTCGCCAAGATACACTCTTAACACATTAGGAATAGCAGTATCTCTGTGTCCAATTCCATAGGCTACTTTTTTTATTGTAAATTCTTTTTTATCTGTAAACTCATCCACAGTTGCAGCTAATATTGCAGCACCTGTTGGAGTTGTGGTTTCAACCTGTACTGCCCCAAGCTTAACAGGTATTCCCTTTAATATTTCAGCTGTTGCTGGTGCTGGTACTGGGAACAAGCCATGGGCACACTTTACAAAGCCTCCGCCAAGCTCTACAGAAGCTGCCATAACCTTGTCAACCTTTAAATAATCCAAGCAAATAGCTGAACCTATTATATCAACTATAGAATCCAAGGCTCCTACCTCATGGAAATGAACTTCCATAAGAGACTTACCGTGAATTTTAGCTTCAGCCTCTGCTACCTTTAAAAACATTTTAAGGCTTAGCTTTTTTACTTTGTCACTTAAAGAACTATTGTTAATAATATCTTCTACATCCTTTAAATTTCTATGAATATGTTCTCCACTTTCATGGCTATGTACATGCTCCTCATTAGAATGCTCATGGTGATGGCTATGTCCGTGATTATGAGCATGTTGGTGTTCTTCATGGCTATGATGATGATCATGGTGATGATCATGTTCATGCTTATGGTGATGATCATGTTCCTCGCCGTGATGATGGTGGTGATTATGCTCTTCACTTTCTAATCTCACCTTCACCTTTGTTCCTGTTATTCCTTTTCTTTCATCTGCTGTAACCTCTATGTTATAGCCTGAAACCTTCAGTTTGGAAAGTTCATTAATAAGATATTCCTTATCTACCCCTAAATCAATTAGAGCACCTAAATTCATATCTCCACTTATTCCCGAAAAACAATCATAATATAGTATTCTCATCCTAGCTCGCCCTTTCTTTCAATTTTTAAACTATGCCTTATATTTTATCAAATTAGTGCTATTTGGTAAACATTCGCTAATATTATAACAAGGATTATTACACATACTAATGCTGTAGCTAACTTTGACTACAATTTTACTATCGGAGGAAATATCATGAGTAGAGTATTATACATTAAAGCAAATCCAAAGCTCGTTGAGCAATCTGTAACCTTTAAAATGTCTGAAGCCTTTTATGAGGAATATAGAGAGTCTCATGCTGGCGATGAAGTTGTAATCTTGGATCTTTATGAAGAAGGCATTAAATTTTTAGATGGGCAGATGCTTGGCGAGATGTTTAGCGGCAAGGATAACGTAGCGATGGAGCATGCTAAGAAATTTGCAAGCTTTGACAAATATATCATTGCTGCTCCTATGTGGAACTTGGGTAGTCCTGCAATTTTAAAAGCATATTTTGACTATGTGACTTATGTTGGAATCACATTTAAATATACAGCGCAAGGTCCAGTGGGACTTCTGGCTAATCAAGGAAAGAAGGCTGTTCACATAACAGCTAGAGGTGGTCAATATGCTGAAGGACAAGGGGCTCAGTTTGAAATGGGCGACAGATATATTAGAACCATTTTAGGTTTTATGGGAATTGCAGATATTACCACTATATCCTCTGAATTAACAAATGTTCTTCAAGGAGAAGACCTAAAAAGCTCAATTAACTCCTCTATTGAAAAAGCAAAAAGCATAGCAAAAAATTTTTAAGAATAAAAGTGGACGGAAGCTTATTTCCTTCCACTTTTATTTTTACCAGTAAATCACATTAATAATTTTTTAAAAAATCTATTGCTTTTTAAAAAATATGATTATATAATAAGTTCAGTATTCAGAGCAAAATGCTATGAATTAAATTTTAAATGCAGTGATCAGGAAAAGTAAACTATAGGACACAGACAGAGAGAAGCTCCATGGCTGAGAGAGCTTTATGCTGGATTATAGCTGAAGTGCCCCTGTGAGCAGTAAGCCGAAGTAAAGTAGGCTGATACGGGTGCTCCCGTTACAGAGCTATGGCATGTATGTGCCTATTAGAGATGGACGTTTTACGTCTAATCAGAGTGGAACCGCGGAAGTATACCTTCTGCCTCTGTATATTTATACTGAGGCAGAAGGTTTTTTGATTTGTTTAAACACTAAGGCGCCAGTGTGCAATCACTATTTCTTAACTGCTTGGTATAAATAAAAAAATATTCACTTTTAAAGAACGAGGAGGATTATAATGAATTCACAATATATAGTATTATTAGTTTCTGCATTATTAC
>CAZMQY010000151.1:0-8723 GCA_964568335.1 uncultured Clostridium sp.
CTCCGCTGTAGCTTGCACTGTATTCCACAAGCCATGCATGCCCATTACAATAAATATGTTGTCGGTTCTTATATATATTAAAGCAAATATAATGCCCAGCATAAATACAGTAATTATGCTAACAACTGTTGCCATAGGTGACATACCCGAAAATATTCTTATGGGAATATGCCATATAGCAAATAACCCTTGAGAAATAACTAAAGACAGACCTATTCTTGGAATATTGATATTTGCCTTCACTCTTAAATACACCTGAGGTATTAAAAAACCTCGAAATATTATTTCCTCCTGAACAGCAACAGCAAAAAGCTGACAAATTAGAATCCCAATCGCTGTACTCCCGCTGACTTTAGACCATAAGCTTCCTAAGGTTATAGTATTTCCTGAGATAGCAGTCATAATAGTACTTGTTATTTGAAGCACTATTATTATCAAAGCTACAATACTTACCGCCTGTAATACTTTCTCACGCTCCAAACCTAAATCTCTAGGACCCAGCTTTGCATATACAATTAGAAGTCCGTACACAAAAACAAATATTATTAATGCATTAGGAATCAGCGACCTTTGTACGATCCCCTCTGTCGCTTCCAGCAACCCATTAAGAATACCTGAGCCAAATACAAAGGTAATAATTCCTACTGTAAATAAAGTTAAAATAACAAAAAACACTGCCATAAATTTAATAGAAACTCTTTTATTTGCCTCAAAATTTTTTATAATAAATCCCCCTCTTATTCTATGCTTTTTAAGTTTTAATTTATTCCTCTAGCTTTCTTTCAAATATAATTTCAAAGTTCTTTGCTCTGCCTTCCATAGTATAGTAAAGAGGTACAATCTGAATAAATCTCCACCCCTGTTTAGCATGCTCATTAATAATCTCTTGATGATCATCCCCTGTAAAAATCCCACCCATAGAACAGCTTACATATTTGTATTCATACATACTCTTCCCCCCTTATAAATTACAATATACTTTTACTCAGTAAATTAATGTAAAGTATATTAGCTATATTAAAATCACCGTTTCAAATATAACCCCCATAAACAAGGTTATTAAAATAATAGCTCGTTTCAGCATTATTTTATAATAGTTTCCCATTTAACCCCCTTCCATTATCATTTGAAATTGAATAATTCCTTCTGAGGAAATAACCCAAACAAGCCACCGGTATGAATAAACAATATATTTTTATGTTTTTTAAAATTCCCCTTCTTTATCTCTTCTACTAAACCATACATAGCCTTGCCAGTATAAACTGGATCTAATATAATTCCTTCAAGCTTAGCTAAGTCATGTATAAATTGAAGCTCCTCAGGACGGCTTAAGGCATAGCCTCTTCCTACATAACCGTCAACAATATGAATTTCCTCCTTAGAAAAGTTCACCTTAACATCTAAATAGCCCAAACCTTCCTGCACTATATCATATATCCTATTCTTAAAGTATTCCTCATCATCGCAAACGTTAATACCGCAAATATCAGCATTATTGTTCATAAGTTTATTCCCAAGAAACTGTCCTGCATAGGTTCCCCCTGAACCCACCGCGGACACAATCATATCAAAGTGAACGCCCATTTCTTTTTGCTGCTGAACTATTTCCTCCATTGCCTTAAAATAACCGAAAGAGCCTATTCCATTTGAAGCACCCTCTGGAATTATATAAGGCTTAAAGCCCTGCGTACCGTATTCTTCCTTAATGGCATTCATAATTTCAAATCTTCTATCTCTGTAGTCTTCTGGTGATATAAATCTTATTTCTGCACCTAAAAGCCTATCCAAGAAATAATTGCCATCATTTTCACTGTCTTCGTTTCCTCTTAAAACAAGACATGACTTTATTCCAAGCTTAGCTGCTACTGCTGCTGTTGCTCTAGCATGATTTGATTGAAGTCCTCCACAGGTTATAAGCATGTTACAGCCTTTATCAAGAGCTTCCTTCACTGAGAACTCCAGCTTTCGCACCTTATTGCCCGATACCTCCAAGCCAGTTTGATCATCCCTTTTTATAAATATATTTGGACCTTTAAGAAGTTCTGTAAGCCTTTCTAGCTTTTCAATTTTAGTAGGAAGATTTGCAAGCTTAATATTATCTGGAAAATTCATAGTACAACTCCTCTATTCATGACATAAAATCAAAATGTTAATACAGTATGAGATAATTCTACTATTTTATACCACTTAATACAACAATAATAACTGTAAAAAAATTCCTTGCAATCATAGCTTTGGCTATATCAATATGGACAAAGCCATGCTATAATACACATATAAATATTAAAGCATTCTTAAGAAAAAGCTAATGTTCTCTTTAGAAATACTTAAGGTTTATGTACTATAATTTAGGCTAATAAAATATAAATTATTAGCAGTATTAAGGAGCTGAAATTATAAGATATGAAATATAAATATATTTACTTAGTTTTTTCAAAGACAGGAACATTGCTTTCAAGAGCTTTAAATATCTTCTCTGAAACGAAATATGTCCATGCTTCTATAAGCTTTGACAATAGCTTTACAAGAATGTACTCCTTTGGAAGAACAAATCCTAACAATCCTTTTTCAGGTGGATTTGTAGAGGAAAATATTTATGATGGTGTTTATAAAAAATTTCCTGAAAGCGAATGCTTAATCTATAAGATCAGTGTAACGGAAGAACAGTATTACAACCTTCAGGCAGCAGTTGAGGACTTTCTAAAGGATAAGGAAAAGTATAGATATAATTTTTTAGGACTTTTTGCAATTTTATTAAATAAACCAATAAAAAGAAAAAACCACTATTTCTGTTCTCAGTTTGTTTCTGAGGTACTTATAAAAGGCAGTGTCTATCAGGCTAAAAAAGCTCCTGAGCTTACTAAAACCTATGATTTGTTTTCAATTGAAAATAAAGATTTAATTTATGAAGGACTAGCTAGAAAAGTATATAGCATTGTTTAAAAGCAGCGGCAAAACCTCTGCTTTTTTTATGCTAATTTGTGATAATTATTTTAAACTTAAGCTTGCTTTAAATCCTTTTAGAGATTAAAATAATAATATTATTTATTGATAACAGTTATCATTTGTATGCTTTATTCATAGCCATTGTGGGCTTTATAGGGATATCAAACATGAATCGGATAAACACAAGCTCTAATAGTCTATACAATGAAGATATGAAAAATCTTGAAGTTCTTCAGCAGTTTAACTCAAATACACTACATACTCGTCTTGAGGTTATCAATCTTGTGGTAGCTAGGGATGCTTCTCTAGTTAAGCAGACAGAAGAAAACCTGAAGCTATATAGAGATGAAAATAACGAATTTCTTAAGAGCCTTCAAGAAACAGAACTATCAGTCAAATATAAGGATATTTTTACTCAGCTTAATGAAGACTTAAAGGAATATAGAA
Source organism: uncultured Clostridium sp. (assembly GCA_964568335.1). GTDB lineage: Bacteria > Bacillota > Clostridia > Clostridiales > Clostridiaceae > Clostridium_AT. The sequence goes on from CAZMQY010000151.1 coordinate 3,394, forward strand.
CTGCCTCCGATAAAGTTGTAGCTCTTGTATCTCAACAGAATTATGATGATGCCATGGAGCTTAGCAAACAAATTGCTTCCTTAAGAAACAAGCTTACTACCTCCATAGATAAACTCACAAACATTATTGAACAGCAATCTGAGAATAAGAATAATAGTGATAATTTAACCTTTAAAAGCTCCTATTCAACAATGGTTATTATAGTTATTCTAGGCTTCGTTCTAGCTGCTTTTCTCGGAACTATTATTTCAATTGGAATTTCAAAACAGCTTAAACTTGCCCTATCCTTTGCTAAAGCCTTGGAACAAGGTGATTTAACTCATAATATAGCCTTTGATTCAAAGGACGAGGTAGGAACTCTAATTAACGCCTTAAACAAGGCCGGCTCTAAGATTAGAAGCTTAATTGCGCAGGTCACGAATGGCGCAAATCACATAAGCTCTGCAAGCCAAGAGCTTTCAGCTACAGCTGAAGAGTCTGCCGCTGGCTCCGAGGAAATATCAGGCAGCATAAGCTAAGTAACCTTAGCAGTTATAGAGGTAGCCAAAGCATCACAAAGCCAAGCGGAGCTTTCCCAGAAATTAAATGACCTAGTACAGCGGTTTAAGGTGTGATAATAGAAAAGTGCATTTCACTTTTCTAGTATCATTTATTTATCTACTGCTCAAAGACACATTTTCTATCTGTAAAATCTCTTCCTTTAATAACTACCTTGTTTCCAAACACTTCTACATACAACCCATAGCCTTCATAAACCCTCTCCCTTTTTCCATCGCTGCCTGTTTTAAAAGTATAGTGTACAGCTCCAGTATGAACCATAGTAAAAGGCTGGTTTAATGTTACATTGTTGGCTTCAAAGGAAGCGTGAGTATGCGAAGTAAACAAAATAACCTCAGGATATTTTGATAAAAGATTTTTAAGCTGTGCAGATTGATCCGTGCCTACCCAGCCTCCCATAGCAGTACTTAAGTGCTGGTGCAAGAATACAAATATAGGCTTTTTAGGTTCATAGTTTTCCGCAAGTTTTTGTTCAAACCAGCTTAGCTGCTTATCAGATATATACGCCTTTACTGAGTTAATGTCCTTGCTATTGCCATCTTCAGAACCTAAGGATATAAAATGATAGCCCTTTATCCATTTGTCATGATATACAGTCTGTTCTCCAGCAAAATCAAGATAGTTATTGATAAACCTTTGAACATCCTCCTTTGAGTTAAGCTCAATGTTATAATCAAAAAATTCATGATTACCTATGTTCTTTATTATAGTCTTTGGAAGCTTTGAACGGTTTTTTTCCATAAGCTTTTTCATAGAAGCATATTGCTTATCAATTCCCTGATCAACAGAATCACCATTCATAACTAAGGCATCCATGTTAGAATTTATCCTTCTCATATCGTTTATTGCCACTTCAAAGTTTTCTATATTCTCATGAACATCTCCTACCACGGCAAAGGCAAGGCTGGAACCTGGTGTTGCCTCTGTACTTACTACCTTCACTAAATCAAAGTTAAAGTATTTAATTGCTGCAACCCCTATTAAAACTAATACTAACACAGAAGTTACTGTTATTATTCTCTTCATCTGTCACCTATCCCTCACACTTTATTAGTATATATTTATTTTATATTATATAAGAGCACTTCTCAATTACAATATTGAAATTATTAATTATTTTGAAAACTACAATTATCAAAAAAATTTCACTATTTTAAGCATAAATAAATAAGGCTTGTCTAAAATTCTTCATAGCAAAACCCGGCTTATGGAATATAATGTACAAAGGAGGAGCTGTGATGGAAACAATAGTTAGATTTAAAAATAGGGAAACTACAGCTAAACATGGCAAATCACCTAGAGAAATATTAAATTTTGCCGATTTAGACCTTGAAAAGGAAGAGCTAGACATCCTCTATGAAGCTATATGCTACGAGATAGGCAACTGTTCAGATAAACAGCTATATAATATCATTGAAGTATATATCAATCTAATGCTGGATATAGAAGATATTATTGAAGAAATTAAAAGTAAATATAAAAGCCATAGTGAGTATATTTTTCAATTGCCACTTCATATCCTTGAGCTCAACTACTTGCTTAAGGCTCTTAAGAATTACAGTCTGCAATTGAAAAAAAATGATGATAAAAATAATGAAAAATTAAACTTGCTGATTGAAGGAGTAACACAGCTTATAAAGAAGAATTATAAAGAAATAAGGTATCTCTTTACCAAATATGATAAGGCTAAAAGGCTATACCTTTTAAAGAATATATGGAAGAATTTATATGAGCTTACTGGAGAAGAGTAAAAATATTTATATTTAAGCTAGAGAAGTAGTTAAAGTCATCTACTGCTTTAGCTTTCTTTAAGTGCTTAATCAACAAAAATAGCTATTTACAATACTTTATGCACAGCTTTTCACACATTATCCACAGCTTATCCACAGTTTTATTCCCAGTAAAGTTGAAAGCTCACCCGAAATTGGATGAGCCTTCTTGTCCACAATATTTACAAGCTGTTTTTAGTAGTTTCTTCTTCCAGTGTTAATATTGATTATATTAGTGTTTTGACTGCTATTATTTGATAAAAGGGCTCCGAAACCAAGTCCAACCAATGGGCTGAAACCTAGTAAATATCCAAGGCCTGCCCCTAAAGCCAAATTACTCCAATTGTTGGTTGGATTATTATACTGCCCATAGAAATTATTATCATAGTTATCAGCAGCCACATCATTGTAATATCCAAAGTTGCGTGCCATATTGCTCCCTCCTTTGAAGCCTATTTTCGGTATATACTATTCGCTTGTACACTTTTTAGTGCATAATGCGCTTAGTCATTACAGTCTTTTAGTAACTCTTTAAAGAAACCTTGGTTAGTTTCCTTATGTTCTTAACTGGGCTTACCTAATTAATTATAATTAGCAAATATAACCGACCTTGAGAATTGCATGCCATGTGCAACTTTCAAGGTCGGTATTTTTACTTCTCTGATAAATCAATATTCATTTTGTACTGTTCTTCAATTTCAGGCTGCTCTGTAATAGGAAGTGCAATTTTATATTTTTTTGTTTTATCTAATGGAGGCAGTTTTATTGATACAATTCTTTCCTCTACATTTTCTAAAATAGCCGCATCTCCGCCTTCTGCTCTTTCAATATCATTAAAATTCTCATCTAAAACTACCAGATAATTGATATTCATATAGGAATATGCACCATTGCCCTCAATCTTAAAGGTAATCTTTGTCTCTTTGTCTGAGATCTCAATATTTTTTATTAAGACAGAGTTGCTGTCCCCAACCTTTATCACCTGGTTTACTAACTTATCTATATTGGAGAATTCTCTAGCTTTATCTATATTAAATACGTGAATAACATTATCACGAAAATATCCGCTTGCTTTCTCCTTCTCTGATACAGATCTGCTCTTTGTTATGGTCTCCTGAGGAAGATTAAAATCGGTGCTGTTTATTGTAGTTTGCAGTATACAATAAGGGAATTTATTAATCTCCTTTGTCTTAAGCCCATATTGTTTAAATACAGGAACTACAGTTAATGATTTTACATTAGTTAAATCATTAAGTATTTCTATCTTCCCATCATATTTTTCTTTATTTGAAGATTCACCCCCGGTCTTAACTTCAAGTATCTTTCCCTTATCATCCATTACACTGAAGTCAAAAATACAATTATACGTACTTTCATTTCCTTTATCATATATCCCTGAATAAGTTAGTGTGTTTCCCAATGGACTTAATATTAAGTTCTCAAGCTTCAACGTGCTGTTAGGTATTTTAAGAGCTTTATCTAGCTTGATAACTTTTGAATTCGTCGGTCTATCAGTTTTAGAAACACTGAACTTAAAATTCCAAGGCCCCTTTATATCGCCAAGCCATACAATATCTAAATCAACCTCAACCTCGTCTGGCAAATCCAAGTCAGAAATATTTGCATAGGTTACCATCATAAGCTTATTGTCATCAAGCTTTTTATCTTTATTGCTGCGGCTTCTAAGTAACTTACCATTAAGCTTAATACTTCCCATATACCCTACATTTTCCTTAAGGTTATTTCCCTCCACAACTGAGGTAATGGCCAAAGTATTATCATCAATTGCAATTTCATCTATAGTTATTTTTATACCACTTTTTTCTGCGGACTTATTTACGCTAGTTGAGAACTGTTCAAATTTGTTAAAGCTCTCTCCCATATTACCGTATTTAATTAGTTTAAAAATAGATTGTATATTTGGAATTGCTTTTACCACATCAGGATTATACACTCCTACTGCCGTCATAATAGCTACAACTGCAGCTGCAGCACCTAGCTTTTTATATAGCCTTTGCATTTTATTAATTTTCCTCTCTTTTCTACCTCTTTCAATTGCCTTTTTTACAGCCAAGTCTATACCTGCTGGAATTTTAATTTCATTTTTTAGGTTTTCTAAATTATCCATATCAAACCGTCTCCTTACCCATGAATATTCTCAATTTACTTAAAGCCTTATTAAGATATGTCTTTACCGTGCCTATTGGACAATCCAATACCTGAGAAATCTCAGCTATGGTAAGATCCTGAAAATACTTAAGCACTATCACATTCTTGTGCTTATCATCAAGCATATCAATAGAGTTAAGTATATCCAGCCTTTCTTCAACCTTACTGTCTTCATAATAGATTGACTGAGTTGACAGATTATCTACTATAGATACAAGCTTTCTTTCCTTGTTAATAAAGTTAATAGCAGTATTAATCAGTATTTTTGTTATCCATGTTTTAAAATACTTTGGTTCCTTTAATTTATCAATAGACATATAAGCTTTATATACAGTCTCCTGCAGTATATCTATTGCATCCTCTTCATTCTTTACATAAGCAAAGGCTGCTCTGTAAAGTCCTTCTTTGCTTATGTCCATAAGATATTCAAAAGCTTTTTCATCTCCAGCAATTGCTAGCTTCACCTGTTCTTCCATAGTAGTATCTAATCTCCTTTGAACCTTCAATTACGCGTAATTTATATTTCACACCTATTAGACAAGAATAATGTCAAAACGGTTTTAAATTTAGCAGAAAAAAATCATAGATGAAACTATCTATGATTTACACTAAAATTATTTAACTAAGCCCATACCCGTATATTCTGCTCCATTTTCATCTAAAAATCTTATCTGCAAATCCTTAGAAGGCTTGTTATTATAAATATTATATATATCAGAACGTTCATTTAGTTCTTTAAATTCCGGGTAAGTCACTATAAAAAATTCATCTATCTTTAAAGCTTCCTTATATTCCTTGCCTTTAAAGGTTATTGATATGCTCTTAGCACTGTTG
>CAZMQY010000152.1:0-8716 GCA_964568335.1 uncultured Clostridium sp.
CAGCATAAAGGCTGCAAAGATTAATAGTGCAAAGGACACTGTAACAAGTGCAATTACCTCCAGGTTTTTTACTATTCCAAGAGGCATGTGCCTGTTAGCTGTCCTAGGATTTTTAGCATCAAATTCCTTATCTATTAGTCTATTTATGGCATTGGCTCCAGTTCTGGCTCCTAAAAAAGCTACTGTTATCCAAATAAAAATACTAAGCCTAGGCATTCCATTAGCTGCAATCAGCATGGAAATAAAAGCAAAGGGCAGGGAAAAAATTGTATGAGAAAACATAACAAGGTTTCCATAGGTTTTAAGCTTATTCAAAACCATACTCTCTCCACCTCTCGCTCACCATATCCTTAATTTCTTCTGTCATTTCAATATCCTTTGCCCATTCTCTTGTATGTCCCTCACTTGACCATTTCTTTGTAGCGTCTATGCCCATTTTATGTCCGTAGCGGGGCAGGTTTGATGCATGATCTAAAGCATCTAAAGGGCCCTCTACTATAACAACATCTCTTTTTGCATCAATGTTGTTAAATACCTTCCAAGCCACAGTAGACAAATCCTGCGGGCTCACATTTTCATCTACTACAATAATCATTTTTGTATACATCATCTGTCCCATACCCCAAAGTGAATGCATAACCTTTTTAGCGTGTCCCGGGTATCTTTTCTTTATAGACACAATAACGCAGTTATTAAAAACTCCTTCAAGGGGGAAGTTAATATCTATAATCTCAGGAACTTGAAGCTTTAACAGCGGCAAAAATATTCTTTCCGTAGCCTTTCCAAGATAGCAATCCTCCATTGGAGGCTTTCCTACAATTGTAGTTGGATAAACAGCATTTTTCTTATGAGTTATGCAGGTTAGATGAAATACTGGATAGTTATCCTTTATGGAATAATATCCTGTATGGTTTCCAAAAGGGCCTTCCATTCTTAGCTCTTCATTTACATCTACATAGCCCTCCAATATAAATTCAGCATTGGCAGGAACATAAATATCGTTTGTTTTTGATTTAACTATCTCAAGAGGCTCTTTTCTTAAAAAGCCTGAAAACACCATCTCATCTATTTCCTTTGGCAGTGGAGCTGTTGCAGCATAAGTTGTAGCAGGATCAGCACCTATTGCAACGGATACGGGCATCTTGCCCCCAAGCTTTCTATACTTTTCATATATCTCTCTTCCGTCCTTATGCAAGTGCCAGTGCATTCCTGTAGTGTTTTTATCATAAACCTGAAGCCTGTACATTCCCATATTCTGAATCCCTGTTTCAGGGTCCTTTGTTATAACTAAGGGTAATGTAATATATTTTCCGCCATCCTCAGGCCAGCACTTTAAAATAGGCAGTGTAGAAAGATCTGGTTCCTCCACAACCTCCTGACAGGGTGCTTTGTCCACCTTCCTAGGGAAAACCGCAGCCGTCCTTGCCACCTTTGGAGCATCATTAATTTTATTAAGAAGCCCAAGATAGCTTGACATATCCAAAAGGTTCTTAATATCCTCAGCAATTGAATCAATGCTGTCTACCTCTAGCGCAAGGTTAAGCCTTTCATAGCTTCCAAAGGCATTAATCAGAACTGGATAAGGAGAACCTTCTACGTTTTCAAACAGCAGCGCCGGCCCATAAGCCTTTGAAATCCTGTCAGTTATTTCTGTAATTTCCAGGTCACTGCTGACCTTAGCACCAATTTTTTTTAAAAGCTTTTTCTCCTCCAGTACCTTCATAAACTCCTGGAGACTTTTGTACGCCACTACACTTCGCCTTCTTTCAGTATATTATTCATTGTCAAAATTTTAACCTTCATTGTTAATTTTATATCTTTATTTATAAAATTACAATACTATGTAAAAATTGTATGTTAATTTTAATACTTTATTATTTATCCTATATATAAAATTACACAATAATAAAAACAGCCCTAATTATATTTTTAGGCTGTTTCCATAATGTTTTAGCCAGGTTAGGCTTTCTTTATAGTCTGGCAGTATACCTGCTACCAAAGCCCAGAACCTGTCAGAGTGATTTAATTCAATTAGGTGGCATAGCTCATGTACAACTAAATAATCAATTATATTTATTGGAGCCATTATAATTCTATAATTGTAGTTTATGTTGCCCTTTGAAGAGCAGCTGCCCCACCTGGTTTTTTGATCTTTTATAACTATTCTCTTAGGCTCAACCTTTAACTTATCAGCATAATATACAGTTCTTTTTTCAAGTATATTTTTTGCCTGCATTCTATACCATTTATCCAGTGCCTCTCTTGTATACTCCTCTCTATTATTCTTTAGTGTTTTTGGAATAAATACTTGAAATTCACTTTTATTGAATATTACTTTTAGCGTTGGACCTGCACTTTCATATATTTTTAACTTATATTCTTGTCCTAAAAATTTTAGGCTTTCTAAGCTGGAGGGTTCCTTAGACTTTAAAGCTTTTACCTCCTCCAGCTTTGAAATTATCCAATGAGCCTTTTCCTTAATTATTCCATCTATTTTTTCTTGGCTTAAATTAAGCGGTGCGCCAACTATTACTTCTCCATTATTAGTAATTTTAATCCCTATGGTTTTGCGGTTTTTTCTTTGCAGCTTGTAGGTTATTGTATTGCCCTCAATTTGTATTTGCATGATTTAAGCCTCCCTCATCTTATGTAAGCCACATAAAATTTAAATATCCTCATATAAATATATAATAGAATAATTTATAAACATAGGAAAGGCGGGGACATGCTTGAAATTGAAAATTTACATAAAAAAGCATTATGTAATTTTATTAGCTTTTTTTCTTCCAGCTATTATTCTGGAAATAGCCTACATGGCTAATGGAGTTTTCCCTATTACAAATCGTTCTATATTAATGGTAGATCTCTACCACCAATACGCTCCCTTTATTTCAGATTTGCAGGACAAGCTTACCTCCTTTTCAAGCCCGCTGTACTCTTGGTCAGGAGGACTTGGAATAAATTATCTCCCATTATATGCCTATTATGTAGCAAGCCCTATAAACCTTATTGCTGTGTTGTTTCCTAAAAGCTATTTAACTGAAGCAGTGCTTGTGCTGGTTCTACTAAAGACAGGCCTCTCAGGTGCCTGCTTTGCCTTTTACTTAAAGCAGGTGCATGGCGAGGAGAGCTTAGCTACTGCAGCTTTTTCCATGCTTTATGCTCTTTCCGGTTATGTGCTTGCTTTTTCCTGGAATATTATGTGGATGGATGCTATTTATCTTCTGCCCCTAATTATGCTTGGCCTTGTAAAATTAATACGAGATGGTAAGGGTCTTTTTTTCTGCATTACCTTGGCAATAGCCCTTCTATCCAATTTTTATATGGGATTTTTTATTTGCTTTTTTACCTTGCTTTATTATCCGGTATGTCTCTTTCAATATTACAGCTTTAAAAAAATAAGCTTGTTAATAAAGAAGACAGGCCAGTTTATATTGCTTTCACTGCTGTCTGGGGGATTATCCGCTGTGCTGCTGCTTCCAACCTATTTTCAATTGAAATCTACCTCTGCATCCAGTGATTTATTTCCAAGGACCTTCACAATCAGCTTTGACTTATTTGATTTTATAACGCGCCATTTTACAACTGCGGCTCCTTTTATCCGAGAAGGTGCCCCTAATCTATACTGTGGAATTGTTGTGCTAGTGCTTATTCCAGTTTATTTTTTAAGCAAGGGCATTCCGCTAAAAGAAAAGCTGCTGAAGCTTACACTTATAATAATTTTAATCTTAAGCTTCAATATAAACATGCTGAATTTTATTTGGCACGGCTTTCATTACCCTAATCAGCTTCCCCACAGATTCGCCTTTGTTTATATATTTCTCATATTATCCATGAGCTATGAAGGCTTTAAAAACCTGGGGGAATTTAGCGGCAAACAGATAGGTACCATAGGCTTGTGGGTTATAGGCATCATTGTTATTTCAGAGAAATTTGATAATTTATCAATAGAATTTTACACAGTGTGTGCAAGCGCAATTTTTATTATTTTATATGCAATAGCTCTTACCAAGGGCGGTACTAATAATCCACGTTCCTTAAACAAGGCTCTAATTTTTGTAGTGGCTGCGGAATTGCTCACCAATACAGTTGTGACAAGCATTAAAATCGGCTTCCTTGAAGGCTATTCATTTCGGGAGGGCTACGCAATCGGCAGTGAGGTTTCTCAAATTCGCAAGCATATTTCAACCATTGAGGCGGAAGATAAAGGTTTTTATCGTATGGAAGTTCTGCCTCCAAAAACCACCAATGATCCTGCTTTGTACAATTATCCCGGTCTCTCCCTTTTTTCTTCCACCGCCTCGGAGAAACCTGTAAAGCTGCTTAAAAATCTTGGCTATCACAGCAACGGTATTAACAGCTATGGGTATGAAGGCTCCACAGCAATACTGGATTCACTTTTCGGCATCAAGTATGTTATTTATCGCAATATAAATATTGAGGAGAAATTGTACAAGCAACTTGACACCTCAGAGGGCTTAAGAGTTTTTACAAACCCCTATGCCCTGCCCCTAGGCTTTCAAGGCCCTAATAGCCTTACGAAATTCAGCAGCGGCTTTGCCTCTAATGCCCTTGAAATTCAAAATCTTCTTATGGAAAATATTTGTGGCATAAAGGATATCCTAATGCCTATTGATCAGAAGCAAGGAGCTCAAAATAACCTTAACATTAACAGTCAGGGCACAAAACACTATGGCTTTAACCGCATTAGTAAGGACTTCGACTCTACTGCAAGGATTCAGTTTGTAATAGACAACCCCCAACAGGTCTATCTTTACTATAAGGCCCCCTCTGATATGAAAGGCAGCGGCTTTGTTACAGTGGATAACAAGAGAATTGAATTTAGTTCCCAGCATTCTACTATCATTAATCTTGGATTTTGTGAGGCAGGAGCGGCTGCAGAGCTTAATCTAACCTTTGATAAGTCCAGTGCTGAAACAGGCAGCTTTGAAGTATATTCCTACAGCTTGAATCAGCCCGCATTTGAACAGGCAATAGCGCTTATCCGTGAGAAATCAATGACTGTTGAAAGCTTTAAGAGCAGCAGAATCAAAGGTTCTATAGACGCAAAAGAGGATGGACTTATGGTGATGTCCATACCCTTTGATAAGAGCTGGCATGTGAAGGTGGATAATCAGAAGGTGAAAACACAGGCTATGGATGATTGCCTGTTGAGCTTTGAATTATCAAAAGGCTTCCATAAGCTTGAACTATGGTATTTTCCAGATAAACTTTTTGCGGGACTTATGATTACTTCAGTGTCCATTCTAATATTTATCCTGCTTTTAATAAAAGGCTATGTTTAACAATACCATTGAATTCCGCATGTTCTATGATACCTAGGAAAACTTTCACTGCGCATATAAGACTAATGATTATTTTTATATAAAACCTAAATTTTATAAACTTGCTTCGCTTCGAACAGTATAAAATTCTTAACGGATTTACATAAAAATAATCAAAGTCTTATTAATGTTTGTTCAAATGCTTTCTACGGTATCATAGAACATGCTCACTTCAACCTCATTATTAAACATAGCCTACTATAAAATCCTGTTTTATATTGCCTAATAAAAGAACCAGGTATTAAGTATCTCAAAAGGGGGAAATAGGAGTGAGCAAATCCTTTATTACAGTTGTTATTCCGGTTTACAACGAGGAAAGCCAGATTTGTGAAAATATCTGTGTTATTAGAGAGTACCTAATGAAAACAGGTATGGAGTTTATGATTTTACTGGTTGATGATGGCTCAACTGATGGCACCTGGCTTAAGCTGAAATTGCTTTCTGAAGAAATTCCAACAATTAAAGCCTTAAGGCTCAGCAGAAATTTTGGCAAGGAGGCGGCACTTTGCGCAGGCTTAGAAGCTGCAGTTGGAGACGCCTGCATAATCATGGATTCCGACCTTCAGCACCCCCCTGCATTAATAAGTGAGATGCTACGTTTATGGAAGGATGAAGGCTTTGAGGTTGTGGAAGGGGTTAAGTCCCTTCGTGGAAATGAGAGCATAATTAATAAAGCAGGAGCTAATTTATTTTATAATATACTCAGCATGCTTTCCGGCTTTAACATAAAACAGGCTTCAGATTTTAAGCTATTGGACAAGAAGGTTTTACTGGCCTGGCGCAGCATGAAGGAAAGAGACACCTTCTTTAGAGGGATGTCTGCTTGGGTTGGCTATAACCGAATAAGTCTCCCCTTTAATGTGGGAATCAGAATAGGAGGAGTTTCAAAGTGGTCCCTTTTTAAACTGTGCAAGCTTGCAATTAAAGCTATAACTTCCTTTTCCTCCTTTCCCCTTCATATAGTTACTTTCATAGGAGTATTTTTTCTAGTGGGCGCTGTGATACTTGGAATCCATACCCTATACATGAAGCTTTCAGGCATGGCCTTCAGCGGCTTCACCACAGTAATTCTGCTGCTTCTCATTACGGGAAGCTGCCTAATGATAAGCCTAGGCATTATAGGAACCTATGTAGCCAGAATATATGAAGAAATCAAAGGCAGGCCAAGGTATATTATTGCGGAGGAAACTGAGGGTGGTGAAGGGGTTGTTGGATTTAGTAGATTAAGCTAAAAGAAGTTTTAGTCTTGTTTGCGTAGCGAAGCTTTCCTAGATGTAACTCCACTACGTAATATCAACACTAAGCTTAAATATAGGCATAAACCAAATTTTTTATTACCCTGCAACATAGGAAAATGGTACAATTCTACTTCTGCTTCATATGCTAATAATGGATGAATCTATAAGTAAAAGGAGATATTATGCAAATTCATGTTGTTCAACCAGGACAATCAATTTACAGCATTGCACAAACATATAATTCTACCGTTGGCGCTATTGTAGGAGCAAACGAGCTTCCAAACCCCAATAGACTAGTTGTAGGCCAGGCACTTGTAATCCCTATTATTGGAAGCTTTTATCAGGTTCAACCAGGAGACAGCCTCTATAGCATTGCAAGACAATTTGGAATAAACTATCAAACTCTTGCAAGAGTTAATGGAATACCACCTACTAGGCCTCTCCCTGTTGGCCTTAAACTGTATATTCCTCCTAGACCAAAGAGAAGTGCAGAAATAAACGCATATGCAGAACCAACAGGAGGCAGAGTCTCTCCTGAATTGGAGCAATCCACCAGAAGTGCAGCTCCACACCTAACCTATTTAGCCCCCTTTAGCTTCCAAATACAAAGAGATGGAACCTTGAAAGAGCCTCCTCTAAACAACTTCAGAAAAATTGCAGATGATAGCGGTACAGTTTTACTAATGGCAGTTACCAACCTTGAAAATGGTCAATTCAGTACAGAGCTTGGCAGACTTATACTAACAAACGAGCAGCTGCAAAACACTCTGCTTGATAATATAATCGCTACAGCAAAACGTCTAAATTTTAAAGATATCCACTTTGATCTGGAGCATTTACCTAAAGAGTTAAGGGAGAACTACAATGCTTTCCTTAGAAAGGCTAAAGCTAGATTAAGCGCACAAGGCTTTTTAATGTCTACAGCCTTAGCTCCAAAAACAAGCGCCACCCAGGCAGGCGAATGGTATGAGGCTCATGACTATAAAGCTCATGGTCAAATTGCGGATTTTGTTATTATAATGACCTATGAATGGGGCTACAGCGGCGGCCCTGCAATGCCAGTATCCCCACTGCCTCAAGTTAGGCAGGTTTTGGAGTACGCTTTAACTGAAATGCCAGGCTCAAAAATTATGATGGGACAAAACCTGTACGGATACGATTGGACACTTCCTTTTGTTCCTGGAAGCGTTGCAAGAGCAGTAAGCCCTCAACAGGCCATTTTATTAGCAGCAGACAATAATGTACCAATAAGCTATGACACTAAGGCTCAGGCCCCTCACTTCGACTATACAGCTTCAGATGGAAAGCGTCATACAGTATGGTTTGAAGATGCCAGGTCTATTCAGGCAAAATTTGATCTAGTAAAAGAACTAGGCCTCAGAGGCGTAAGCTATTGGAAGCTAGGAATTCCTTTCCCTCAAAACTGGCTGCTTATTGAGGATAATTTTAATGTAGTAAAACGATAATTATTAAAATTATAGAGCTCAGATTTTTCTATCTGGGCTCTATTGTTGTTTATATATAGGAGCCTTATATTAGATTAACTGTTGATTTGACTTATCCTTTCTCTTTCTTATGAATACTAACCCCGAACCAACACCTTAGCTTTACCATTTTCATCACAGTTGCTACAGCCGTATCGCTTGATTCCAGAGCAACGATTTTATCTGCAGCATTTTCTAGCAGGATAGTTGCTGTTAATTGCTTAAACACTTTAATTTTTCTCTATTAAAAGCTCTTTAGCTTTATCAATACGCCTGTTTAAATTATAGGCTGCCTACCACTTTTACAAATCCCTCTGTTATCTCTCTAGGTCTTGTCACGGCTGTACCAACTACCACAGCAAAGGCCCCCATCTTTATTGCTTTTACTGACTCTTCCCTTGTCCATATTCTACCTTCTGCTATAACAGGTATATCAATATTTTCTGAAAGCTCTTTTATAAGGTTAAAATCTGGACCATCTAGCTTTTCAGTATAAGGAGTATAATCAGACAGAGTTGTTGAAACTATATCAAAGCCAAGCTTCCAGGCTGTAATTCCTTCCTCAAAGGTAGATACATCCGCCATCAATAGCAGATTAGCATATTTGCTGCGAATTTCCTCTATAAATTCTTCTAGTGAAACATTATTT
>CAZMQY010000153.1:0-8212 GCA_964568335.1 uncultured Clostridium sp.
GGTCTCTTTATTTTCTGTAAGTCAAATTTGGCTAAACGCATTGTGAGGTGAAAAAGATGACTAAAATAACTGGTGATATGACAATCGGAGAAGTAGTTAGAATGCATGATGATGCTGCTAGAATACTTATGTCCTTTGGAATGGGCTGCATCAGCTGACCAGGCGCTCAAATGGAAACCCTTGAAGAAGGGGCCGCCGTTCATGGATTGGACGTAAAAGATATGTTAGATGCATTAAATAATTTGTTTGGATAAATAGCATCAATGCCTAGACTGTGAGTTTAGGCATTTTATTTTTATAAATAGTCTTTAAAAAGTTTTCTTTATTTGCTATAATCTAGTTAAATCATACCGAAATGGTAGGATTTGATTAAGCAATATTGTGAGGTGAAAAAGATGGCTAAAATAACTGGCGATATGACAATCGGAGAAGTAGTTAGAATGCATGATGATGCTGCTAAAGTACTTATGTCCTTTGGAATGGGATGCATCAGTTGCCCAGGAGCACAAATGGAAACTGTTGAGCAAGGCGCAATGGTTCATGGAATAGATCCAGAAGAAATGATAGCAGAATTAAATAAGTTATTTGAATAAATAACAGTAATGCCTAGGCTACATGCCTAGGCATTTTAAATTTATTTTGTTATTCTAATGCTTCCAGAGGAAGTATGAATTTTCACTTTGTTTTTATCATTACCTACCGTTCCTTTTAACTGACGTTTATCACTAGATCCGGATACAGTTATAGGAAAATCACTTTTTATACTGCCTGAACTTGCACTGCTGTCAAGATAAAAAGTTGCGTTTTCAGGTAAATTAACTTCTACGCTTCCAGAAGAAGCAGATATGTCAATATTATTATCAAAGCTTAAATATTCAACTTTTGTAGAGCCTGAAGAAGAGGTAGACTTTAAATCTCCTGTAAAGCCTATCAGCTTCTTGCTTCCAGAGGAATTAGACAACTTTGAGCTTTTTGTTGCCAGTTTATTTGCGTTTAAGCTTCCGGAGCTGCTGGTGTACTCAAATATATCAGCAATTACATTATTTATTGTAGTGCTTCCTGAGCTTAAATTGCATTTAAGAGCAGCAAAGCTTAAATCTTTTACAGTAATACTTCCAGAAGAAGACGATAAATTTAATTCATTTGTATAGGAAGAAGGTATATAAATATCCAGCTTTAATGAGGAGGAGCCAAAGAAAACAAAGTTCACTTTTTTGCTGTTATTAACATTAATATATAGTGTATTTCCTGAGCTGTAGCATTCTAAATCAAAGTTTCCAATAGAGCTGCCAATTAGGCTGCCGGTAAGATGGGCTTTTAAATCTGCATCGTTAGTAGGTATTACATTGATTGATGAACTGGACACACTAACCTTTATATTTTTTATACCACTGAGGCTCGCAGTTTTTACCGTGTCTATGTCTGTAGCTGTGCTGTTTGTATCTTTGCTATTTCTCCAAAAACTAAAGGAGGATTTTGGAGAAGTGAAAATTATAATAGCTCCTATACCATAAGCAATAACCATTATAGCTAAAAGACCAAGCACTAGTTTTCTAATATTGAACTTTTCCATGTTACTCTCCTTATCGTTTAATAATGCTTAAATTCCAATTAATATATTTCATAGTGAATTTATAGAAGTATTTAGCAATGTAGCAGTCTCCAATAAAAAATAATGCACCGAAGGCTGCTGTGCCGATACCAAAAAATATTGAGGCTGCAGGTGAAATGTTTGTGGGTATACTTATAAAACTATGAGTAAATGGATAAAAGACCGTTCCTAAAGCTAAGCCTATCCCACCAAAAAAAGCTCCTATTGCTCCTCCAAACAAACCTATAAGTCCTCCAACGAGACCAAAGAATGGTCCTGCTATAAAGATTAAGTTGAAAAAAAGAAGAGCTATTGCCGCAAGTACAGATATGCTTCCGGAATTATTCTTAACCTCTCTGTAGCTATTTATGGGTTCGTTCATGACTGTGTCTTCAGAAGCAGAACCGGACTTGTATTGATTAGCAATGTCTTTAGGATCTCCAAGCTCATCAATAAGCTCAGCTTCAGTTTTTCCGTTTTCCAGGCCTATTCTAAAATGTTCTTCGTAATCGTAAAGTATATCCTTCTTCTCAGACCATGAGAAATCTGAGAGAGCTGAATCTAAAGTTTTGAAAAATTCTTCTTTATTCATGTAAGGCTGTGCCTCCTTCAATTAATATATTGCTAACTCCCTTTACAAGTTCCGTCCATTCGTTAAGCAGTTCCATCTTAATGGATTTTCCAAGCTCTGTTAGTTTATAATACTTTCTTGGCGGGCCTTCTTGGGATTCCTGAAGGTAAGTAATAAAATAACCTTCTTGATTTAGCCGCCTCAGTATTGGATATATAGTGCCTTCAGAGATTTCTATATTTTTAGAAATTTCGTTTACAAGCTCATAGCCATAACAGTCCTTATTGTCAAGTACAGCGAGAACACAAAGCTCTAGTATTCCTTTTTTTAGTTGCGTATTCATAACATCAGTCCTTTTGGTTATTTTTCCCTATGTATAGTATAACATTTAGTATTGTTTAATGCAAGGTACTATGCAATGAATTTTAAAGAAAAGATGAAATTTGCTGACTATTTACCAAGTAGATGTTGTGCTATAATTGAACTAATAATTACTATATTATATTTTCAAGTTTAAGCTAATATAATAGATGGTATATGATTTTACATGTGCCGAGTTAGGAGTAAAGACATGTATAATTTGGAGGAAATCTTAATAGAAAATCCTATAATAGCGGCCTTAAGAAATGATAATGATTTAAATAAGGCTGTTAAGAGCAATGCGCAGGTTGTATTTATTTTATACGGAAATATAATGACTGTTAAAGATATTTGTGACAAGCTAAGGGAAGCAGATAAATTAGTGTTTATACATATTGATATGCTTGAAGGGCTAAAAGGAGATTTTGCAGGGCTGGAGTTTATAAAAAACTTTATAGACCCACACGGAATTATTACCACTAAGGCAACCAATGTGAAATACGCAAAACAGCTTGGCTTAAGCACAATTCAAAGAATTTTTGTTATTGACTCTATGTCTTTGGACACTGGAGCTAAGAATATAAAAGATGCAGCACCAGATGCTGCTGAGGTAATGCCTGGCGTTGCCAGTAAAATAATAAACAGGCTTCAAAGCAAGGTTCATGTTCCTGTAATAGCAGGAGGCCTGATAACAGAGAAAAAAGATGCTATGGAAGCTCTTTCAAGCGGTGCTATTGCTGTTTCTACAAGTGCTTCAGAACTTTGGGATATGTAATTGTTTACAAATATAAAAGGGGGAAGAATTGCATGAAGTATATTATGGCTTTAGATCAGGGGACTACAAGCTCAAGATGCATAATATTTGATAAAACAGGTACTATTATAAGCAAGGCTCAGAAGGAGTTTAAACAGATTTATCCTAAGGCAGGCTGGATAGAGCACGATCCAATTGAAATTTGGGCAACTCAATTTGGTGTTGCTGTAGAGGCTTTAGCCATGGGAAACCTTCAGGCTGGAGACGTAGCAGCCATAGGTATAACAAATCAAAGAGAAACTACAGTTGTTTGGGATAAAAGGACAGGCATTCCTGTTCATAATGCTATAGTATGGCAGTGCAGAAGAACAGCAGATACTTGTGAGGAACTTCGCAAGACTGGCTTTGAGGAAAAGATAAAAGAGAAAACCGGTTTAATACTTGACCCGTATTTTTCAGGAACAAAAATAAAATGGATTTTAGATAATGTGCCAAACGCAAGAGAAGAAGCGGAAAATGGAAATCTTCTGTTTGGAAATATAGATACTTGGCTTATGTGGAACTTAACTAAGGGTCAGATACATGTAACTGATTATTCAAATGCGGCAAGAACAATGCTTTTCAATATTCATGATTTAACTTGGGATGAAGAAATATTAGAAGTACTTAACATACCAAAGGCAATGCTGCCAGAGGTTAAACCTTCAAGTGAACTTTATGGTCATACCAGCAAGGTACTTTTTGGCGAGGAAATACCAATAGCAGGTGTTGCGGGTGACCAGCAGGCTGCTCTCTTTGGTCAGGCTTGCTTTAAGGAAGGTTCAGCAAAGAATACCTATGGTACTGGCTGCTTCCTGCTTATGAATACTGGCTCAAAGGCAGTAAGCTCAAAGCATGGACTTCTTACTACCATAGCTTGGGGAGTGGACAATAAAGTAGAATACGCCTTAGAGGGAAGCATATTTGTAGGGGGAGCCTCTATTCAATGGCTTAGAGATGAGCTAAGAATGCTTAAAGATGCTTCTGAATCTGAAAGATACGCTCTAGAGGTTGAAGATACAAATGGAGTATACGTAGTTCCAGCCTTTACTGGCCTAGGAGCGCCTTATTGGGATCCTTATGCAAGAGGTACTGTAATGGGACTTACTAGAGGAGCCAAGAAGGAACACTTTATAAGAGCTACTCTTGAGTCTATTGCCTATCAGACAAACGATGTATTAAAGGCAATGCAGGAGGACTCTGGGATTTCTCTTGTTGAGCTTAATGTAGATGGCGGAGCAAGCTCAAATAATTTCTTAATGCAGTTCCAAGCTGATATATTGGGCGTTCAGGTTGACAGACCTCAGGTGGTTGAAACTACAGCTTTAGGAGCGGCGTACTTAGCTGGTTTAGCTGTTGGCTACTGGAAGGATAAAGAGGAAATTTCACAAAACAGGAAACTAGACAGAAACTTTAAGCCGAATATGGAGGAAGAAAAGAGAGTGAAGCTTCTTAAGGGGTGGCATAAAGCTTTAAAGAGAGCTATGGAATGGGAGAAGGATGAGGAGTAATAAAGGGTCTGTCTTAAAATGCTCTTAATCCATTGCGTATTATTTGCAGTCTAGGAAACTATTCGCTTCGCAGATAAGACTAATAATTAAAAAAATTATAAAGCCTAAACACTAGTAACTCTACACCGGGCAACTTGCTAGTTCCCACTAGCAAGTTGCCCGTAAAAAGTCATTTAGACTTTTTACCTCAAACAGAATAGTGTTCTTAACGGCTTTATGAATTTTT
The DNA here is from genome assembly GCA_964568335.1 of uncultured Clostridium sp. Classification (GTDB taxonomy): domain Bacteria; phylum Bacillota; class Clostridia; order Clostridiales; family Clostridiaceae; genus Clostridium_AT. Next base: position 5,053 of record CAZMQY010000153.1, read on the forward strand.
TAATTAAAGTCTTATTGTCGCTTGCTCAAATGTTTCCTAGACTGCAAATAACACGCTAGGTTTAGGTATTTTGATACTGCCCCCAATATAAGAATAATACTCTTTTTCTTATATGCCGTAGCTTCCTGAGTTTTTATCTCTGAATATAGGAAGGTACGGCGCTTTGGATGTAAAGGTAACAAACATAAATATAAGTACTATAACTACTGCCAGCGATAAGACCGAGACAAGCTTGCTTGGTTTAGCATATTTGTAAAGGTGGTATGCTAAGCACTGACCTGCTGCAAGAGCCAACAATGCTGAGAAAATATCAAGAGCTAAAAACTCTACTCCAAAAGCTCCTGTGTATGAATAGAAGAACAAAATAATGGTCAAAGGTGCTGTAAGTGATGCTGCAGCTATAGAAACTATCCATTTCTCTTTAGAAAAACCCTTCCTCTTTCTTTCCCTAAAATAGAAGATAATCCACCAGACCAAGATAGGATAAAAGACCAATTTAAGATGTTCCCAGGGACTTTCGTTAACTGGAGCAATTGCACCGATAATAGCAAGTTTTCCTGTAAACTCATATAGAAAGTGCATAAGTCCGCTTATAATAAAAAGAATTGGAATAGAGATAAGTATAGACTTTTTCATTTTGGATTGTTGATATTCCATCACCAGTCAACTCCTTAAACTAATTAAAAGCACGTTATATGTATATGTGGTTTTATTTTATTTAAGCTTTGTCCACCTCCTATTGTCGCCAGAAAACTTTTTGCAAGCGTAAGCCATGAAGAAATTAGCTTAACGAGTTTATCTCCACTGTCAAAAGTCGGTCAAACAGACCTTATGAAATTCTATAGGTAAAGAATTATTATAATTAAAGTCGGAATGTAAATTGTATTGATCCAGGTATATAATGGTAATAAAAAGGGGGTATATTTATGGCAATACAGTTTAGAAATTATACAAAACAACCAGGAATTACGGAAGACTATCATAAGGTTAGAAATTTTTTTATAAGATTAGGCTATGCAGAATTTACATACGCAAGATGGGATTGGATGACAACACATGGTTACTTGGATAAAGCTGCTGTAGGCAGAATAGGAATATGGGAGGAGGCTGGACAAATCGTGGGAGCGGCAACCTTTGACTGTCAATTGGGAAATGCCTTTTGCTTAGCTTTGCCGGAATATGCTTTCCTAAAAAAAGAGATGCTGCTTTATGCAAAAGATAATCTTTCTAAGGATGGGGAATTCGGTGTTGTAATTGCAGATAAAGATTTGGAATTTCAGGATATTGCAGCAGAGCTTGGTTTTCGGGCTACAGTGGATAAAGAAAATGATGCTGCCTTTTATTTGGATAAAACCTCAACAGAATACGATCTGCCGAAGGGATTTTATATCACTACAATAAAGGAAACCTTCGACATGTATCAATATCTTCGTGTATTATGGAAAGGCTTTAACCATGAGCTAAATGGTGAGGGAGAATTCCAATTTTCTAAGGAAAAGGATAAGGCGGCTAAAGAAGGAATGCTTCGTCCTAATGTGGACTTGAACCTGAAGGTAGCTGCAGTTGCTCCCGATGGAAACTTTGCTGCCTACTGTGGAATGTGGTATGATCCAGCAGCAGGTTATGCAATAATAGAGCCAGTAGCAACTGACCCTAAGTATCGCAGGATGGGACTAGGAAAGGCAGTAGTTTTAGAAGGAATTAAACGCGCTGGAGAACTTGGCGCAAAGACCGCATTGGTAGGATCCTCGCAGCAGTTCTATTATAGCATTGGGTTGCGTCCGTTCAGTACTGCAACTATATGGAGGGAAAAATAATACTTGTTTGATTGAATATATACCAGTCTGCTTTTAGGCAGGCTGGTTCTGTTTTCTTGATGGAAATTCATTATATAAGTAGTTTAGATAAACTTAGCACATAATTGTAAAATATATGAATTAAAGTTTGAGTTTAACTAGCAATTTAATTGTGAAGTAAATCATGATGTGTTATACTTTTTATATCCCCCTATAGGGGATGTAAAAGGAGTGATAATTATGAGTGAACATCACAAGCAGTTATCAATCGTCTTTCAAGAGCTATTGGACATTTAGAGTCTGTTAAAAAGATGGTTCAGGATGGAAGAGATTGCAGTGAGGTTTTAATTCAGATTGCTGCTGTTAAATCCGCAGTAAATAACATAGGAAAAATAATTTTACAGGACCATATTAAGCACTGTGTTGCAGATGCAGCAGCTACTGGTGATAATAAGGTACTAGATGATTTATCCCTTGCAATTGAAAAGTTTATGAAGTAGGCAGGGGGTGTATCTTTTGAAATCAAAGCACAGAACTGCTATACTTTTGGCAATTTTAGCTGCTGCCCTATATGCTTTTAGCTCTCCAGTTTCAAAAATACTTTTAGATAAGTTGCCTCCAACTATGATGGCAGCGCTTTTATATCTTGGTGCAGGTATTGGAATGTCCATAATAGGCTTGTATCGTTACAAAACAGGGAAATTGAAAAAGGAATTAAAACTAACAAAGAAGGAACTGCCTTTTACTATTGGAATGATTGTTTTAGACATATTAGCGCCTATCTTTCTAATGATAGGGTTAACAATGACTACTCCCGCAAATGTCTCCCTTCTTAACAATTTTGAAATTGTAGCAACTTCATTAATTGCACTTTTCATTTTCAAGGAAGCTATCAGTAAAAGATTATGGATTGCAATTGTGCTTATTACAGCTGCAAGTATTATTCTTTCTGTGGAGGATATAAGCAGTCTGTCTTTTTCTTTTGGTTCATTTTTTGTCTTGCTTGCATCTGTTTGCTGGGGCTTTGAAAATAACTGTACTAGAATGTTGTCTGTAAAAGACCCGTTACAGGTTGTAGTTGTTAAAGGTTTTGGTTCTGGATTAGGTTCTTTACTAATTTCTTTTATTATTGGAGAAACTTCAACTGATGCAGTTTATATAATTGCTACACTTTTATTAGGCTTTGTTGCATATGGATTAAGTATTTATTTTTATGTGTATGCACAACGAGACCTTGGAGCCGCAAAAACAAGCGCATATTATGCTGTTGCTCCTTTTATCGGAGTAGCGCTTTCATTTATTATTTTTCTTCAGATACCTACATTTTCATTTATTATTGCACTACTAATTATGATAGTTGGAAC
>CAZMQY010000153.1:8222-8689 GCA_964568335.1 uncultured Clostridium sp.
TTTTGCTTCTACGGATAATAAATAAATGCGAAAAATCATTTACTATGAACAAATATTTATATATACTTAAGCCAATATGAGTAATAACAATAAGGAGGTTAAAGTCCTAGATGGACTTTAACGGGTAACTTGCGAATGAAATGAGCACTCTTAAGTTACCCAGTGTTTCCGAATAAAAGGAGGAACTAACATGGAGAATAGTAATAAAAAAGTGTTGTCACCAGAACGACATGATGAGCTACTCAGAATATTAAAAGCCCGTTTTGAAAAAAACATGAACTACCATGAAGGTATTGAATGGGCTAAAGTACAAGCAAAGCTGGAAGCTAATACTGAAAAACTATGGTCCCTGAATGAAATGGAAATAACTGATGGCGAACCTGATGTTGTTGGTGAAGATAATAAGACTGGGGAATACATTTTTTATGATTGTTCAGCGGAAAGTCCTAAAGGCCGCAGAAGTGTTT
>CAZMQY010000154.1:0-8679 GCA_964568335.1 uncultured Clostridium sp.
TTGCATCTACCCTAAGCATAATAATGATTTTAGTTTCCTCTGCGCTACTACTTATACAAAGAGGAGTACTTGCAAAGAAAAATTATACAATGAGCTTTTTAAGACCGCCGCAAGTTAAAAAGCTAACCCCTGGAAAGAAATTTCTTGCAACCTTATTCTGCTCAGTAGTAGTATTCGTATCAATACTGCCGCAGCTTATAGTAATAATTTCCTCCTTCCTTGAAACAAAGGGACCTATATTCTACAAGAAATTTAGCTTAATGAACTACAGAACGGTTATGTTCAAGGTTCCAAGAACTATAATCAACACCTTTGCTTACTCAACTGTAGCTATAGTTATAATGATATTTGGAGGAATGCTTATATCCTATATACTTGTTAGAAAAAGAAATAAAATCAGTGATATGCTTGATGTATTTATAATGCTTCCTTATGTAATACCAGGTACTGTTATGGGTATTGCTTTAATAGTATCCTTTAATAAGAAGCCATTGATTTTAACAGGTACTTGGATAATTCTTGTTATAGCTTATGTATTAAGAAAACTGCCTTATACAATACGTTCAAGTGTTGCTATACTTTATCAGGTAGATAAGAGCGTAGAAGAGGCGTCTATAAACCTTGGAGTACCACCTCTAAAAACCTTCTTTAAAATAACTGCACCAATTATAGCTACAGGAGTTGCTTCTGGTTCTGTTATAAGCTGGATTACAACAATAAATGAATTAAGCTCCACAGTTATTCTTTACTCTGGTAAGACAGCAACAATAACAACAGCAGTTTATTCGGAGGTTTTCGCAAGTAATTTTGGTACTGGAGCAGCACTTGCTTCTATACTTACCTTTACAACGATAATATCACTTTTAGTGGTAAATAAATTATCAGGTAAAAATGGAATTAAGGTTTAAGCTTTTAGCTTAAACCCTTTTTTATTTATATCTACAGGTTATAATATTAATTGAGCATAATTCTGTTGATAATGTGCATAAATAAGCTGTAATTGTGCATAACTTTATGTGTTGGAGATGATAAATTGTTAATAACTAATAATATAAGACATGCAAAATTTTTAAGAAGACCAAACAGGTTTCAGGCTTATGTGGAACTTGATGGCAAAGAATTGATGGTACACGTACCTAATACAGGAAGAAACAAAGAGATACTAGTACCTGGTTATACAGTTATTTTAAGAGAAGAAAACAATCCGCTTCGAAAAACAAAATATGATTTAATTGCAGGCTATAAAGGGGATAGACTTATTAACATTGACTCCCAGATTCCAAATAAGGTAGTGGAAGAAGCATTAAAGAGTGGAAAGATAAAGGGTCTAGAAAAATATACTGATATAAAAAGAGAAAAAACCTTTGGAAATAGTCGATTTGACTTTAAGCTTAAGGATGAGGAAGAAAATGAATACTATCTTGAGGTTAAGGGGGTTACCTATGAAGAAAAAGGCAGGACTGCTTTTCCTGATGCCCCCACAGAGAGAGGCAGAAAGCATCTTTTAGAGCTTGTGGAGGTTAAAGAATCCGGAAGAGGAGCAGGAGTTTTATTTTTAATTCAAATGGATACCGTGGATTATTTTACACCTCATGATGATATGGATAAGTTATTTGGAGAAGCACTGAGGTATGCGCACCATAGCGGTGTGGATATATTTGCCTATGACTGCTGTCTTGGGGATAACTATATAACCTTAAATAATCCAGTGGAAGTTAGGTTATAGATATCTTATAATATTAAGTATATATCTGAAAGGTGGGGGAGCTATGAAGTTTAAATACTGCCCTAATTGCGGGAAAAAATTAGAGATAAAATACAGCTTTGATGAAGGCGGAGTTCCATTTTGCTCTGAGGATAATATAATGTTTTTCGATACTCCAAAGCCCTGTATAATTGTAGCTGTTATAAATGGTGACAAGATACTGCTTTTAAAGCAGAGTTATATTTTTAAGGATTCTAAGGTACTGGTATCTGGATATGTTACTAGTGGTGAAACTGTTGAAGATACAGTTATAAGAGAAGTAAAAGAAGAGACGGGCATTACTGTTGATAATATAAAATATCTAGGAAGTGAATTTTTAGACTCAAAGGATATTATTATGCTTACTTTTATGGCTCACTATGTTGAGGGGGAAATAAAGAAATCTTCAGAGGTAGAGTGGGTAGAGTGGGGAAATCTTCAAGATGCTTTGTGTGAAATGAAAGAAGATGAAATAGGCAAAAGAATTGTAAGAAAAGTTTTTAAAGAGATAGGTTATAATATAGATGAGGCTTTTAGATGTGATATAGAGGGTTGTGAGTTTAATAAACAATAAATTCATAATTCTTTTACAAAAAATGGCTGAAAGTATTTTGTTATAGTGATATTATATATATAAAAAATTATAGGCAGGTGAACATTATGGGTAAGCAAGTACCAGAGATAAGAGGTACACTTCGAAGCCATATGATTGAGCTTCCAAGAGTTATAAGCGATGCAAGCGGTATAAGAATTTTTGGGAAAAGATTAAAGTCTTTTGTTTTTACAACAGATGTTGCATTGATAAGAAATACAAATGCTGATGCGGTTATAGCAGTATATCCTTTTACGCCTCAGCCTGTAATTACTCAGGCTCTAGTAATAGCTGCAGACATACCTGTATTTTGCGGTGTTGGCGGCGGTATTACAAGCGGTTTAAGAGTAGTAAACCTTGCTTTGGATGCAGAGTTTAAAGGAGCCATGGGAGTTGTTGTGAATAATCCAACACCAAATGAGGTTATAAGAGAAATGAGAGCTACAATAGATATTCCAATAATAGTTACTGTGGTATCTGAATTTGAGGATATTGAAGCAAGAATTGAGGCGGGAGCTACAATTTTAAACGTATCCGGAGCAAAAAGAACAGCTGATATAGTAAGAAAAATAAGAGAAAAGCATCCTTCCTTCCCTATAATAGCTACTGGAGGGCCAACTGAGGCTTCCATAAGGGAAACTATAGAGGCTGGAGCAAATGCCATTACCTATACACCTCCTACCACCTCAGAGATTTTAGGAGATATAATGATTAATTATAGGGATAAGTATGAGCATGATATTCCGATAAATGAGTAGTTTTACTAGGAAAGCCGCGGTGGGAGAAAAATATGAAAAATATGCTTTATTACTTCAGCGCTACAGGAAATACTAAGTTTGTTGCTGAAAAGTTTAAAGAACAGTTTAAGAGATACGGAAAAGAGCTAGAGTTATATAATATAGAGAATATAGAAGATATAGACTTAACAGATTGCAAGTATTTAATTATAGGTACTCCAGTTCATGCAGAGCTAAGCCCTAAAATAATAAATGATTTTATTAATAGACTTCCTGAAGGAAAGAGTGACATTAAATGTGTAGTATATTCAACCCAGGGAGCAAATAGAGCAGCAGCTTCTGAATATATTAAGAGGATATTAGTTAATAAGGGATATAATGTTTTAATACAGACGTCCTTCAGGATGGCCAATAATTATTATTTTGGGGCAGGTATTGAACGATCAGAAGAAGAGATTAATAAGTATTGCCAGAAGTCGCAGGAGAAGGTTAGTTATATAACTCAGAAGCTTTTTAAAAATGAAGAGGTTAAAGAAAAATCATCAACATTAAAAGTATTTATGAGCAAAGTAGCTTCTAATGGTTTTAATAAGCTTTTGCCAAAGCTTTCATCTAGCTTTACAGCAACAGATAATTGTAAAAAATGTGGATTGTGTCTAAGAAACTGTCCCAAAGGAAACATAACCTTTGAGGATGGACATGCTGTTTTTCATAGTCAATGCATTATGTGCACAAGGTGTATACACTTATGCCCTATTAATGCAATAAGATATAAGGGTAAAAAAATAAATCAAAATCAAAAGAGTTTAATCAAATATTTAGATTTAAAATAATGGAGGTTCAACATGGCAACAGGTGGAGACAACTGCAAAGACTGTCCAGACTTTTTAGAAAGAAAGTGTGACGGTAAGGCAACAGATTGTATGTGCAGAAGATGCCCAAGAAGTTTGGGAAAATGTATAATTACTAAATATTGTTCTGAAACTGAATCGATACTTAATTTATAATTGTGAATTAAGCAAAGCAATAAACACTTTGAACTAATATTGTGACAGATATAGGAATGATAATTAATTTAAGCTTTAAATAAAGATATACTTTAAAAGAGTCATATAAAAGCTCCTCAGGGAGCTTTTTTTTAATTTCTTCACTAATTATAACATTTCATAATTAAACATAAAAAATTGGGAACAATAGTCCTATATGAGCTAAGAGGAGTGAAATACTATGTTATTTAACGATACTAAAAGCTTAGTGGGAGAGAACTGTTTAGAGTATGATTCAAAATATGTGCTAACAAAGGGCGGCATGACTCATCTAGCTCAGAGTTGTATAAATTGTACTAATTATATCAATGGACAGTGCTCTAAGGATTTATTTGACAAAGCTTATGAAAGCTTAAGCATAAATTAGTGTAAGGAGGAATTTTATAATGAAAAATACAGCAAGTGAAAATCAACTTATGATGGTGGCTGTAAACTGCCCAGGTTATGATTCAACCGAGAGCAATGTGACTAATACAATAGGGGCACATAATTCAAAAAGCTGCGACAACTGCAAGCACTGGGAAGAAAATAAATGCAATATTAATTTATTTGACCCGGTTCTAACTAGCTTAGATCAGGAATAAGTTATTAATATTGTATAAAAGGATAGTTTAATAGCTATCCTTTTATAGCATTAAATAAATAGTATTAATATAAAATAAATAGAGTACCCTAATTAAAGAAAATGTAGAAATAAATATGCATAATCTTATTGAGAATTTTTATATTAGATGTTAAAATAGAAATGGTGCTAATACTTCAAACATTTTAAAAAATGAAAGAATAATTACATATTAAAAATAATTGGAGGGGTAATAATGCATAAGAAATTATTTATACCGGGACCTGTAGAGGTTAGACCAGATGTGCTTGAGAAGATGGCGACTCCTATGATAGGCCACAGAAGCAAGGACGCTTCAGCGCTTCAAAGAAGAATTAGCGAAAAGCTAAGAACTCTATTTTATACAGAAGAAGAGATTTTACTTTCAACTACTTCAGGAAGCGGACTTATGGAAGGTGCTGTACGTTCCTGCACAGCTAAAAGGGCAGCAGTATTTTCAGTAGGAGCTTTTGGCGACAGATGGTATGACATGGCTGTAGCTAATAATGTACCAGCTGATTTATTCAGATCTGAGGATGGAAAGCCAACTACTCCAGAAATGGTTGAAGAAGCTTTAAGCACAGGAAAGTATGATTTAGTAACTGTAACTCATAATGAAACCTCCGCTGGTCTAATGAATCCTGTAGATGAAATTGCTGAAGTTATAAAAAAGTATCCAGAAGTTATTTTCTGCTTAGATACAGTAAGTTCAGCTGCCGGAAGCAAGATAGAAGTTGACAAGCTAGGTGTAGATATTTGTATTACTTCAACTCAAAAGGCTATAGGTCTTCCTCCAGGAATGGCTATTTGTACTTTCTCAAAGAAGGCGGTAGAAAGAGCTAAACAAGTTCCAAATAGAGGAATATACTTAGATTTATTATCATTATATGAATATATTCAAAAGAAAGATTATCAATACCCATCAACTCCATCATTATCACATATGTATGCACTTGATTATCAACTAGATAGAATAATGGAAGAAGGACTTGAAAATAGATTTGCAAGACATATAGAAATGGCTGAAATAGTTAGAGATTGGGCAAGAAAGCATTTTGCCATATTCCCAGATGAAAGGTATCTTTCAAACACTTTAACTAATATTGCAAATACAAGAAACATAGATGTATCAGATTTAAACAAGAAGCTTGGTGCTAGAGGCTACCAAATATCCAACGGTTATGGAAAGCTTAAGGATAAGACCTTTAGAATAGCACATATGGCTGATTGCACAGTTCCAGAAATAAAAGAGCTGTTAAGCGTTATTGATGAAATATTAGGATTCTAATTTAGCGTGACAGTACCTTTTGGTCTGTCACCTATCATTGATATAGGAGGTTTTGAAATGGTAAGAATTTTAGTTACTGATGGCATGGAGCAATCAGGAATAGACGAGCTTAGAGCTAAAGGCTTTGAGGTGGTAGAAAAATTTTATCAGCCTGAAGAGCTAGGAGAAGCCCTAAAGGATTTTGATGTACTTGTTGTGAGATCAGCAACTAAGGTTAGAAAGTCTATAATTGATAAGGCTTCAGAAGCAGGAAGACTTAAGATGGTTATCCGCGGTGGAGTTGGAGTGGACAACATAGATGTAGCTTATGCAGAGGAAAAAGGCATAATGGTTAGAAACACTCCAAATGCAAGCAGTGCTTCTGTTGCAGAGCTTACAATTGGACTTATGTTTTCAGCAGCAAGATTTATAAGCATAGCTAATGTTACCATGAAAGAGGGAAAGTGGAACAAGAAGCATTATGAGGGCATAGAGCTTGCCGGCAAGACACTAGGACTCATAGGCTTTGGAAGAATAGCCAAGGAAGTTGCTAAGAGAGCGCATGCTCTTGGAATGAAGGTAATCTATACTAGAAATTCAGGAAAAGCTGAGGGCTTTGACAATTATGAATTTGTAGATATAAACGAGCTTTTAAAGCGTTCAGATTTTATATCTCTTCATATTCCTTTTGATAAGCAAAAAGGAGCCACAATTGCAGCAGAGCAGTTTGCAATGATGAAGGATGGAGCTTATCTTATAAACTGTGCTAGAGGCGGTGTAGTTTGTGAAAAAGCGCTTCTTGATGCGTTAAACAGTGGAAAGCTAGCAGGAGCTGCTGCAGACGTATTTGAAGAAGAACCAACAAAGAATGAAGAGCTTGTAAAGCATCCTAAGCTTTCTGTTACACCTCATATAGGAGCATCTACATTAGAGGCTCAAACAAGAATAGGTGAAGAAATAGTAAGTATTATTGTTGAAAATTTTAAGGCTTAATTTATAAAATTATTGTGAGGTGTAGAAACATGGCAGTAGTTAGACCCTTTAAGGCTGTTAGACCAGCTAAGGCTTTAGCAGATAAGGTTGCTGCTCTTCCTTATGATGTTATGAACAGCGATGAAGCCAGAGATATGGTAAAGGACAATCCATATTCCTTCCTTCATGTAGACAAAGCTGAAATCGATTTAGATAGAGACGTAGATTTATACGATAAAAAGGTTTATGAAAAAGCTAGAGAAAACCTATATAAAATGATTGAAGATGATATTTTTATTGAAGATGACAAGCCACGCTTATATATATACAGACAAATCATGAATGGAAGAGTTCAAACGGGCATAGTTGGTTGTACCTCTATTGATGATTATATGAACAATATTATTAAAAAACATGAGCATACAAGAGCCGACAAGGAGCAGGACAGAATAAACCATGTTGACTATTGCGATGCAAATACTGGCCCAATATTCTTAACCTATAAGGCACAGAATGAAATCGATGCCATTATTGCAAATTGGACAGAAAAAGAGCCGGTATATAATTTTATTTCAGAAGATGGCATATCTCATATAGTTTGGATAATAGAATGTGATAAGGATATTGAAAAACTTACTTCTCTTTTTGGCGGTGTAGAGTATCTGTATATAGCAGATGGACATCATAGAGCAGCTTCAGCTGTTAAGGTTGGACAAATGAGAAGAAGCCAATATCCAAGTTATACTGGAGAAGAAGAATATAATTTCTTCCTATCAGTATTATTTCCAGATGAGGACCTATATATTATGGACTATAACAGGGTTGTTAAGGACTTAAATGGTCTTTCAACCGAAGAATATATGCTTAAGGTTTCGGACAAATTTGCAGTAAGCACGTATGAAGGGGATGGACCTTATAAGCCTTCCAGTAAGCATACCTACGGAATGTATTTAGATGGAAAATGGTTTGAGCTTACCGCTAAGGAAGGTACTTATAATCCAGAAGACCCTGTTGATAGGTTAGATGTTTCTATTCTTCAAAATAACTTGCTTAAGCCTATTTTAGGAATCAACGATCCTAGAACGGATAAAAGGATAGACTTTGTAGGTGGTATAAGAGGTCTTGGGGAACTCGAAAGAAGAGTAGAGCATGGAATGAAGGTTGCCTTCTCCATGTATCCAACAACTATTCAAGATTTAATGGATATTGCGGATGCAGGAGAGGTTATGCCTCCAAAGTCCACTTGGTTTGAGCCAAAGCTTAGAAGTGGATTATTTGTTCACAAACTCAAATAAATAAAAAGGGCTATTTTTTATAGGGGGATGGAGAAACCACAGCTTAGGCTGTGGTTTTTTCAATCAGTAAATATAGATAACTATATATATTACATAAATTATTTGTTATATTTATTATGATATATTGACATAATATAGATATTCATCTATATTATATATAGATGAATATCTATATATGAGGTGATAACATGAAGCACAATTATGAAGAAAACTCTAAAGTTATTAAAGCTCTGTCCGATTCTAGCAGATTACAAATAATTGATATATTATCCTGTGGAGAAATGTGTGCCTGTGATATACTAGAACATTTTGATTTTACGCAGCCAACGCTTTCGCACCATATGAAGGTATTAATGGATTGTGGCTTGGTCAATTGCAGAAAAGAGGGACTTTGGAGCTATTACTCTCTTAATAATCCAAACTGT
>CAZMQY010000155.1:0-8538 GCA_964568335.1 uncultured Clostridium sp.
CACTTAGTGGTTTAAAATAAGTACATCTTCAGAAACAATAATTTTATTTTCTTTTTTAATTATAGCTGTTACAATTAAATTAATAGCTAAGATAGGAAGGCTTAAGATAAAAAGCTTGATATTATATAATAAAAGCTTAGTAGCTAGGAGGATTTATGAAAAAATTAATATATATTTTAATCTGCATTTTAATTGGAGTTAGCCTTATTGCCTGCAGTGATAAAAAGGTTCTAACAAATTCTTCTGAAATAGAGAAAGCTCCAATACAGAATCCAGTACAAGAAGTTGATAAAAATGAGGTTGCAGCTTCTAGTGATGAAACAAAGCCAAGCAGCGAAAATAAAAATTTAGAAGAAAATAAGAAGCCTCAAGCTCAAGAGACTAAAGAAGTGAAGAAAAAAAAGGTTATAGTTTTGGATCCCGGCCATGCTAACAAATCTAACTTAGAGAAGGAACCTTTAGCACCTGGTTCAAGAGAACTAAAGATAAAGGATGGTGGAGGCGCTGCAGGAATAATCACTAAGACTCCTGAGTATAAGATTAATATGAGTGTAGCAATGAAGCTAAGGAGTCTTTTAGAAGAGAGAAATTATACCGTTATTATGACTAAAACTGAAAACTCTCAAAGCATGGGTAACACCGAAAGAGCTGAGCTTTGGAATAAAACTAACGCTGACTTGGTATTGAGAATACATGCTGATTCCAGTGAAAGCTCCGCAGTAAGAGGAGCCTCAATGCTTGTACCAGCATCTATAAATGAGAATACTAAAGCAATATATGAACAAAGCAAGAAATGTGGTCAAGTTGTTTTAAGTACACTAGTCAGTCAAGTAGGTATGGCTAATAGAGGACTAGTTGAGAGAAAAGATATGACAGGCTTTAATTGGTCTAAGGTTCCTGTTATATTAGTTGAGATGGGATTTTTGTCTAACAAAGAAGAGGATAAGCTTTTAGCCTCCCAGGAATATCAGGACAAAATTGCAAAAGCTCTGGCAGAAGGTATCTCTGCTGCAGTTAAATAAAAGTACAGGCTGTATATAGAGATACAGCCTATTTTTTATGAGCAAAATATTTATATAAGTCAGGTCTTACATGTTCTACGTGCTGTAAAAAAGTATTTTTAAGTCCTAAAACCTTTAAATCACTTAATATTATCTTAGGATATTTTGTTGAAATAGACATGGCTTTGGCAGTATCAATCAACCTGAGCTCTCCCCTTGAATTGATGAAAATATGGAGAAGCGCTGTATCTTGTCTTTTGTAGCCAACCTCACCAAGAGCCTCATATATTTTTATTATTTTTTGGCTTAGATCTATAGTTAGAGGATTATTTTTTAAGTGTTTATCTAATTCAATGCCCTCAATGAATTCTCTTACAATATACCTTTCTCCAAAGTCATAAAGCTTAGGAAAATATATATTATTTTGAGCCATAGCTAGAGTTTCAATTTCATTTTGACAGGTTTCCTTTTTCTTAAATATCTTTATACATTTATGGTTATCTATTTTATATACGCTTCCATGCATACCTTTTCCAATGTATTGAAGTTTATCTAAATCATAACCATGTTCCTTTCTTATCTTCTCCACCTACTTTATATTACTTTCAATTATCAATATATGAATATATATTAAAATATGTTCTACTCCAAAGGTTTAAAGAGGATTTATGGTAAGTAAATAGAATAATAATAATTAATAAACTACGCATCCTAGTATTAAGTTAAACTAATAGGAGGGTGAATTATGGATAATAAAAATAACAAGAAAAAAATGAGCTTTACAAGGTTTACTAACTTGCTTTATGAGGCGGCTTCTTCTTTAGTGCCTGGTACAGGTGAATTATATAATACTGAGTATGCTCAAGAAGAGAAAGGGAAGGATGAAAAAAATGAATAGTTCCATTGATTGTGTTGGTGAGATTTGTCCAGTTCCCGTGGTAAAGGCTAAAATTCAATATAAAAAAATAAAGCCCGGCGAGAGTATAACTATAGTAACAGATCACAGTTGCACTTCACAGGGTATAAAGGAAGCCTTCAATCACTTAAATTGCAGCATAAGTATTGAAGAAGAGGGTGGTATATGGAATATAACCATTAAAAAGAACGCTTAACAGAAGGTTTCCCTGCCATATTTTTTTATATAGGAGATAAAGTTCTTTATATGAGGCTGATTTGCTCTGCTCTTTTGATATATCATTGAGATATTGCAGCTTGGCTCTACGTCCTTAATTGGCAGAGTCTTTAAAACTCCAGTATAAATTTCTTTTTTTACAGCTGTATATGGTACGATAGAAACTCCATGATTGGCTATAACTGATGCCTTAATAGATTCTAGTGTATCTAGCTCCATTTCTATATTTAGTGTATTTACCGATATTTTATTATTCATAAATAGCTTTTCAGTAATACCTCTTAAACTGCTCCTATTAGAGCCAATAATTAATGGCATACGAGAAATATCCTCTAGACCTATATAAGACTTTTCTAGTGAAAGTTGATTTGAAAAGATAAATATCAAATTATTAGTGCATATATTAAAGCTTTCGATTCCTTCTAGCTTCTTATCAGAGTCTATATCTATAAATCCCACGTCAGAGGTACAGTCTAAAACATTATCAATAATATTTTTACTATGCTCGGTCTTTAATGAAAATCGCACATTCGTATGATCTTTCTTATAAAGATGCAATGTACAAGGTAATAAATATTCCCCAACGCTATTACAAGCAGATATTTTAATTTCTTCAAGCTCTGAATTTTTGCACTGCACTAACTCCCTTGTCATATTATCATAAAGGTTGACTAAGGCTTCAGCATAGCTTAAAACTATTTCCCCTTCATCAGTCAGATTGACCCCTTTATTGCTTCTAATAAGAAGACTTGCATTAAGTGACTTTTCTAGAGATTGAAGCTGTTGACTAAGAGCAGACTGGGTCATATGAAGGTTTTTTGCAGCCTTTGATATACTGTCTTGCTTAACTGTTTCAATAAAAGAATTTAAATATGTTATATTCATACCTTGAACCTTCCTCTATTAGTTTAAAGACTTATATAACTTCATTATATTATTTTAACACCAAATATTCCATTAAAACAAAAAAAGCTATATTAATATTGTTAATTATATATCAGAAAAACTTATAACACAAACCTATAAATTCGTTGTAAAATAAATTTGTAAGAAAAACACATAAAAATATGTTAGTTAATTAACAAACTATCAGGAGGTGAAGGTAATGGCTGAAGTAACTACAAAGGTATCAGCAAGACCAAAAAAGAAAAAAGTAAATCAAATCCCCTTTGGAATAGCACTATTAATAGCAATTATTGGCATCGGATTTTTTATAGCAAACAGCGCACCAAAGTCAGCGCTTATGTGGGGATTTGGAGTAGCAGCAGGCTTCACATTGCAAAGATCAAGATTTTGCTTTACTGCATCTTTAAGAGATCCTGTTTTAACTGGGGGAACTTCTTTAACAAAAGCTGTTGTTATAGCTATTGCAACTGCCACAGTAGGGTTCTCCGCTATGCAGTATTCAGCTGCAACTAAGGGGGCAGCAATACCTGGGAACATATCGCCGGCAGGAGTTCATACAGCAATAGGAGCAATAATGTTCGGAATAGGTATGGTTATAGCAGGCGGCTGTGCTTCAGGAACTCTAATGAGAGTTGGAGAAGGATTCTTGATGCAGATGCTATCCTTAGTATTCTTTATAATAGGATCACTATGGGGTGCTAAAGATTTTGGCTGGTGGTCAGCTAAATTTATGCCTAAGTCAGGAGTATTTTTACCACAAGTTTTAGGTTGGCCCCTAGCTTTATTGCTTCAATTTGGATTACTATTAGGTATTTACATTTTTGCTGACTGGTTCGGTAACAAAAAATCAAATTAATAAAACTTTTTAAAGACTTGAGGAGGAAAAAATTATGGCAGAATTAAGATTAGATTGTTTAGGAGAGGCTTGCCCAGTACCATTAATAAAAACTCAAAAGAAAATGGATACAATGAAAATTGGACAAACTCTTATAGTTGAAATTGACCATAGCTGTGCAATGAAAAACATTCCAGAGTGGGCTAGAAAAGAAGGACATAATGTTGATATAGAAGAAGTTGACGACGGACAATGGGAAGTTTATATCGAAAAGACAAAATAACAAGTTATAAGTATGATTTAGCAGGGGGTGAACAGGTTGGATATTAAAAACAACGTTTATTATAAGAAGTTCTTAAAGGAACCATGGCCATATGTAGGCGGTGCAGTTATACTTGGCTTGTTAAATATAGGCATGCTTGCTGCAACAGGAAAAGCATGGGGTGTAACTACACCATTTTCCTACTGGGCAGCATGGATATATCAAGCAATAGGTGGACATCCTGAAAATTGGTTTTACTTTCAGCAAAAAGCTCACTCTGCAGCTATAGCTGGTGGATTTTTAAATGATTTACATTCAGTATCAAATATAGGAATAGTTCTAGGAGCTTTTTTAGCAACCTTGCTTGCTTCACAATTTAAGATTAAAAAGATAAAATCCTTAAAACAAGTTGTTGCTGCTGTACTGGGCGGATTACTTATGGGTTATGGAGCAAGAATTGCTTTTGGATGTAATATTGGTGCACTGTTCAGTGGTGTTGCATCCTTATCATTACACGGATGGATTTATTGGATATTTATTTTCGTTGGTGCATGGATAGGCAGCAAGCTTTTAGTTAAGTATTTTATGTAAGATTAATATGGTGGCTAAATGCCACCATATGTTTTAAAAAGAAAACAACGACGGTTTATATATAATAAAGCAGGAGGGTTTAGGGATGGAAAAGAAACATGAATATTATGACGTGGTAGTTATAGGTGGAGGAGCTTCAGGACTAACTTCAGCTATATACTGTGGAAGAGCGAGACTTAAAACTCTTTTAATAGAAAAATCTTTAGTCGGAGGACTTGCTACTTACACAAATGAAATAGCAAATTATCCAGGTTTCCCAGAAGGAATAACAGGAACAGAACTTATGAATCTTTTTCATAAGCAGGCTAAAAATTTTGGTGTAAACTTTAAGCTTACAGATGTTAAGAATGTACAGCTTGAGGGTAAGGATAAGATAGTTGAAACCTTTAGGGTGGTTTATCATGCGAAGTCAGTTATTATATCCACAGGAGGAAAACCAAGATTAACAGGAGCCTTAAATGAAGAGAGCTTCTTATATGACAAGGGAATTTCCTTCTGTGCCACTTGTGATGCTGCTTACTATACGGATAAGACAGTTATGATAATAGGAAGCGGAGACGCTGCTATAGAAGAAGGTATGTTCTTAACTAAGTTTGCTAAGAAGGTAATAGTATCTGTTATTCATGATGAAGGAATAATGGATGCTAATAAGATAGCTCAGGAACAGGCTAAGAAAAATCCTAAAATGGAGTTTGCTTGGAATACAGTTGTTAACTCCTTTGAGGGAGAAGAAAGACTAAATAGAGTAGTGCTTAAAAACACAAAAACAGGAGAATTAATTGAAGTTCCTGTTGATGGATGTTTCTTGTTTATTGGATATGTCCCTAATACAGAAATATTTAAAGGACAAATAGAATTAAATAGACAAGGCTATGTTATCACTAATGAAAAGATGGAAACTAATATAGATGGAGTTTTTGCAGTAGGAGATGTAAGAGATAAATTCCTTAAGCAGGTTGCTACTGCAGTAGGTGATGGAGCAATAGCCGGAGTTGGATCAGAAAAGTATATTGCTGAATCAGAAGTATTTGAAGAAGAGATAATGCAAAAGGAGAAGCTAGGCTTAATCTACTTATGGTCTCCAATTGATGAGCAGTGTAGAACTCTTTTAACTACTATAGAAGAAGTTGAAAAAGAATTGGCTGCTACTGTTAAGGTTAGTAAGATAGATGTTTATAAGAATGCCAGCCTTGCTTCAAGACTAGGAACAGTTGAAGCTCCAAGCTTGGTATACACAAAGTCTGGAGAAATTGTTGCAAAGGATAGGAATATAACAAAAGAAAGCATTATGACTATAATATCAAGCTTATAATTAAAGCCCTCAACCAATTTTATAATACGGTAAATGCGAATTTAGAGAATCTCCCAAATCCTCAGTTTTATACGCATTTACCGTATTAATTATTTTATTTGCTTACTCTATTAATCGATAGGCTAGCTGCATTATATAAAATAATAGAAGCAGCCAAATTAAATACAGTTGCAGGAATTACTACCGCAACAATTAGAGCAAGGAATGGACCGGGCAGACCAACAAGCAATAAAGCTGTTCCTAAAAAAGCAGTTCCACTGACTAAAGTACCAATTACAGATACAATAAGCATTTTAAGTTGATTATTCAGCTTATTATTTAGAGCTTTCAGCATTAAATAAACTAAGTTGCAGGTTATAATCTTATCAACTATATTTGGTATCTGCCCCCCCGGAAAGGTTGTAGTAGCTGCTGTAAGCAGTCCAGCTGCTAGTCCAATGAGCAGTGTTAACTTATAGTCATCACTTAAAGCAATGGCAATAAACATCATGCTAAGCAAAAAGTCAGGTTTCATTCCAAACAGAAAGGGGGGAACTATTTGGTGAAGAACCATTCCTATGGCTAGAAGCAGTGAGCTCATTATAAGTTTTCTTAAATTCATATTTTACATCTCCTTTAAAATAAATAATTTTTGAAATTTTAATGTACCAATCTGATTCATCTAAACTTCATACCATAGCTAATCCCTCCTTTCAATGGAATACTGAGTAATTAAAAATTACTTATTAAAGTTCATTTATAAATAAAAAAACCTTCACCCTAAAACAATAGGGCGAAGGTTATCCGCGTTGCCACCTAAATTATGCAAAAAAATGCACTTCTCAATTCAGACACTAACATGTCCTATCCCTTTTAACGACGGGCACCCGATAAGTACTACTCTTTTAAGCTAGCTCAAAATTTCGGCTTACTCCTGTGAGGTCCATTCGCTATATGACATCGTACTGAGATCACACCCTCCTCAGCTCTCTGAAACTAGACATAATAGTTACTCTTCCTCTTCAATGGATTTATTCCTTTTTTACTTACTATCAGTTTACTACGGTAAAGTGTTATTGTCAATAGTAAAATTAAAATATTCTAAATATTAAGTTGACTAAAGGAATATAGATGTAAATGTAGAATATAAAATAGTGCCACCCACATGGCAAGTGGCAAGTTGAGTATATATTTGCCACTTGCCACTTGCCATGTGGGTGGCACTATAAGGAGGTTGAAATTATGAAGGATATAGAATTTTTAAAGAAACTCTGCACCTCTCATGCTCCAAGCGGTAGGGAGCATTGGCTTTATCCAACAGTTGCAGAAGCCTTTGAGCCTTTTGGAAAGGTGAGCCTAGGTAAATTAAATAACATATATGTACATAAAAAAGGCAAGGGCAAGGAAAGCATAATGCTTATGGCTCACGCTGATGAAGTCTTTCTGATGATAACAGACATAAGCGATAATGGATTTTTGAAGTTTAAGAGTAATGGCATTGATGCTAAGACCCTCGTTTCTCAGGAAGTTTATGTACATGGCAAAGAGAGAATTTTAGGAGTTATCGGCATTAAGCCCCCTCATCTTATGAGCGAAGAAGATAGGAAGAAGGCTATCACTGCAGAAGACTTGCTTATTGATACAGGACTTTCAAAGGAAAAGCTTCAGTCTTTAGTTAATATTGGTGATTATGTTACTTTAAAGAGAAATTTTTACGAGCTTTTAAATAATAATGTTACTTGCAAGGCTATTGATGACAGGGCTGGAATCGCAGCAATGTATGCTTGTGCTAAAGAGCTTGAGAATATAAATCATGATTTAGATGTATATTTTGTAGCCTCCTGTCAGGAGGAGGTTGGACATAGAGGTGCTAGAGTAGGAAGCTTTGAAATAAAGCCTTCTATGGCAATTGCTATTGATGTTACCTTTGATAGTGGACCAATGGGAGCAACAGAGAGAGAAAATAAATTGAGTGGTGGTCCAGTTATATGTATTGGACCTAATATTCATCCAAAGTTTAGAAGAAAGCTTATGGAAATAGCAAAAGAGTACAATATTCCTTATCAGGTTGAGGTAGAGCCAGGAAGTACAGGTACAGATGCTTGGGATATACAGATAATCGGTGAAGGCATACCAACCTTATTAATATCTATACCAATAAAATACATGCATACTTCAGTTGAAATGGTGAATATGGGGGATATAAAAAATACAGGCAGGATCATGGCTAAGCTTATAGAAAAGCTTAAAGACGAGGAGGTGGAAGAGCTATTATGCTTTTAGAAAAGCTTTGTAATGCAACGGGGCCTTCAGGTTATGAAGGCGATGTAAGAGAAATAATTAAAGAGACTATTAAGCCTTATGTAGATGAGATAAAAGTAGATAAAATGGGAAACATTATTGCTCATAAAAAAGGCAATGGCAAAAAAGTAATTGTAGATGCCCATATGGACGAGGTTGGTTTTATAATTACAGGCTATAATGAAGATGGAACCTTGAAGTTTTACTCTTTAGGAGGCA
>CAZMQY010000156.1:0-8434 GCA_964568335.1 uncultured Clostridium sp.
TGGAGCTGGAAAGGGAACTCAAGCTAAGTCAATATGCAATAGATTTTCCATACCGCATATATCTACAGGTGATATTTTCCGAAAGCATATTTCGGAAATGACTCCCCTTGGGATTGAGGCAAAGAGAAACATCGATAAAGGACTGCTGGTGCCTGATGATATAACTATTCAATTAGTTATAGAAAGGCTAAAACAGGATGACTGTAAAAAAGGATGCCTTCTTGATGGTTTTCCTAGAACAGTGGCTCAAGCAGAAGCACTAGATGATTTTTTAAACAATAATAAGGATAGGCTTTCAACTGCTTTGTTGATTGATGTTCCAAAGGATTTTATAATTGAACGTATGAGTGGGAGAAGGGTGTGTCTTTCTTGTGGAGCTAGCTACCATATTAAATTTAACCCTCCGGTTATTGAAGGTAAATGTGATGTTTGTGGCAGCGATATTATCCAAAGAAAAGATGATGAAGAAAATACAGTTAGAAATAGACTGGAAATCTACGATGAACAAACTCAACCCCTGATAAACTATTATAAAGATAAAAATCTACTATCTGTAGTTGATGGAACACAAGCAATTAATGATGTTTTCAAAAATATTTGTGATATCCTAGGGAGAGATAAATAAATGATTATTATAAAAAGTGATATAGAAATCGGCTATATGAGAGAAGCGGGTAGACTTGTTGGAGAAACTCTGGCAAGACTTGAAGAGGTAATTAAACCAGGAATAACCACTGCAGAGTTAGATAAAATTGCAGAAGAGTTCATAACAAGGCATAATGCTAAACCATCCTTTAAGGGGTATCATGGATTTCCAGGCTCCATATGTGCATCCGTAAATAACGAAGTTGTACATGGAATTCCAGGCAAAAGAGTACTGCAAGAAGGAGATATAATTAGTATTGACTGTGGTGCCATTTTAAATGGCTATCAAGGTGATGCTGCTAGAACAGTTCCGGTAGGAAAGATTTCTAAGGAAGCTGAGAATCTTATTCAAGTTACTAAAGAAAGCTTTTTTAAAGGGATAGAGTATGCTAAAGTAGATAACAGACTTACTGATTTATCTGCTGCAATACAAAATTATGTTGAAAGTTTCGGATTTTCTGTTGTACGCGATTTTGTTGGTCATGGTATAGGAAAAGATATGCATGAAGACCCTGAGGTACCAAACTTCGGGAGACCTGGAAGAGGACCGAAGCTTAAACATGGAATGGTTTTAGCTATTGAACCAATGGTGAATATCGGAAGATATAACGTTAAGGTTGAAGCTAATGACTGGACAGTTGTTACTGAAGATGGATCTCTTTCAGCGCATTATGAAAACACTGTAGCCATTTTAAATAATGGACCTGAGATACTAACTCTTATCTAATGAGGTGGTTGCTTTGATTAATACTGACTACATTGGCAGGGTTGCAATATCTAAATCTGGAAGAGATGAAAGCAAAAACTTCATTATAATAGGTATAATAAATGAAAATTATGTCTATATTTCAGATGGAGATTTAAGGCCCGTGGAAAAGCCAAAAAAGAAAAAGATAAAACATCTTACTATTACTGATACAGTAGCAGACTATATCAAAAGCCTACTTCAAGCAGGAGATAAGGTTAATAATAGTGCGATAAAAAAATACTTACAGTCTATGAACTCTAATGAGGAGGTTTGATTACCTTATGTCAAAAGAAGATGTTATTGAAATGCAAGGTAAGGTTTTAGAATCACTACCTAACGCAATGTTTAGAGTCGAACTCGAAAGTGGTCATGAAATATTAGCACATATTTCAGGCAAACTTAGAATGAATTTTATAAGAATTATCCCAGGGGATAAAGTTACTGTGGAATTGTCACCATATGACTTAACACGTGGTAGAATAACCTGGAGAGCAAAGTAATTAAGGAGGGTTAGCCATGAAAGTAAGACCATCAGTAAAGCCAATATGCGAAAAGTGCAAGATCATAAAGAGAAAAGGAAGAGTAATGGTTATCTGTGAAAATCCTAAGCACAAACAAAAGCAAGGATAATTAATGTTAGTACTGTTTTAGGTGCGGCTGACGGTAGAATATTAAAATTCTATTGGCCTGAAACTTTTATATACAATTAGCAAAATAAAACTTTACTTTCACTTGATTAATACCTAGGAGGTGTAAGATTTAATGGCAAGAATAGCAGGTGTTGACCTACCAAAAGAAAAAAGAGTAGAAATAGGTCTGACATATATATATGGTATAGGACTACCAAGTTCTCAAAAGATACTTAAGGAAACTGGTGTTAATGCAGATACTAGAGTTAGAGATTTAACTGAAGAAGAAGTTAATGCTTTAAGAGATTACATTAACAAAAACATCAAAGTTGAAGGTGACTTAAGAAGAGATATTGCTCTTAGCATAAAGAGATTGGTTGAAATCGGATGCTATAGAGGTTTAAGACACAGAAAAGGTCTTCCAGTAAGAGGACAAAGAACAAAGACAAATGCAAGAACAAGAAAAGGCCCAAAGAGAGCTATAGGGGCTAAGAAGAAGAAATAGTAGGGAGGTTAGGAAATGGCAGCTCAAGCAAAGAACAAGAAAGTTACCAGAAGAAGAAAAGAAAGAAAAAATGTTGAACATGGCGCTGCACATATCAAATCCACTTTCAATAACTCTATAGTTACCCTTACTGATAGAAACGGAAACGCTTTATCATGGGCAAGTGCAGGTGGATTAGGATTTAGAGGTTCCAGAAAGAGCACTCCATATGCAGCTCAAATGGCAGCAGAAACTGCAGCTAAGGCAGCTATGGAACACGGTTTAAGAAGTATTGAGGTGTATGTTAAGGGACCAGGAGCAGGTAGAGAAGCTGCTATAAGATCTCTACAAGCTGCAGGACTTGAAGTGACATTAATAAAAGACGTTACTCCAATTCCACATAATGGTTGCAGACCACCTAAGAGAAGAAGAGTTTAATTCATTGTAATATATATAGAAATTTACAGGAGGTGTAGATTTAATGGCAAGATATACTGGAGCTCACTGCAGAATATGCAGAAGAGAAGGAATGAAGCTATTCCTTAAAGGGGATAGATGCTATACAGACAAGTGCGCTGTTGCAAGAAGAGGATATGCACCAGGACAACACGGACAAAGTAAGAAGAAGCTTTCAAACTATGGTGTTCAACTTAGAGAAAAGCAAAAGGCTAAGAGAATCTACGAATTGCTTGAAGGTCAATTCAGAAAGTACTATGAGAAAGCTGACAGAATGAGAGGAATCACAGGTGAGAATCTTCTAAAGCTTCTTGAAATGAGACTTGATAACGTAGTATTCAGACTAGGTTACGGCGGATCAAGAAGAGAAGCTAGACAGTTAGTAAATCATGGACATTTCTTAGTAAATGGTAAGAAGGTTGATATTCCATCCTATGGATTATCAGTAAATGATGTTATAACTGTATCAGAAAAGAGCAGAAGCAGCGAAAGATTCAAGCTGTTCGCTGAGAATCCAAAGGCTCTTCCAAATTGGCTACAAGGCAGCGTAGAAAGCTTTGAAGCTAAGGTTATTGCTCAACCAGCAAGAGCTGACATAGATATTCCAGTAAACGAAACACTAATAGTTGAGTTATACAGCAAGTAATTAAGATAGAATCAGTTGCCCTCAAAATAGGATGAAATTAAATAATAAGGAGGGTTATTTAGTATGTTAGAAATAGAAAAGCCAAAAATAGAATGTGTCGAACTTAAAGAAGATGGTACTTATGGTAAATTTGTAATAGAGCCCTTAGAGCGAGGATATGGTACTACTCTAGGTAATGCATTGAGGAGAATTTTACTTTCCTCTTTACCTGGAGTTGCTGCAACCTCCGTTAAGATTGAAAATGTTCTTCATGAGTTTTCAACCGTTCAGGGAGTTAAAGAAGATGTAACTGAATTAGTGTTAAATATAAAAGGTTTAGCATTAAAGATGAACGGTGAAGGCCCAAAGACTATATATATCGATGCTAAGGGTGAAGGAGAAGTTACTGGAGCAGATATCAGAACCGATGGTGATGTAGAAGTTGTCAACAAAGATATTCATATAGCAACATTAGATTCTGATGGAAAGCTATATATGGAGATAACTGTTGATAGAGGAAGAGGTTATGTTTCTCAAATTAAAAATAAGAGCGACAATCAACCAATAAACACTATTCCAGTTGACTCAATATATACACCAGCTAAGAGAGTTAATTTTACAGTTGAAAATACTAGAGTAGGACAGATTACTGACTATGATAAATTATCTCTTGAAGTATGGACTAATGGAACCATAAAACCAGATGAAGCCATAGGCTTATCTGCTAAGATACTTATTGAGCATTTTAAGTTATTTATGACACTAACTGACCATGCTAATAATGTTGAAATCATGGTTGAAAAAGAAGAGGACAAAAAAGAAAAAGTACTTGAAATGACCATAGAGGAACTTGATCTTTCAGTTAGAAGCTATAACTGCTTAAAGAGAGCTGGTATAAATACAGTTCAAGAACTAACCCAAAGATCGATGGACGATATGATGAAAGTTAGAAACTTAGGAAAGAAGTCACTTGAAGAAGTTGAGCAGAAGCTTGCTGCTTTAGGACTTGGCCTAAGACTAAGTGATGAGTAAAGGAGGTACGTACAGATATGGCAGGATACCGTAAACTTGGTCGTCCAACTGACCAGAGAAGAGCAATGCTTAGAAACTTGGTTACTAGTTTCTTAAAGCATGGAAAAATAGAGACTACTGATACTAGAGCAAAAGAAACTAGAAATATAGCAGAAAAGATGATAACTCTTGCTAAAAGAGGGGATCTTCATGCTAGAAGACAAGTTCTTGCTTTCGTAACTGAAGAAACTGTTGTTACAGATTTATTTGAAAAGATAGCTCCAAAGTATGCTGAAAGAAATGGTGGATATACTAGAATGTACAAAGTAGGTCCAAGAAGAGGCGACGGAGCAGAAATGGTTATACTAGAGTTAGTATAATATAAAAGGGATTAAGTTAAACTAGCTTAGTCCCTTTTTTGTAATAGAGGTGTTTTCTATGAGTAATAATATGGTAGAGTGCAAGGACCTTGTTTATAAATATGCTGGAAACGAAGGGGAACAGGGAAAAGTAGCCGTTAATGGTGTTAATCTTAAGGTGAAAAAAGGTGAATTTCTTGTAGTACTAGGCCGCAATGGCTCTGGTAAATCAACCCTGGCAAAGCATGTTAACGCACTTCTCCTTCCAAGTGGAGGGAAGATGTATGTAGATGGCCTAGACACTTCAGATAGTAAGGATTTATGGAATATAAGAAACAAAGCTGGAATGGTATTTCAAAATCCAGATAATCAAATTGTTGCTACAATTGTTGAAGAAGATGTAGCCTTTGGCCCTGAGAATTTAGGGATTGAGCCTTCTGAGATAAGGAAAAGAGTAGATGATTCCTTAAAGAAGGTTGATATGTTTGATTACAGAAGACATGCTCCACATTTATTGTCCGGTGGACAAAAGCAGAGAATAGCAATAGCAGGAATATTAGCTATGCGACCAGAATGTATTGTGTTTGATGAACCAACTGCGATGTTAGACCCATCAGGAAGAAGAGAAGTTATTAAAACCATAAAGGAAATAAATAAGAATTATGGAATTACTATAATACTTATAACTCACTTTATGGAAGAGGCTGCTGAGGCCGATAGAACTATAGTTATGGATCAGGGCAGTATCATGTTAGAGGGAACTCCTAGAGAAATATTTAGTCAAGTGCCTGTTATGAAAAAAATTGGCCTTGATGTTCCGCAGGTTACAGAGCTTGCTTACGAACTTAAAAGCAGCGGAATAAACATTGATACAAATATATTATCAATAGATGAGATGGTGAATGCTCTATGTCAATTAAAATAGAAAATTTAACACATATTTATATGAAGGGTTCTCCTTTTGAAAAGAAAGCCTTAGATAATGTTTCAGTAACTATAAACGATGGGGAGTTTGTCGCACTTATTGGTCATACTGGTTCTGGAAAATCAACTTTGATTCAACATATAAATGGATTATTAAAGCCGGCCAGTGGAAAAATTAATATAAATGATGTTAATATTGCAGAAAAAGGCGTAAAGCTTAGCGATTTCAGAAAAAAGGTTGGACTAGTGTTTCAATATCCGGAATACCAGCTTTTTGAAGAAACAATAGAGAAGGATATAGCTTTTGGGCCTAAAAATTTAGGACTTACTGATGTAGAAGTAGATAATAGAGTTAAGCGAGCCATGAAAATGGTAGGACTTGATTATGAGACCTATAAGAATAAGTCACCCTTTGATTTAAGTGGAGGTCAAAAGAGAAGAGTTGCTATAGCAGGTGTAGTTGCCATGGAGCCTAGTGTACTTATCTTGGATGAGCCAACTGCAGGCTTAGATCCTAAGGGAAGAGATGATATTTTAAGTCAGGTCAAGCTTTTACATAACGAGTACAAGATGACAGTAATTTTGGTTTCACATAGTATGGAGGATGTTGCTAAGGTTGCTGACAGAATACTGGTTATGCATAAAGGCAAATGCATATTAGATGGAAAACCAGGCGATATATTTAAGGAAATTGATACGCTGGAGAGTGTAGGTCTAGCAGTTCCTCAGGTTACATATTTAATGAAGAGTCTGAAGGAAAAAGGCTTTAATATATCTGGTGATGCATTTACAATAGCACAAGCCAAAGAGGAAATATTAAATGTTTTAAGGAGCGCTGGAAGATGATTAAGGATATTACAATTGGTCAATATATACCTGGTGACTCTTTTATTCACAAGCTAGATCCTAGAGTAAAAATATTAATCTCCATATTCTATATAGTGGCTCTTTTTATTGTCAATAATTTTGAAGGCTATATTTTCGTTATCGCTTTTACAGCTTTATCAATTACTATTTCTAAGGTTCCTGTTAGATATATATATAAAGGCTTAAAGCCAATATTCGTATTGCTTTTGTTTACAGCGCTTATCAACATCTTTATGACTAGCGGAGATGCGCTTTTATTCCAATGGAAGTTCCTTAGAATTTATCGTGAGGGATTAGTAATGGCTGCGTTCATGATATTAAGATTAACCTTCTTAATAATTGGAACCTCCTTATTAACTCTTACTACTTCTCCAATAGAACTTACAGATGGAATAGAGAGGCTTCTGAATCCTTTTAGAAAAATAGGGGTTCCTGCTCATGAGCTAGCTATGATGATGACCATTGCACTTAGATTTATTCCAACTCTTATGGATGAGACTGATAAGATAATGAAGGCACAAATGGCTAGAGGAGCAGATTTTGAGAGTGGAAATATATTTAGAAGGGCAAAAAATCTAATTCCTCTTCTAGTACCTCTATTTATTAGCTCCTTTAGAAGAGCGGATGAATTAGCAATGGCAATGGAAGCGCGATGTTATAGAGGTGGAGAAGGAAGAACAAGAATGAAGCAGCTAGTGCTTACAAACCAAGACTTTATTGCTGGCTTTACAACAGTTCTATTTTTAGGACTTTGTATAGCAAGCAGATTTTGGTGGACAGCTGTATAGATAATGTATGGAGTGTGCATATGAGAAACATTAAGCTTACTATAGAATATGATGGTACTAATTATGCTGGCTGGCAGAGGCAAAAAAATGCAACTACGGTGCAGCAAAGGTTAGAGGAGTCAATTAAAAAGCTTACCGATGAAGCTGTTGAAGTTACAGGCTCAAGCAGAACAGATGCTGGAGTGCACGCTAAAGGGTTCGTAGCAAATTTTTTTACTAAAAGCACCATTCCAGCAGCTAGCTTTAGGGAAGCAATAAATAGTAAGCTGCCTGATGATATTGTTATATTACAGTCAGATGAAGTAAATAATGATTTTCATGCTAGATATTCCTGCATAGGAAAGCAATATAGCTATACTATATTAAATAGACCACAGCCAAGTGCACTAGATAGAAAGTATGTATATCATTATAAAAGAAAGCTCAACTTTGAAGCAATGAAGGAAGCCTGTACTTTCTTTGTAGGAAAGCATGATTTTTCAGCTTTTAGAAGCACTGGAAGTTCAGTTAAAACTTCAATACGTACTGTTCACAAGTCTTGGCTTGAGAACAGTGGAAATAAAATTATTTTTTATGTAGAAGCAGATGGCTTTCTCTATAATATGGTAAGAATTATGGCTGGAACTCTCATTGATGTGGGAATAGGAAAAATATGTCCCGAAGAGGTAGATGAAATAATAATGTCAAAGGATAGAAGCAAAGCTGGAAACACTGTTCCTGCAAGCGGTTTATGTCTTGAAACTGTATATTATAATTGAAGGAAATTTGTTGACACACCCGGTAGAATGTATTATAATGAATAATGTTGTATTATGTAGTGTATAAGATCCACTAGCCCCGGATCTTGACATAGATAAACGTGTTTTTATGTAGAGTTCAGGGAGGGAAAAAGATGAAA
>CAZMQY010000157.1:0-5741 GCA_964568335.1 uncultured Clostridium sp.
TAATATATAATCTTTTCTAAAGGGTATGTCATATTTTTTAAGGGCATTCATATATCCGTCAAGTCTGTCTAAGGAAACCACAAACCTAAAGGATCCACTTATAAAAGCAATTCGCTTGTGACCGTTTTTTATAAGCTTTTCTGTAACCTTAAAGGAAGCCTCAACATTATCATTATCCACATATAAAGTTCCCTTTGACTTTAACGGCTTACCTATAACTACAACAGGAGTTCTAAGTTTTTTTAAAGCATCCATGGCTGCATTGTCTACAGAGGAATACATTATGATAACTCCGTCTACTCTTCCTCCCATAACAATGTTCTGTATGGATTCCAGCTGTTCCTTTTCGGTTTTCCCTGTAGATAGAAGGATGCAGTAGCCCTGCTCATGAGCAGCAGCAGAAACTCCGCTTAAGGCCTGAGGAAAAAATGGATTTAAGAAGGCTCGCTCTGTGGATTGAGGCATAACTATTCCTATTGAATTTGTGGCCTTGCTTACAAGACTTCTTGCAATGGCATTTGGATGATAGCCTAGCTCATCCATTACTTCTCTTACAGTTTTTTTTGTTTCATCGCTAATTCTTGGGCTGTCCGATATTACTCTCGATACTGTAGATGGTGAAACTCCTGCTAATTTTGCTACTTCTTTTATTGTGATATTCATTTAAACAACCTCTTTATCCTTAGACATTTTTGTGCAAACGTTTATACAATATGTGCTGAAAATAAGGGGTAATAATCTTACCCCTTACATATTAGTTTCCTTCCAAACAAGAAACGCAATTATAAAAACTGTTGCTTCCTTAAAGTTTCTTATATCAAAGCCTGTTTCCTTTGTTATTTTGTCAAGTCTGTATATAAGCGTGTTTCTATGTACATAAAGTCTTCTTGCAGCATCGCTTATGTTAAGTCCGCAGTTAACAAATTCTTCGATAGTGTTTATGAGCTCACTATCAAATAAATTAAATTTATCTCTAAATCTATTCAAAAGCTCATTCTTAACCTTTGGGTTAATATTGAAAACTATTTTTTCAAATAAAATTTTATCATAATAAAATATCTCTTCTTTTATACCAAAATTCTTGCTTAAAAGCAAGCATTCTTTTGCTTCCTCATAGGCTTTTTTTATATCTTTTACGTTATAAATTGTGCTTCCGTAGCTTACGTAGCATCTGCAGTACAAATCAGAAACTATGGATTCTCTTATGCTTCTTGCATGCTCATTTATTTCATCAAAAACGCCAAGTACAAACAGGCTGTCGTTATAGAGCATACTCACGACCTCACCTTCAGTGTAAAGCTGTCTCACTATATTTAATGCTTCATACCTGCTTCCGTCAACATTTATAAGAAAAAGTGTGCATCCTTTCGAAAGAAACGGAAAGCTTCTTTCTAGCTTATCTGCAGTTATTTCCTTTCCTTCTAAGATTTCAATGAGGGATTGCTCCCTCATTGAAAATATCTCTCTATATTTATTTTCAATTGTGTATCTTAGAAGCGCTGTACAATTTTTATATTCCTCGGTTATCTCAAGCATTGCTTTTGAACTTCCAAGGCTTATTATTGTAGAGTTAACATCAGAGGTTTGCTCAGTTTGTAAACCTGCATACAAAATAGTATCATCTTCAAGCTTCAGGTTAAAACTTATACCAGTATTTAAATTAAGCTCCTGTAGAAAACTCTGAAAATTGTACATTACTATTTTTGCCTCCCTTAGATAATTCTACTGCAGGGTAGAAGTCAACTAAAGATTTCTACCCTGCAGTTTATTATATATATTAGATTACAGTATTTTCTGTTTCTTTGTCAAATACGTGAATTTTATTTGTATCTAGAGCAATCTTTAATACATCTCCAGCCTTAGCCTTTGAACTTCCATTTACTCTAGCAATTATGTTTGACTTTCCTTTTGCCATGTAAATATAAGTTTCAGCTCCCATAAGCTCTGTAACCTCAACTGTTGCTGTTATCACAGACTCTTGATGCTTAGATATAAACTCTTGGCCGTCATCTATATCCTCTGGTCTGATACCCATTATAACGTCTTTTCCTACATATCCAGCCTTCTTAACTACAGTTGCCTTGTCCTCAGGAAGTTCTACTGTATCGTCTCCAAATACAAGAACTACCTTTCCACCCTTTTCTTCAACCTTAGCATCCATAAAATTCATTTGTGGTGATCCTATGAAGCCTGCAACGAAAATATTAACTGGGTGATCATATATATGTTGTGGAGTATCAACCTGTTGAATAACTCCGTCCTTCATAACAACTATTCTAGTTCCCATTGTCATAGCTTCTGTTTGGTCGTGTGTAACATATATAAAGGTTGTTTGTAACTTCTTGTGAAGTTTTGATATTTCAGTTCTCATTTGAACTCTTAGCTTTGCATCAAGGTTTGATAATGGTTCGTCCATTAAGAATACCTTTGGCTCTCTAACTATAGCACGTCCTAAAGCAACTCTTTGTCTTTGTCCTCCAGATAGTGCCTTTGGCTTTCTATCTAATAGGTGCTCTATATCAAGTATTCTTGCAGCTTCTTTAACCTTCTTATCTATTTCAGCCTTTGGAACCTTTCTTAGCTTAAGACCAAATGCCATGTTGTCGTATACGCTCATGTGTGGATATAAAGCATAGTTTTGGAAAACCATTGCTATATCTCTATCCTTTGGTGCAACATCGTTAACAAGCTTTTCGCCGATATTAAGCTCACCTTGAGATATTTCTTCAAGACCAGCAATCATTCTAAGAGTTGTTGACTTACCGCAACCGGATGGTCCAACGAAAACGACGAACTCTTTGTCTTCTATATCTAGATTGAAATCTCTTACCGCTGTTACATTACCCGGATAAATTTTGTAGATATTCTTTAATGATAAACTTGCCATTATGAATTTCCCCCTTTAATCATTAGGTTTAGATATTTTTTCGTAAATCATAATGTAATTTTATCATGTAAACCTTTTTAAATCTATTCGTAAACTTTACAAAAGTATAAGTATCATTTTGTAGAAAAGTACAAACCCTGATACCAATCATTTTCTATAAATTTTCTATCAATAGAATTTAACACTTCCCATTTCTTTAAGCTCCACATAGGGCCTATGAGAAGTTCCCTTGGGGCATCTCCCGTGAGCCTGTGAATAGCAACGTTTTGAGGCAGCATAGTTATAGCTTTGCAGATTAATTCTATGTATTCCTCTTGCTCTAAGAATTTTAATATGCCCTTTTCGTAAAGCTTAACCATTGGGGTATCTTCCATAAGATGAAGCAAATGAAACTTTATTCCTTTGATAGGCTTATGTGCAATATATGCAACTGTACTTAACACGTCCTCTTTAGTTTCCCCAGGAAGACCAAAGATTGTGTGTACTACTACATCTATATTTCTTTTGTGCAGTTTTTCAAGAGCTTCCTCGAAGGTCTGCAAGGAATATCCTCTATTTATAAGCTTGGCTGTTTTATCGTTAGAGGTTTGAAGTCCTAACTCAACCCATAGATATACCTTTTTGCTGAACTCTTCTAAGAGACCTAACACTTCATCGCTAAGACAGTCCGGTCTTGTAGCAATAGCTAATGCCACTACCCCATCTTGCTTTATTGCCTCTTCATATTTTTCTCTCAATATATTTATAGGTGCATAAGTATTTGTATAAGCTTGGAAGTAAGCTATGTACTTGCCTTCCTTCCACTTTTTATTCATCATTTTCTTTATATCTTCAAACTGTTTAGTTATAGAAAAACATCTATCTCCAGCAAAATCTCCTGAGCCTCTCTCACTGCAAAATACGCAGCCGCCTCTGCTTATAGTTCCATCTCTATTAGGACAAGAAAAGCCCGCATCCAGTGATATCTTAAACACCTTCTCACAAAACTTCTCCCGTAAAAAACAATTTAAGCTATAGTAGCTCTTTCCTCCCCACTCCTTCTGCATAAAAACCTCCTCGCTTTGGGGACGGTTAACAACTTTTCATTACTTTTCTACTTTGAATTAGGGGACGGTTAATAATTATTATGTTATTTCTATATAAAGTGCGTTAAAGTTATTAACCGTCCCTTTTCCTTCTTCTTTTTTTATTAACCGTCCCTATTTTTACTTTTTATTAAGCACAAGATACTTAAATTGTACCTTGTGCTATCTTTATTGTCTACATTACAATCTTTTTATCTTAAACCCTTCCTTCAAGTTCATTTGATATTTTCCTGCCTGCTCTGCTGCTTTCTTATCATTCATATCTTTTTGAATTACTTCAAAGTTTACAACATCCTTGTCAAAGGATGAAAATATAATCTCTACCTTGCCATATGAATATTTTTCTTCAAATTTTTCTTTTATAAGTTCTCCGCTATCAGTATTATAAATTCTTATACATCTACCAATATTAGGCTTGTTATATTGAACAATCAAAAACTTTTCGCCATTTGAAAAAGTCATAAATTCAACCTTTGCATCCTTTAATAAGTCAAGAGAAGTCATTTCCTTACCTATAGGCTTTTCCCTATTCATGGGACCCTGGGTACCTTTTTTATCTCCTCCCTGTTCTCCTTGTCCTTGACCCTGACTTTCTCCTCCGCCTCCACCACCCCCACCTTGAGTAGCCATACTTTCATCAATCTTTATAATACCAATATAGGAATCCTTGTCATATGAAGAGATAGCAATTCTTTCACCTTCATATCCAAAATTCATCACAGAAAACTTATTTCTAGGCACAATCTGTTTAGATAGGTTGCCTTTATCATCCTTGGAAAATGCATATTGGGGAAAACTACTGTTGTCTATTAGTAAATTAGTCTTTACATTGTTTTTACTTCTTACTCTTAAGGTACCATTCTCAAGAAACGCTTCCTTCTCAGTCTCATTTTTCACTTCATTTATTTTATAATCAGAACCTTCTTTAACTATCTTTATACTACATTCATCCAAGATAGCTATAGGTTGACTTAAACTCATTCTTGCCACCTTTACTTTAAAGAAACCGCTTCTGCCTACTTCACTTGTTTCCTCCAAACTATATCCTTTTACTTTTAATTCACTTTTCCCGGTTTCCTTGGTATTCTGGGCTAACTCTTTAGTATAAAGCTTTTTAGCATTCTCAACATCTTCCTTCATTAAAGCTTTCATATAAACATCAACCACATTTTGGGCCACCTTAATTTCAAAATCATTTCCTTGTTCCTTCTGGGTTTCCTTCTTCTCGGTCTTGCATGCTGTAAGCGTTATTAAAATACAAGGGATAATAAAATAAGGTACTAGCTTTTTTATATATATGTATTTCATTAAATTTAACCCTCCTTAAAAGCAGCAACTATAATTTCTCCGTATATATAGTTTGCCAAAAAATAAAAATTTAATTTGTAAATACATTATTTTTATTTTTTCTTATATATTTATATAGAACAAACAAGTATATAGGGGGAATTTAATTGCGACGTGGAGTTTCGCTAGCTTTCCAAATTGCTGCAGTTTTTATTGGTACTATTGTTGGTGCTGGACTTGCCTCTGGACAGGAGATAAGACAATTTTTTACTGAATACGGGTATAAAGGTTTTGGAGGAATACTGCTTTGCTGTCTTATTTACATATTTATCGGATTTATGATAGCTTCGATAAGTTTAAAATTCAACTTAAAGTCCTACAATGAATTGATAAATCTAGTTCTTAAACCAAAGATATTGGCAAGCTTTACTGATGGAATAACAAGCTTATTTCTTATTAGTGGAGCAGCAATTATTTTAGCA
>CAZMQY010000157.1:5751-8351 GCA_964568335.1 uncultured Clostridium sp.
GATAAACCAATACCTTGGTGTTTCAAAATGGATTGGCATATTAACTATGGCAATAGTTTCGCTAGCGGTATTATTAAGAGATACAAAGGGCCTCATAGAAATAAATTCGTTTATCGTGCCTTCGCTCATAATAGTACTTTTAACCATTTTTGCCCTGTACATATTTTTTAATAAGGATGTAGTAAGCCTAAGCTTTGTTAAAACTATTCCTCAGTATAAGCCCAATTGGCTTTTTTCAGCATTATTATATAGCGGCTTTAACATTTTAGGCTGTAGTGGTGTTCTAGTTCCACTCAGTACTGAGGTGAAAAATAAGAAAAGCATGCTGTGGGGTATTATAATGGGAGCGCTCGTTTTAACTGGACTTACCTTTATAATTAATTTAATGCTACTTTTAAATGTACCTTACATATTTAAATATGAAATACCTCTTTTATATGTATCCCATAGGTTTGGCAATATAATTCAAATGCTGCTAGTATGTATCATTTGGCTTGAGATGTTTTCAACAGAGGTTTCAGACGTTTACAGCGTAGGAAAAGCTGTAACTCAAATTTTCAACATTCCCTACAAAACAGCTGTAGTTTTAGTTATTCTAATAGCTATACCTATTTCACAAATAGGCTTTGTAAATTTAATAAGCGTTATTTATCCGGCATTTGGTGTAATAAGCCTATTGTTTATGATTGAATGTGTATTCTTCTATTTCAAGAACTGCAGATGAATTTAGAATTTAAGGGACGGTTAATAATTTTAATGAGAAAAAGATTCACAAAATTATTAACCGTCCCTATTCTCTTAAAAAAATCAACTGATTTATTTTCAGTTGATTTTTACATTAATTCAATTCAATTTTTCAATCCTTATCTTGTACTCTCCTTCAGGAGAAGCCACCATTAACTCAGTTCCAATCTTTTGCTTATAAATAGCACTTCCGATTGGTGATTCTATACTAATCATATTATTAATAGGATCCGCCTCAATTGTAGTTACTAAAGTAAATTCTTCCACATCACATTCCTTCAAAAATTTAATAGTAACCTTCTTACCTAAACCAACTTCATCATCTGCAGTGGTATCAACTATCATTTTAGCAGTTTTAATCATTCTTTCTAAATAACGTATCCTGCTTTCATTACGCGCCCTATCTCTTTTAGCTGACTTATATTCAAAATTTTCACTTAAGTCACCATGAGATCTGGCCTCCTTTAAATCCTCATTTATCTGCTTTCTGATTACTACTTTTCTATATTCTATCTCTTCTTTAAGCTTATTTATAGCCTCTTCAGTAAGATAGTTATTCATATGAGCTACACCCCTCTTAAATCAAAATCAGGTATAAAACTCTCAGATACAGTGCCTTCCTCTTGGATGAATGCATTTTTTACTCCTATAGATAAACAATGTTGAATTAGACTTTCATAATGCTTTTGATTTAAAGGCTTGTTTATCTCTTGATATTTATCTAAGTTATTTACAGGAGTGTATTGATTCATAAGACTAATATAAACGGAGTCTCCAAAGGTATTCCAAATATAGTCTATAATTTTCTTAGAATCAAAGAGAAGACCAGGAAGCATTAAATGCCTGATAATTATACCTCTCACTAGCATACCATGCTCATCAAATTGTGGCTTTCCTACCTGCGAAAACATTTCTTTTATAGCCTTGCCAGCTGTAATAAAATAATTTGGTGCATTAGAGTACTTTATTGAATATTTATCGTCATAGTATTTAATATCAGGAAGATATACATCTATGTATCCCTCAAGTGCTTTAATTGTATCGGTATTTTCATAACCATTACTATTGTAAACTATTGGCAGCCTAAGCCCATTATTTTTTGCCATCTTAATAGCCTCAATTATTTGAGGAACATAATGAGTTGGTGTAACTAGGTTTATGTTATGAGCACCTCTTATCTGCTGCTCAATAAATATATCAGAAAGTCTTTCAACTGTAATTTCCTTACCAACACCTTCATGACTAATAGAGTGATTCTGACAAAATACGCATTTCAAATTACACTCAGAGAAAAATACTGTTCCAGAACCATACTCACCAGATAAACAAGGTTCTTCCCAATGATGCAGTGAAACTCTGGCAACCTTAATTCCATATCTAGACTTGCAGAAACCAACTTGTCCATTTACTCTGTTAATACCGCAGTTTCTAGGGCACAGCATGCAATTATACAATAGCTCTATCATTTTCAAACAACTCCATCAAAATAAAACATTTAATTATTATACAATAGCTCTATCATTTTTAAACAACTCCATCAAAATAAAACATGTAATCATTATACAATAACTTTCACTTAAACTAAACTTTCATAAAATTGGGGACGGTTAATAATCTTTATATATATTTAATCTTCATTATTGCTTGATTTGCTATAATATAAATATAACTTATAATTGTTAACCGTCCCTAATTCCTAATTCCTAATCCTAATTTCTTGACAAAAGCTTTTTAGCACCAGCAAACAATAAACTCATCTACAATCTTCTTATATTTATCATCATTTTCAATAAGATTTATTCCTATTTTACTAAGTCTGCATATAGCAGCTTGAGTAATATTACCAAATATCCTAC
>CAZMQY010000158.1:0-8312 GCA_964568335.1 uncultured Clostridium sp.
GACAATCAGCTGCCGAATCAGAGTTTTACCTTCAATTTTGCTTTTAACTTTAATAAACCAAGAGTTAACAAGGCTTTTGAAGCAAAGGAATTTTTAACACCTTTAAAGGGCTATCAGCTTAAAGAGTTCAACCGTTTCAATATAAATGCTCCAAAGCTTTCAGAGCAGATAAAAACAAGCTTGAATCTAGATTTAAAGGGTTGTGTAGTAAGCGCGTTAAAGCTTACAGAAGCAACAGATGATTTATTCATAAGAATGTTTAATCCAAGTGAGGAAGCTATAGTTCTTGCGTTACCAGAAGGAACCTATTTAGCAACACCAATGGAGCAGCCTCTAGAGAAGGCAGAAGCCTGCACAATTAAGCCGCAGGAAATAATAAACATGGTTATTAAAAAAAATTAAGTAAAAACAAGGGGTGGTTTTAAATGAAAGATTTCAAAAAGAACTTTCAAAGCTTTGGTAAGTCATTATTATTTCCAATTTCACTACTATCCTTCATGGCAATCTTTTTAGGATTGTCAGCAGCTCTTCAAAATGCAAACATCATTAAGATGGTGCCGTTTTTAGGAGCGAAGAACCTTCAAATATTTATAGGACTTATTCGTAAGGTAGCAGGACTTCCATTTACTTATCTGCCATTATTGTTCGCTACGGCAATACCTTTAGGCATGGTAAAGCGTGATAGAGAAGTTGCAGTTTACTCTGCAGCAGTAGGCTATATAGCTCTTCTTATCGGAATGAACTATATATTAAGCGTACAGAATCTTACAGCAGCAACAACTGCAGTTGATTTCCTTATGAAAAACAATGGGATGAGCCAGGTTGATGCGACCTTGCAAAATTCCTTATTTACGACTACACTTGGTATATTTGTTTACAATACAAATGTTGTAGGTGGTATTATAGCTGGTGTTTTAGGCGTTGTAATCCACAATAGATTTAGAAACACAGAGCTTCATCCATCACTATCCTTCTACAGCGGCAAGAGATTTGTTCCAATTATATCTGCTCTTATAATGGTTGTAGTTGGTATGCTGCTTACCTTTGTTTGGCCA
This sequence comes from uncultured Clostridium sp., assembly GCA_964568335.1. Taxonomy (GTDB): domain Bacteria; phylum Bacillota; class Clostridia; order Clostridiales; family Clostridiaceae; genus Clostridium_AT. The sequence goes on from CAZMQY010000158.1 coordinate 1,056, forward strand.
GCAATTAACGCTGCAATCATTGGCGCAGGAAAGCTAATAAGCGAAACAGGTTTATTTGGAGTATTCCTGTATGGTTTCACAGAAAAGATTATAAATCCAACTGGATTGCATCATATTCTAAATCAAACCTTCAGATTTACTGCACTAGGCGGTATGGAAACTATCAATGGAAAGAACTTGGTTGGTGCTTTACAAATATATCTTTATCAGCTAGACAACGGTCTTCCATTCTCAACATATGCTACACAATTCCTTGCACAAGGTAAGATTCTGCACATGGTATTTGGTATGCCGGCTGTGGTTTATGCAATCTATCGTCAAGCATTGCCTGAGAAGAGAGATAAAGTAATAAAGTTCTTCCTTGCTGGTTTAACAGCTGTTATTTTAACAGGTATTACAGAGCCAATTGAATTTACCTTTATATTCATATCACCAATACTATGGATTGTTAATGCTATATTTGCAGGTCTTGCATTCTTAGTTCCAGCAATGTTTGGCGCTGCCATCGGCAACATCCAAGGTGGTATAATCGACTGGCTTGTATTCGGAGCTTTGCAAGGAGCGCAAACTAAATGGTACATTTATCTGTTCCTAGGCCCAATATTCTTCGCAATGTACTACTTTGTATACAGCTTTATCATTAGAAAATTCAATGTAATGACCCTTGGAAGAAAAGAGACTGATTTTGTAGATGCAGATGAAGAAGCTGAAGGTTCAAAAGCTTTAACTGGCGCAGATCAAGCTATAGCTAAGAACATCGTTGATGGTTTAGGCGGTTTAGACAATATATTAGATGTAGACAACTGTATATCTCGTTTACGTGTTGAGCTCAAGGATGGTTCAAAGGTAAATCGTGATTTAATCAACAAAACAAGCCCAAATGGAATTGTAACACCAGATGCAAACACTATACATGTTGTTTACGGAGGAAGAATCACTAAGGTTCGTAACTTAGTAGATGACTATATATACAGCTTAAAGAAAGCCTAATAGCCTAAAGCAATTGGTTAGACTATGATTAAAACATAGTCTAACTTTGTTTGGAAAATCAAAAGGCTTAATGGCAGCTTACAAGGAGGCAGTAATATGAAAAAAAATAATATTGTAATTGTTGGTGGGGGAAGTACATGGACACCTGGCTTGCTTCAAAGCTTAAGCAAGAAGAAGGAGAGTTTTCCTTTAGCTCGTTTAGTTATGTACGATGTAGATGCCCAGCGTCAGCAAGCTATAGGAGAATTTGCAAAGGTATTATTTAAAGAAAGATATCCAGAGCTGGATTTTGAATATACAACAGATAAGGAAGTTGCCTTTAAGGATATGGATTTTGTTTTCTGTCAAATGAGAACTGGCGGATATGCAATGAGAGAAAAGGATGAAAAAATCCCTCTAAGCTTTGGTGTAATTGGCCAAGAGACCTGTGGAGCAGGTGGATTTGCATATGGCATGAGATCCATAAGAGATATGATTCAGCTGGTTAATGATGTGCGCAAGCGCTCACCAAAGGCTTGGATATTAAATTATACCAATCCTGCTGCAATTGTAGCTGAAGCCCTAAATAGAGAATTCCCAAATGATAAAAAGATATTGAATATATGTGATCAGCCTGTAAATCTATTGCGTTCCTATGGAAGTTTATTAGGAAGGGATCCTTATGAATTTGAGCCAGTTTATTTTGGATTAAATCACTTTGGATGGTTTACACATCTTTATGACAGAGAGGGTAATGATTTAGTCCCTGTAATAAAAGATATTGTAAATGAGCGCGGATTTATTCCTGTGGATGCAGAACAAAGGGATAAATCATGGTTAGATACCTATGCAACCGTTAAGGACATGGTAGCTGATTTTCCGGATTACCTCCCTAACACTTATCTGCAATATTATTACTATCCGGAATATAAGGCTAAGAAGCTAAATCCCGATTTTACTCGTGCCAATGAAGTTATGAATGGCCGTGAAAAGCGTGTATTTGAAGAATGCCGCCGCATTGCTGAGGCAGGAACAGCTGAAAATTCTTCAGTAGTTCACAATGATGCACACGGTGATATGATTGTTGAAGTAGCTGAATCCATAGCCTTTAACAAAAACAGAATCTATATCATCATCACTGAGAATAATGGCTTAGTAGCTAATATCCAGGATGATGCCATGGTTGAAGTGGCAGCAACCTTGGGAATAAACGGCCCAAGACCATTTGGAGTAGGGAAGATTGGAACATTCTATAAAGGTATGATGGAGCAGCAGCTAGCCTATGAAAAGCTTACTGTGGATGCATATTTTGAAGGCTCTTACAATAAGGCGCTGCAAGCATTAACACTAAATAGAACAATTGTTGATGCTAAGAAAGCTAGAAAAATTCTTGATGCATTAATAGAAGCAAACAAAGGTTATTGGCCTGAGTTAAAGTAAAAAAGGGGTGGAGGTACGAGATACTTCCACCCTTTAACAATTCCAGGTTATCAAATCAGACTTGCAGAAGTTATAAAATAAAATTAGGTTAACTTCTTAAGTTATTAGGAAGTTAACTTTTTTTATTTATTTAGCATTCCTTTTTTACAATTACTTACCACTTGCTATCACCAATTCAACTATACTATTATTTTAATGTATTATAATTAGTGTTCCTATTCACGTAGCAAATCCTAACGGCACTTCTGAATTTATTTGGTCCCCAAATATGAGTATATATTTTAATTTGACAGGAATTTCAACTTCAAGTTTTACTAAAACATTTTGCTGCAACATGGCACCTGCAAAAAAGATATAGTGTAGAAAATAAAAGAAAAATGTAGAAAAACAAAGATGTATACCTGTTTTTTTGCTTGGCATTGTGTGCTTATGATGAATGCCCGGGTTTGATAAATTATAGTTATGACCATATACTTAAGATAAATCATTAATTATTTGAAATGCATGTCGAAATATATCTAAATATAGTCAACATTTTATTTGCGAACGGACCCAATATATAGTGGTTCTACGTAATAATTAAATTTAATTATACACCTGTATTGGTTATGAAAGGAGGGATTCTATATGAGTGATGTTAATACTCCAGCTTATAAAGTCATTAGAGAAGATATTGTACAAGATATTCTTAATGGGGTATATGAACCTGGACAACCTATTAAGGGACAAGAATTCTACGCTAAAAAGTTTGGGGTTAGTAGAACTACTGTGAGAAAAGCTATAGATGACCTGACTAATAGAGGGGTACTTATACCAGTAAAGGGAAAAGGAACCTTTGTACGTGATGGGAATAGAAGTAAGGAGAAAGAAAATCGAAAATTATCATTTAGCGGAGTTGATCGTGTTAAGCGTGAAAGGCTTACATCTAAGGTTGTAGAAATTTCTACACTTCCAGCCAATACTTCTGTTTCTAAACAACTAAAAATAGAAGAGGGCGATTTAGTAATATGTATTAGAAGACTGCGGCTTGTGAGCGATATACCAGAAAATTATCAAATTTGTTATATAAATAAAAAATTAGTAGAAACAATTGATTTTGAAAAAGAAAATCTTGAAACAGGTTCGCTATTTGAACTACTTGAGAAGAAAGCAAAATTGATACCAAAGTATTCGGAAGAAGAAATCCGTGCAGTAAGATGTCCGGCGCGGGTTGCAGATGAATTAGGCATAGAAAGAAATGATCCGGTTCTGTTTATAATTCGAACGACATACACCAGAGATAATATACCTATGGAATATTGTGAGGATTATGAGTGTACAGATTTTAAAGGACTTAAGGTCAAAACTTATGTCTAATTTTATTTTGTATATGGAGTGATTAAATGGATATAAAACTAATAATAAGCGATGTGGATGGAACATTAATAGATAATACTGAACAAACATCTGCAGAATTTGATACTCTTGCAGATTTAACAAAAAAACATAAGCTTCCATTAACACTTGCTTCTGGCCGTTGTTTTACAGAACTTCAAATGTTTAAAGAACGATTAAGCATAGATATGCCTCTTATTGTAAATAATGGTGCAGGTGCAATATTAAATGGAAAGTCAATTTGGGATAATTATATTAATCCATTGCATATTAAAGAAGCTATCCTTTGTGCAGATAAGATGAATATGGCTATTGTATTTGGGGATGGAATATCAGAGAAAGCATACAAATATAATGCTTATATTCAAAATCAAATTAATAAGTTTTCACGCTATAATCATTTTTATATTCCTCTAGAAAGTGAATGGCCAAGCTTAAAAATTCAGAAAGTACTTATTATAGACCCAGAAAAAGAAGGACGAATAGATTTAGTCATAGAGAAGCTTAAACCGTATCAAGATAGTTTGAGTATAGTTAGATATAATTCAAGATCTGTTGATATTATGCCTAAAAACACTACAAAGGCCAGTGGGATACTTAAACTTATAGAAATTTTAGGAATAGATGCAAAGAATGTAATGGCTATTGGAGATGCACAAAATGATATTGAAATGTTATCAACTGTTGGATTAGGTGTGGCAGTAGAAAATGCCCATGAAGAACTTAAAAAATGTGCTGATTACACTTGTAAAAATAAGAATGTAAAAGGAGTAATAGAGGCTATAGAACGTTTCTACCTGAAGATATAGATGTTAAAAGTTTAGGAGGAGTCAAAATGTTACGGTTAAAACCGAAAAATAAATGCAGCAATATTACACAGCATAAGGGTAATTCAGGGAAAAAGTTCATTTCATGTATCGAGCCATATCTATGGTTATTGCCAGCATTTATATTGTTTACAGTTTTTACTTTTTATCCTTTTGTCGAAACCGTTTTTAAGAGCTTTTTCATAGTAGATCCTATGGGGAATACAGGTAAGTTTGTAGGCATACAGAATTATTCCTATATACTAACTGATAAGGACTTTGTAAAGGCTATATTTAATACACTTTTATTCGTAGTTTTAACAGTGCCTATTTCAAAGGTTTTAGGTTTATTATTAGCACTACTTGCAAATAAAAAAAGGAAGACTTCCATGTTTTATGAGGCAAGTTTTGCTATTCCTATGGCAATGGCATCATCAGTTACAGCGATGATATTTCAGTTATTATATGTGCCATCCCTTGGTTTTATAAATGGAACTTTTGGATTGAATGTAGATTGGCTAGGAGATCCCAAAGTAGCAATGATATCCATAGCTGTTATTCAAATTTGGTTATCAACAGGATATGCATTTATATTTATGCTGTCAGCTGTACGCAGTGTTCCTAACGATATTTTGGAAAACGCACAATTGGAAGGTGCGTCACCATTTCGTCAACTGATCAGTATATATATTCCGTTAACATCACCTACTATGTTTTTTCTGATTATAACAGATTTAGCCTATGGGCTTATGATGATGAGCTTGGTTAGTGTACTGACAGATGGCGGGCCATTTGGGGCTACATCAACAATTATACATTATATATTTAAGCAAATAACAGCAACTGGAAACTATACTAATGCAAATCCGGCTGCAGTACTGGCATTTATTATGACATTTATAACTACAATGCTTGGATTTGTTTGGGAGAAGAAAGGGGTGCACTATCAGTAATGCAAAAGAAGTCAGCAGATATTTCAGTGCAGATATTTTGTGTTTTTCTTGCATTGATAATTTTATTTCCAATATTGTATGCATTTTCTGTATCGCTAATGGAGCCGCAGGATGTATTATCTAAAACTCCAAATCTGCTGCCCCCAACTGTAACATTTTCTAATTATGTTACAGCTTTTAAAAGGACACCATTAGTAAGATACATGGTTAATTCATTTATAATAGCATCTGCAACAAGTATTGTAAGGGTTATACTTGCCACAATGGCAGGGTTTGCATTTGCCTTCTTTGAATTTAAGTTTAAAAAAATATTATTTGCATTAACAATGTCAACAATAATGATTCCCCCTGATGTGTTAATTGTTTCTAACTACTCTACAATATCAAAATTAGGATTAATTAATACCTACTTTGGAATGTGCTCAATCTTTCTTATATCTGCTGCAAATATTTTTATTTTAAGACAGCATTTCCTGTCATTTACTAAAAGCCTAAAAGAAGCAGCGTTTATTGATGGTTGCGGTAATATTAAATTTTTTACCCAAATATTACTTCCAGTAAGCAAACCTATAATAGTCACAGTATTTATATCATCTTTTGTTAATGTTTGGAATCAATATGTATGGCCAATGCTAGTAACAAGTGAAAATGAAATGCGTACTATTCAAGTAGGTATAACCATGTTAAAAGATAGAGAATCTTCAGTTTTTGGACCAGTTATGGCTGGTGTAACAGTAGCTTTAATTCCAACTGTACTAATCTTCCTGATTTTCCAAAGGAAAATAGTATCAGGAATGATGTCAGGAGCAGTTAAAGAATAAAAAATATTGAATGGAGGATGGATTTATGAAAATTAAAAGACTATTAGCAGCTGCTTTGGTGGTTAGTACAATGGCAACAACAGTAGCATGTTCAAAGGGTGGCTCAAAAGCTGGCAATGAATCAAAATCAGGTGAAAAAACGACAGTTACATTTTGGCATTCCATGGATGGTGTATATGCGGACATACTAGACAAACAAGTAAAAAAGTTTAATTCAACAATAGGGGAGAAAAAGGGTATTACTGTAAAACCAGTATTTCAAAACTACCCAGGGACAGATGCATTAAAAGCTGCAATGTCCGCAAATAATATAGCTAATATGCCAGATGTTATACAGATGTATGGAGAAAATGTAAGTATGATCAGAGACTACAAACGTACAGTTTGGGCAGAGGATTATATAAACAAAAGTACTTCAACATTGAAAAAAGAGGATTTAATACCAAATTCAGTAGCATCAGTGTCAATAGGCGAAAAAATGATAGGAGTTCCATATAGTGTATCAGCATTAATGTTGTACTATAACAAAACTCAGTTCGAAAAAGCAGGAATCACTAAGGTTCCAACAACTATTGATGAAATGGCAAAAATTATGCCTGACCTTGTATCAAAAGCAGGTGCACAAGATGCTCTTAATGTACGTGTAAATCAATATGAACTTGAAAATTGGATTTCTACACAAGGAGATAAAGGAACTTACTTTGGAGACAATGAAAGCGGACACAAAGGTAATATGATGGCTTTAGATGCTGATAAAAACGGCAGTCTTATGAAATTTTTAACAGAGTGGGAAAAGGTTATAAATACAAATGCATATAAATCAACTAAAGACAGTATGAATGAAGAATTTGCAAAAGGAATGCATTCAATGGTTATCATGACTAGTTCAAAAAT
>CAZMQY010000159.1:0-8209 GCA_964568335.1 uncultured Clostridium sp.
AAAATTCAAGGATGAAATAGTTCCTGTTGTTATACCACAAAGAAAAGGCGAACCAAAGGTTATTGATACTGATGAATATGCTAAGTTTGGAACTGTAATTGAAAAAATAGCAAAGTTAAAGCCAGCTTTCAAAAAAGATGGAACAGTTACAGCTGCTAATTCCTCAGGTATAAATGATGGAGCTGCAGCGCTAGTTATAATGAGCGGAGAAAAGGCTGCAGAGCTTGGTCTTAAGCCAATGGCTAAGATTGTTTCTCATGGTTCAAAGGGCTTAGATCCAACTATAATGGGCTATGGACCCTTCCACGCGACTAAAAAGGCTTTAGAAAAGGTTAATTTAACAATTGAAGACATAGATTTAATAGAAGCAAATGAAGCCTTTGCAGTTCAAAGCTTGGCTGTGGCTAGAGATTTAAACTTTGACATGAGCAAAGTAAATGTAAATGGTGGCGCTATTGCACTAGGACATCCTATTGGAGCTTCTGGAGCTAGAATATTAGTTTCACTTCTTCATGAAATGGAAAAGAGAGATGCTAAGAGAGGTCTTGCAACTCTTTGTATTGGTGGAGGCCTTGGAAGCGCTGTAATAGTAGAGAGATAAGCGTAAACATTTAATTTTTAATATATTTAGTTTTGAGGGGGAGATAAAATGGAGAAGATATTCGTGCTTGGAGCTGGCACTATGGGAGCAGGAATTGCTCAAGCTTTTGCAGCAAAGGGCTTTGAGGTTATTTTAAGAGACATAAAGGATGAGTTTGTAGATAGAGGTCTTGCAGGTATAAACAAGGGGCTTACTAAACTGGTTGAAAAGGGAAAGATGACAGAAGAAGCTAAAGAAGAGATTCTTTCAAGAATAAGCGGAACTACAGATATAACCTTAGCAGAGGACTGCGATTTAGTAGTAGAGGCCGCTGTAGAAAATATGGAGATAAAAAAGCAAATATTTGCTGATCTAGATATAATCTGCAAACCAGAAACAATACTTGCAACAAATACATCATCGCTTTCAATAACTGAAGTTGCTTCAGCAACAAAAAGAGCTGATAAGGTTATAGGAATGCACTTCTTTAATCCGGCTCCAATTATGAAATTAGTTGAAATAATCAGAGGTATAACTACATCACAGGAAACTTTTGATGCAGTTAAGGAGATTTCTTTAGCTATAGGAAAAGAACCCATAGAGGTGGCAGAGGCTCCTGGCTTTGTAGTTAATAGAATATTAGTACCTATGATAAATGAAGCAATCTGTGTTTTATCTGAAGGTACAGCTACAGCTTTAGACATTGATAAGTCTATGAAATTGGGAGCAGGACACCCAATGGGACCTCTTACTCTATCAGACCTTATTGGAAATGATGTAGTACTTGCTATAATGGAAGTATTATATAAAGAAACTGGGGATTCAAAATATAGACCAAGTACATTGCTTAGAAAATATGTTAGGGCTGGATGGCTTGGAAACAAGTCAGGAAAAGGCTTTATAGTGGGACAGTAGTGATTTGTGCAAAGTTTTATGTAAGATTAAATAGGTAAAATAAATCTCCTTTAGAAAATACTACAGGGTATAGCTCTGTAGTATTTTTTTAGAGCTTATAAAAAAATATGTTAATAATAATGAGAATTGATTAATTTAATAGCTGTAAAACAGATAAATATTGTTGTAATATTATTAGTAAGAACAAATTAGCGCTTATTACTATATGGGGAAAATATAATACTAATAATTGGGGGTATGGCTATGTTAAATATGGAACAGGAGATAACCGATGCTAAGCTTGTAGAAGGACTTTTAAACCTAGCTGATATAAGCGAATATGGAATAATAGCTATTAACAGGGATTCTGAGCTGATACTTATAAATAAGGCGGCAGAGAGAATTCTAGGTATAAGCGAAGAGGAAGGAATCGGCAAAAGTATATGCCAAATTCTTAGCAATCATGAGCTTTCAGATATAATTAAAACAGGAGAAATACAAAAAAACAGAAGGGTAGAGCTAGGGAAAAGAACAATAGTCACAAACAGGATACCAATAACTATAGGCACTGAGTCCATAGGGGCAATAGCAATTTTTAAGGATATGACCGAGCACTATAACCTTTTAAAGGACTTTGATAAGGAGAAGAACGTTTCGGAAGTTCTAAACACCATACTTGAAACCGTTTATGATGGGATAGTTGTTGTGAATAAAGAAGGTAATATTACAATGATTAGCAAGGCTTATGCAAAATTTCTGGGAATTAAGGAAAAAGAGGTCATAGGCAAGCATGTTTCAAAGGTAATAGAAAATTCAAGAATGCATATAGTTGCAAAAACAGGGGTTGCTGAATATGCTGACCCACAAAAGATTAAAGGAGACTATATGATAGCTACCAGAATTCCAATTATAAAGGACGGCGAAGTAGTTGGGGCTGTTGGAAAGGTGCTTTATAGAAATATAGATGAGCTTAATATGCTGCAGAAAAAGATAGGTGTTATGGAGAACCAGCTTGAACAGTATAAAGGAGAAATCAAGCAGCTTAATAAGGCAACCTATTCCTTTAGCTGTATAATTGGAAGCAGTAACAGTATGGTTGAAGCATTAAGATATGCCAGAAGAGCTTCTAAGACAGACTCAAACGTACTTCTTATCGGGGAAAGTGGAACTGGAAAAGAGCTTTTTGCTCATGCAATTCATCAAAGCAGCAGCAGGAAGTATGGTCCTTTTATAAAAATAAATTGCGCAGCTATACCATCAGAGCTTTTAGAGTCTGAGCTTTTCGGATATGAGGAAGGTTCCTTTACTGGAGCAAAAAAGGGAGGAAAATTAGGAAAATTTGAGCTTGCTGATGGTGGAACCATTTTCTTAGATGAAATTGGAGATATGCCTCTATACATGCAGGCCAAGCTTCTAAGAGTTATACAGGAAAGGGAAGTAGAAAGGATTGGCGGCACAAGACCTAGAGCTGTAAATGTAAGAATAATTGCCGCTACTCATGTAAACCTGGAAGAAATGGTTGCCGAGGGGAAGTACAGACAGGATTTGTATTACAGACTTAATGTATTTTTAATAAACATACCACCGCTGAGAGAAAGAAAAGAAGATATAAAGCTGCTTGCCTATCATTTCTTAAAAAGCCTTAATAACAAATATTTTAAGAATATAGATGGATATTCCGATGAAGCAATTAAGTTTCTTTCCAGATATGAGTGGCCAGGCAATATAAGAGAGCTTTCAAATGTAATTGAAAGGGCAGTTAACATAATTGATAATGAGAAGCTTATTACTCCTGAACATCTGCCGCAAAAAATTGTAGGCAATAATGTTATAAGACAGTTGAAAAGTCTTCAGGATACCCTTGAAGAAGCAGAGAAAAATGCCATAATAGAAAGTCTTAGAGCCTCAAAGGGCAACCGTACTAAGGCAGCAAGGCTGCTTAATATAAGCAGATCCACTTTCTATGAAAAGATGATTAAGTTTAATATTGTAGATTTTTAAGTTTAGTATTAATATTTTATAATAATTAGCTGAAAAAATTTAAAATTAGTGAGATTGTTAAATTTGGCTCACAATATAAAAAATGATATGTCCGAAAAAACTGACATATCATTTTTTCCTTGCATTTAGTGTATGAAATTTCGGACAGACCAATAAAATAAGCCGCTTTTTGCTGTCCGTGAAAACGTACACATGTGTTATTTTTATATCAAAGACAGAATTTAATGACAAATTAATAATTTTTTTATGGATATATTATAAAGTTTCAATCCGCTAGTTAACCGTTTTCAGATATTTATATTTGTGATTTTGGCATGCAAATTGCTTTGATATTAGACAAGACTTAGAAAGTATTTGCGCATGATTGAGAGGAGGAAAACTAGTGGTAAAGTTTTTGACCGCAGCTGAGGCTGTAAAACAAATAAAATCCGGCGATTGTATAGCAACATCAGGATTTGTAGGAAATGCCGTTCCTGAGGAATTAGAAATAGCTCTTGAAAATAGGTTTGTTGAAACTAACGAGCCTCGAAACTTAACTTTAGTTTACGCAGCAGGACAAGGAGATGGAAAAGAAAGAGGTTTAAATCATCTTGGACATGAGGGGCTTCTTAAGCGTGTTATTGGAGGGCATTGGAATCTAGTGCCTAAGATACAAAAGCTTGCTATGGACAACCTTATCGAAGCATACTGCCTGCCACAAGGAGCTATATCACAGCTTTATAGAGACATAGCTGCAAAAAGAGCAGGAAACATAACTAAAGTTGGCTTAAAAACCTTCGTAGACCCAAGAGTTGAAGGAGGTAAGCTGAATTCATTTACAAAGGAAGATGTTGTTGAAGTAATTAATGTTGCTGGTGAGGAATATCTGTTGTACAAGTACTTCCCTATAAATATAGCATTTATCCGTGGAACCTATGCGGATGAAAATGGTAACGTAACAATGGAAAAGGAAGTAGGAACATTAGAAGCCTTATCTATTGCTCAGGCTGTATATAATTCTGGTGGTAAAGTAATAGTTCAGGTAGAAAAAGTAGTTAAAGCTGGTACACTGGATGCCAGATTGGTTAAGGTGCCTGGTATATATGTGGATACCATAGTTGAAGTAGCAGATATGAAAAATCACATGATGACTTTTGCTGAAGCTTTTAACCCTAGCTACGTTGGAAATATAAAGGTTCCCGTTAGTTCAGTGGCGCCACTTGAGCTTGATGAAAGAAAAGTTATTTCAAGAAGAGCTGCTATGGAACTAAAACCACATGCTGTAGTTAATTTAGGTATTGGTATGCCTGAAGGTGTTGCAATGGTTGCTAATGAAGAAAATATTGAAGGGTTAATGCTAACTGTTGAACCTGGTCCTATAGGAGGTATCCCAGCTGGAGGACAGAGTTTTGGTGCAGCAATAAACGCTGAAGCTATAATTGACCAGCCTTATCAGTTTGACTTCTATGATGGCGGCGGACTTGATGTGGCTTATCTGGGACTTGCCCAATGCGATAAGATAGGTAATATCAATGTTAGCAAGTTTGGTGTTAGAATAGCCGGTGCCGGCGGATTCATAAATATTACTCAAAATGCTAAAAAGGTTATCTTCTGTGGAACTTTTACTGCCAGCAAATTAGATTTGTCTGTTAGTGATGGCAAGTTAAATATAATAAGTGAAGGTAAAGTAAAGAAGTTTATCAATCAAGTTGAACAAATAACCTTTAGTGGAGAGTACGCAAAAGATATTAAACAGGAAGTTTTATATATCACTGAAAGAGCGGTATTTGAACTTACTGAAAATGGTCTTGTACTAACAGAGATTGCTCCAGGTGTTGATCTTCAAAGGGATGTTCTTGGTCAAATGGAATTTGAGCCAATAGTATCACCTAATCTAAAGCTCATGGATGCGAGAATATTCAAAGATGAACCAATGAAGCTTGTTTTATAGTTAAAGAGGGTGATTTGTAACAGAATCACCAACTTTAAATATATAAAAAATATTATTAACAGGAGGTATTATAATGATAGGTGTTATCGGTATTATTATTTCTTTAGGTCTACTTATGTATCTTGCTTACAAAGGTATTAACGTTCTCATTCTTGCTCCGATTTTAGCTTTGTTTGCAACTATTTTCGCAGGTGGCACACCGCTGCTTCCAACTTATACTGAAATATTTATGACCAATGTTGCTAACTACTTAAGACAATATTTCCCAATGTTCTTGCTAGGTGCAATATTTGGTAAGGTAATGGAGGAGTCAGGAAGTGCAAAGGCAATTGCACATTTCATAGCAAGTAAGCTTGGAAAAGAGAAAGCAATTCTTGCGGTTGTATTATCTTGCGGAGTATTAACTTATGGTGGAGTATCATTATTCGTTGTTGCTTTCGCAGTATATCCTGTTGCAGCACATTTATTTAGAGAAGCTGGAATACCAAAGAGACTTATTCCAGGTTCAATCGCACTTGGATCCTTTACTTTTACAATGACAGCATTACCAGGAACACCACAGATTCAAAATGCTATTCCAATGCCTTTCTTTGGAACAGACGTTTACGCAGCACCAATTATGGGTATTGCAGCAGCACTTGTTATGTTTGGATTAGGATCATACTGGTTAATGCATAGAGCGAAGAAGGCTATGGCTAAAGGAGAGGGCTATGGCAATCATCAGAATGAAAAAATAAAGGATTTTGATGAATCAAAAATGCCTAGTTTCTTTATAGCTCTTCTTCCTATACTTCTAGTACTTGTAATTAACTTTATATTATCAAAATATTATTTCCCAGGAATAGATGCAGCTTACTTAGCTAAGCCTCCATATAATACTACACTTGCAAAGGTTATTGGAGCTTGGAGCTTAGTGTTGTCACTTGTTATTGGAATTATAGTTGCAGTAGCTATAAACTTTAAGAGATTTACAAGTGTTAAAGATACAATTAATCAAGGTACCTTTGGTTCAATGCTTCCAATATTAAATACAGCTTCTGAGGTTGGATACGGAAACGTTATTTCCTCACTTGCTTCATTCGTAATCGTTAAGGAAGCGCTTCTTGCAGTTTCTTCAAACCCATTGATATCAGAAGCATTATCAGTAAATATACTTGCAGGTATTACAGGTTCTTCATCAGGCGGTATGAGTATAGCTCTTGGAGCACTTGGTAAGACCTATATGGAAATGGCAGCACAAATGAATATAAGCCCTGAAGCGCTACACAGAATAGCAACAATCGCCAGCGGCGGATTGGATTCATTACCTCACAACGGTGCGGTTATAACACTTCTTGCTATAACTGGACTTACACATAAGGAATCCTATGCTGATATTGGTATGGTATCTGTTGTGATTCCAGTAATAGCTCTTATCGTAGCTATTATATTAGCTAGCGTAGGTTTAGTATAATTTTATAAAATAAAGCAGGTTAAAGTTCGAAAGGGCTTTAACCTGTAATTTATAAATAAATATTATTTATCAGCGAAAGCCAGTGGTTTAGACTGCTCAGTGCTGACCACTGATAAGGAGGTTAAAGGTCTAAATGACCTTTAACGAGCAATCAGCGAGCGGAGCGAGTAATCTTTGATTGCTCAGTGTTCCGACTAAAAGGAGGTTAAAGTCCTAAATGGACTTTAACGAGTAGTTTACGAGCGGAAGCGAGTGGTTTAAACTACTCAGTGTTCCGACTAAAAGGAGGAATTATAAATGAGATTAGAAGGTAAAGTTGCGGTAGTAACAGGTGGAGCAAGAGGTTTAGGCCAAGCTATGGCAGAAGTTTTTGCAAAAGAAGGTGCAAAGGTTGTAGCTGCTGATATGGGAGAGCTTTCATATCAAAATGACAGTGTTGAAGGTTACAAGCTAAACGTAACCGATTCACAGGAGTGCAAGAAGTTTTTCGACTATGTTGTAGAAAAGTATGGAAGAATCGATGTGTTGGTTAATAACGCTGGAATAACTAAAGATTCTATGACAAGGAAGATGACTGACGAGCAATGGGATGCAGTTATAGATGTTAATCTTAAGGGTGTATTCAACCTTACTAGATATGTTGGACCATACATGCAAACACAGCAGAGAGGTTCAATAATAAATATTTCTTCAATAGTTGGAGAATACGGAAACATAGGTCAAGCAAACTACGCAGCTACTAAGGCTGGAGTTATTGGTCTTACTAAGACTTGGGCTAAGGAATTTGCTATGAAGGGTGGAAATGTTAGAGTTAATGCTATTACACCTGGATATACTATGACAGACATTTTAAAGACAGTGCCACAAGAACTTTTGGATGGTTTTGCAAAGCAGACTATGCTTGGAAGATTGGGACAGCCTCATGAAATAGCAAATGCTGCATTATTCCTTGCATCAGATGAAGCTTCCTATGTAACAGGTCATGTACTTAGCGTAAACGGTGGAATGAGATTATAACAGGAACTGTTCTTAGCTTAGATGACGAAGCTTTAATATAATATAACGATCCATGTAAAATAGTAACTAATAGGTCACGGAGTAAAACATAAGATGTAGAGAACACATAAGAGTTTGTTATCATAGAGCTCAGTTTCTTTGATATCTATGTTCTCCAGTCTTCTCCGTGACTTATATATTTTAAACACAGAGGGGGAAAAAGTTATGTCAGTTTCAATTTTAGGAATGTCACATTCAAAAGTAGGAAGACTTGAAGACAGCTTATATAGCCTTTTGATTAATGCAGGAAGAGAAGCTATAAAGGATGCAGCAGTAGAAGGCAAGGATATAGATG
>CAZMQY010000160.1:0-8179 GCA_964568335.1 uncultured Clostridium sp.
TACTTTTAATAATAATAAGAAATGAAGCAGATGTGGACTTGGCAAGACAGGCTCTTCAGGCGCATGAATACTTAAGTATAAAAGGCCTAAAGACAGATTTAGTTATAATAAATCTTCAAAATACACTTTATTTGCAGCCGGTGCAGGATGCCATAAGGGATTTGATTTCCACAAGTCATGCCAGAGATAAACAGAATAAGCCAGGAGGAGTTTTCCTTCACAGCCAGGCAAGTATGTCCGCGGAGGATGTAGACTTTGTAATATCCATAGCAAGACTTGTTATAGATTCAGAAAAAGGAAGCTTTCTGCAGCAGATAGATGGAAATAATGCTGAAGAAAATAAGCTTGAACTGCTGGAGGTAAAAGAGCAAAGCTATGATATAGGATATCAAGGCTTTCCTCATTTGGAATTAGAATATTTTAACGGTCTTGGAGGCTTTGACAGGATAAATGATCAATATACTATAATTCTTAAAGATTATAAAAATACTCCTGCTCCGTGGATTAATGTGATATCTAATGGAAAGTTTGGGTTTCATATTTCTGAAAGCGGCAGCAGCTACAGCTGGTATAAAAACAGCAGAGAAAATAAACTTACACCCTGGTCAAACGACCCTGTAACTGACCCTCCTGCAGAAGCATTATATCTAAGGGATGAGATTACTGGAAAGCTTTGGAGCATAACTCCAAAACCCTTAAGAGATGAAGGAGAATATATTATTGAACATGGCTATGGATACTCAAACTTTAAGCATGAAGCATTAGGAATAGCTTCAGAGATGACGGTGTTTGCACCAATGGATGAAAGCATTAAGCTCTGCTTAATAAAACTTAAAAATAATAGCAAGCAGCATAGAAAGCTTTCCTTAACTTATTATGCACAGCTTGTGTTAGGAGTTGTTCCACAGCAGACTGCACAGTATATATCAACCTATCTGGATGAGGAAAAAAACTTTATGTATGCTCAAAATCCTTACAGCGAGCATTTTGGTGATGCTTATGCTTATTTAAGAATTGCTGGAGGCAGTGAAGTATCCTATACAGGAAACAGAACGGAATTTTTAGGCAGAAGCGGTGATGTTAATTCCCCTGAGGCTTTAAGATATAGGGCTTTTTCAAATAAAGTTGGGGCTGGGTTTGACCCATGTATGGCATGCAATACAAAAGTAAACTTGGCTTCAGATGAGGTAATTCATCTCGTAGTTATGCTTGGGCAAAATGAAAAGCTTGATGATATTAAAAAAATTGCACAAGAGTTCAGCAATATAGAAAAAGTTGAGGAAAAGCTAATTGAAGTTAAAAACTTCTGGAAGGACCTGCTTGGAAGAATTCAGGTTAAGACTCCTGATAAAACTATGGATATCATGCTCAATGGATGGCTGATGTATCAGACTTTAGCCTGCAGATATTGGTCAAGAACAGCCTTCTACCAGTCAGGTGGTGCCATAGGCTTTAGAGATCAGCTGCAGGATGTTATGGCCATAGGCTATTTAAATCCTGAATATACAAAGGAGCAAATACTTCATAGTGCCTCAAGGCAGTTTGTTGAAGGAGATGTGCAGCACTGGTGGCATCCTGTAGTAAACAGCGGAATAAGAACTAGGTTTTCAGACGACTTGCTGTGGCTTCCTTATGTAACTATAGATTACATCAAAACTACAGGAGATTACAGCATTTTAGATGAGGTTGTGGGCTACCTTGAGGATGAACCTCTTAAAGAAGGTGAGGACGAAAGGTATAAGATAAGTCCAGCTTCTGATAAAAGAGGAACTATATATGAGCATTGCATAAAAACCATAGAAATTTCTTTAAGGTTCGGCAGTCATAATATACCTCTCATGGGCAGCGGAGATTGGAACGACGGCATGAGCACTGTAGGCAATGAAGGCAAAGGCGAAAGTATATGGCTTGGCTGGTTTCTCTACAGCATTTTAGATAATTTTAAAGAAATATGCAAATTTAAGAAGGATGAGGCTAGAGCAGATAGATATGAAGAAATGAGAGACTTCATAGGAGAAAATCTTGAGAAGAATGCTTGGGATGGCGGCTGGTACAGAAGAGCATACTTTGACGATGGAACTCCACTTGGCTCTATGGAAAATGATGAATGTCAAATAGATTCACTATCTCAATCCTGGGCAGTTATTTCTGGAGCAGGCAGACACTCTCGCACTAAGGAAGCAATGGAGGCATTAGAAAGGTATCTTGTTAAAGAGGATAAAGGAATGGTGATGCTGCTTACACCAGCCTTTAACAACTCAAAGCTTGAGCCAGGTTATATAAAGGGTTATGTGCCAGGGGTCAGAGAAAATGGAGGACAGTATACCCATGCAGCAACCTGGGTGGTCTTAGCTATGGCTAAGCTAGGGTATGGCTACAAGGCTTGGAAAACCTATCATATGATAAATCCAATAAACCATGCAAAGTCTCACTTGGAATATGAAAGGTATAAGGTTGAACCTTATGTAATGTCTGCAGATGTTTATGCAACAGAAGGCCATGAGGGAAGAGGCGGCTGGAGCTGGTACACTGGGGCTTCAGGATGGATGTATAGGGTTGGTATAGAAGGCATACTTGGCTTGAAGCTAATGGGAGCAAAAGGCTTCACCGTTGAACCAGTTATACCCAAGGAGTGGCAGGGCTTTCAAATTTACTACAGAAAAGATAATTGTGTATATAATATTGAAGCTAAAAGAGGCGAAAGAAAAACGATATACCTTGATGGAAAGCCTTTAGAAGATAATATAATACCATACCTTGAAGCAGGGGAGTATTCTGTAGAAGTAGTTATAGATTAAGTAAACAAAATATTAATAATAGCAGTAAAGTAATATTTAACCACTTTTATATATTATAATATAAAGGTGGTTATTTTTATGGATGGGAGGAATTCAGAATGACAGAATTAAGACAAGTTTTTAAATGTGAACTTTGCGGAAATATGGTAGAAGTAGTTCATGCTTCTGGCGGAACACTAACCTGCTGCAAGCAGCCAATGAAACTTATGGCAGAAAATACTTCAGACGGGGCAAAGGAAAAGCATGTTCCTGTAGTAGAAAAGACAGAAGGCGGAGTATTAGTTAAGGTTGGCTCAGTAGAGCATCCAATGCTTGAAGCACACTATATTGAATGGATAGAAGTTCATACTGCAAATAAGGTATATAGAAAATTCTTAAAGCCAGGTGAAAAACCTGAAGCTTTCTTCCAAGTTGATGAAGAGGTTTTATTTGCAAGAGAATACTGCAATCTTCATGGACTTTGGAGAGGATAATTAGGTAGACACAAACTACCGCGGAAATATATAAAATATATTCCATGAACTGAAAGCTGCGCAAGAAGTCCTAGGTTTAGAATAGGCAGAAAATCAAGTGTTTTCGTTAATATCTACACTGGGCAACTTAAGCTTACTCGTTCTCACTCGCAAGTTGCCCGTTAAAAGCCATTTAGGCTTTTAACCTCACTTTATGTTCATTTCACATATTTTATATATTTCCGCTAGTTCTGATGTCTTACTTAACAAAGAATTCTGATATCCCCCTTGACATAATTTATTTTTGGGCATACTATAAAATAAAGAAATGATATAGAGCCGTTACATTAAGAAGCAAGTAAGCTTAAAAACAGATTCACAGAGAGCTGCAGGTGGTGGAAATGCAGCAGTTATGCTTAAGCTGAATGGGTCTTAAGAGGCTGAGGATGAACTTAAGTAGTCCTTCACGTAAGCCTTACGTTACAAAGGCAGGATATCTTTGTGTATCTGTAACGAGGAAAAGCTTTATGCTTTTTGAATTTAGGTGGTACCGCGTATATAACGCCCTAAGGTTTAATAAAAAACCTTGGGGCGTTTTTAATTAACTATTATTCAATTAACAATGAACAATGAAGGTGGAAATTCCCTTAGGGATTTTCAATAAATTAATTTTAGAAAGCCCGTAGGACTTTCATACATCATTGATAATTGTTAAATCTAATAAAAGGGAGGTTTAGATTATGGAGGAAAAGAAAAAAGTAATATTTAGCGGAATTCAGCCTTCAGGTCAATTGACTTTAGGAAATTATTTGGGAGCTATTAAGAACTGGGTTAAACTGCAGGAGGAATATGATTGCTATTTTTGCGTAGTCGATTTGCACGCAATAACAGTGAAGCAGGAACCAAAGGATTTAAGAGCTAGAACTTTAGAAGTAATGTCTATTTATATTGCTGCCGGCATAAACCCGGAGAAAAATACAATATTTATTCAATCACATGTACCAGCTCATTCTGAAGCAGCTTGGCTTTTAAACTGCTACACCTATATGGGGGAGCTTAGCAGAATGACACAATTTAAGGATAAGTCACAAAGGTACGGTGAATCTATTGCAGCTGGCTTATATAATTATCCAGTGCTCATGGCTGCAGATATTTTATTATACCAAGCAGATTTAGTTCCAGTTGGAAGCGATCAAAAGCAGCATCTTGAGCTAGCAAGAGACATTGCACAAAGATTTAATAACCAGTATAGTGAAACATTTGTTGTTCCTGAGGGTTATATAGCTAAAAATGGAGCAAGAATAATGAGCCTGCAGGAGCCTGAAAAGAAAATGTCTAAGTCAGATGATAATCTAAACAGCTATATCCTGGTAATGGATCCCCCGGAGGTTATAAGGAAGAAGATAAGCAGGGCAGTTACTGACAGCATCGGCGTGGTAAAATACAGCGATGATCAGCCTGGAGTTAAAAACCTCATGACAATATTAAGCACTATTACAGGGGAAACTTTAGAGGAAATAGAAAAGAAATACGAAGGTCAAGGCTATGCTCAGTTTAAAAAAGATGTGGCAGAGGCAATAGTAGGTGAGCTTGAACCGATTCAAAAGAAAGTAAAAGAGCTTGTTTCTGATAAGGCTTATCTTGAAAGCATCTACAAGGCTGGAGCAGAGAAAGCAAATTATGTAGCAGCAAAAACCTTAAGAAAAATGCAGAAGAAGATTGGTTTTATACCAGTGTCAAAGTAAAATAAATTCTTTCCGTAAGCCATGCAGCAAAGGAGGCGAAGCAGCCTGTTTTCTGCATGGCTTATTCGTTGTAGTGCTAATACTTCAGTTTATTTATTGATTTTATAAGCTCCTTATAGGCCCTTTACAAGCCCCTTCAACTATATAAACTAAAAAGAAAAAGAATAAAAAGTAAGAAACATAAAAAATATAATGGCAATACTACTTTTAATAATTGTATATGGTAATATATAATTATTAATGAAATAGTTTACATTATTTGGTCTGTGCTTAAAATATAAAAATTTAGTAATTGTTCAGGCAGTATGTCAATCGCCAAAATATATAACATTTAAATATAAGAAGAAATAAATAAAACAATAAAAGAATATAAAAATATGTAGTGTTTATGCGGCTTGTAGGAATTATTGGCATGTAGTTTATGGTAGATTAAATATTAATTTAAGAAACATTGGAATTTAAATATCATTAATAAACTTGGGGAGGGGTATGATAGGATGGGAGCTTTTGCAGTAATACTATTTATTATGCTAGCAATAGTGATATCTGTTTTTCAAGGTGAAAGTCATGAACGGAAGATAACAGAACAGATTGAATCTATGGGCGGTAGAGTTATTAGTATTGAGAAAAAACATTTTTCAATTGGTCCTTTTATGGTGGTTGGAAAAGGAAGAACTGTTTACAGAATTGAATACAGGATAGGGGATGATGATAGAGAAGGCTGGGTAAGGTTTGGTGGATTACTTGGGCCAGACTGGAGGCTCTGATTTGTATATTAACATAATGTTAATAAGCTAAATAGAAGGAATTAAAGGTTATATACAGAATATGTATTTTAAGTATAGAAAGGGGATGCTATTATGATTTCAAAAGATATACTTCAGGAAGTATTATCTAAAGCATTGTTAGTTGGGGGCGATTTTGCAGAAATATTTGTGGAAGATACTATAAGCAATAATATAAGTATGATTAATGGCAAAATTGAAAATGCCATATCAGGAAGAGATTTTGGAATTGGTATAAGAATATTTAAAGGGCTAAGATGCGTTTATGCATATACTAATGACAAAAGCAGAGAAGGCTTATTGGAAACTGCTTATAAAGCAGCTTCGGCTTTAGGAGAAAGCAGAGAAGAAAAAGAAATCAATCTTATGGAAAGAATAAATTCAAATATTCATCCAATAATATATGTGCCTTCTTCAGTAGGAAACGTAAAAAAAGTAAATATTGTGAAACAGGCTTACGGAGCTGCTAAGGATTATAGCAGTGAGATTGCTCAAGTAGCTGTTTATTATGGTGATGTGGATCAAAAGGTGCTCATTGCAAACAGTGAAGGGCTTTTAACAGAGGATAGAAGAATAAGAACCAGATTAGGTATAAATTCAATAGCCAGCAATGGAAAGGAAAATCAAACAGGCTTTGAAGGTCCAGGAAGAAGAATGGGATTTGAGATATTTGAGATAATAGATCCTGTTTTTTATGGCAGAAGTGCTAGTGAAACTGCTGTAACAATGCTGCATGCAGATCCTTGCCCCGCAGGAAAAATGACTGTTGCAATTGACAACGGCTTTGGTGGAGTTATATTCCATGAAGCTTGCGGTCACGCCCTAGAAGCAACTTCAGTAGCTAAAGGAAATTCTGTTTTTGCAGGAAAGCTTGGGCAAAAGATTGCTTCAGAAAAAGTAACTGCTTTAGACGACGGAACTATGCCAAATCTTTGGGGTTCATTAAATATTGATGATGAAGGAATGCCAACCAGGAGAAAGATTCTTATTGAAGATGGAATATTGAAAGGATACATGATAGATAAGTTAAATGGAAGAAGGATGAACATGGAGCCCACAGGAAGCGGCAGAAGGCAATCCTATAAATATGCTCCTACTTCAAGAATGACAAATACATTTATTGCACCAGGAGATGATTCAAATGAGGCTATTATAGCTTCTATAGACAATGGATTATATGCTAAGAAGATGGGCGGCGGTTCTGTAAATCCTGTTACCGGAGAATTTAACTTTGCTGTAGCTGAAGGTTACCTAGTAAAGAACGGCAAAATCGATAAACCTGTTAGAGGGGCTACTTTAATAGGAAAAGGCGACGAAGTTCTTATGAATATAGATATGGTAGGGAAAGATATGCAGCAAGGACAGGGAATGTGCGGTTCTTCAAGTGGAAGTATTCCTACTAATGTTGGACAGCCTATGATAAGAGTTTCAGAAATAACCGTTGGTGGAAGATAAGAAAGGGGGGACTTCAGATGACATTAGTTGAGTTTAAGGAAGCTGTATTTAAGAAGGCAGAGCTTAACGGCTTTAGTGAATACGAAATATATTATTCCAGTGAGAATTCCTTTGGGGTACAAGTATTTGAAGGGGAAATAGATAAATATACTGTAAGCGGAAATCAAGGTCTTAGCTTTAGAGGACTATATAATGGAAAAATGGGCTATGCCTATACTGAAATACTTGACGAAGCAGCTGCTGATTTTGTTGTAAAGTCAGCGAAAGAAAATGCTCTTGTTATTGAAAAAGAAGATGAAGAGATTATATATGCTGGAGATAATAATTACAGTGATTTTGATGGTTTTGAGGAAGGGCTTTCTAAAGCAGAGGTAAGCGAAAAAATAAA
This sequence comes from uncultured Clostridium sp., assembly GCA_964568335.1. Classification (GTDB taxonomy): domain Bacteria; phylum Bacillota; class Clostridia; order Clostridiales; family Clostridiaceae; genus Clostridium_AT. Next base: position 7,624 of record CAZMQY010000160.1, read on the forward strand.
GCTGGCTTTTGATTTAGAAGAGGAAGCCAAGAAGCAGGATGATAGCGTTATAAGAGTAGAAAGCCAGATGGAAGAGGGAGAAAATACTACTCAAATAATTAATTCAAAGGGACTTAATTTGTCTTTTAAGTCCAATGCTATATTTGCATTTGTAGAAGCAGTTGTTAAAGATGGGGATAGAATGAATGCAGATTATTCTTTTAAGGCGGCTAAAGGCCTTGAGAAGATAGATTCTAAGGAACTTGCTAAAGAAGCGGTATATAATGCATTAGCTTATAAGGGAGCTAAAACTGTAAAATCGGGAAAGTACAGAATCGCTTTGAGAAATGATACCGCAGCCAGCCTGCTTCAAACCTTTTCAGGTGTATTTAGTGCAGATAATGCCCAAAAAGGAATGTCTCTCTTAAAAGGCAAGCTAGGAGAAAGCATTGGAGCTAAAACAGTAACCATAATGGATAATCCTCTTCTGAAGGAAGGTTTAAATTCCAGACCTTTTGATGCAGAGGGAGTTGCAGCCTACTCTAAAGAAGTTGTAAAAGAGGGAGAGCTTAAAACC
>CAZMQY010000161.1:0-7867 GCA_964568335.1 uncultured Clostridium sp.
ATTTCAACATTATTCATTGCTTTCAATCCCCATTTTCTTATCATATTCTCTTTCAGCTTGGGGCTTTCTTAGATATATTGGAGCAGAAGTATAGAGATCATCACAAGCACCGTCTTCTAAAAGCTTTAGACCTAACTCTCCAAGTGATGAGGCACGAGCCAGGTTAAGGTGCTTAGGAGCAAAGTAAACCTTCTGCAGGCTTGCTTGAAGCATTGCTCCAAATTTATTTACTGCATCCCCAATAAATGTTACAGCTTTATTATGCTTCTTTAACAATTCAACTAGTTCATCTATATGCAGAGCCATATAATCAGTGGTTCTAGTCAAAGGTCCATTTTCAAAGGAATAAAGTGCAGTATAAACATTGTCTCTTAATGCATCCAGTATTGGGCAAATAATTCCTTCAGTATAGGCCATATTGTAAGCCAAGGCATCCAAGGAAGAAATAGAAACAAAAGGCTTCTTGCTTCCTTGACTTAAGCCTTTTATCATAGACATTCCTATCCTAAGTCCCGTAAAGGAACCTGGTCCTTTAGAAACTACAAAACCGTCAATATCCTTTATAGTAAGCTGAAGATTTTTCAAAAGATTGTCTACCAATGGCATGAGCACCACAGAATGCTGTTTCTTGTTATTTAAGCTTACTTCACCTAAAAGTTTTTCATTATCAAGTACTGCACAGCTTGCTGATTCTGTTGCAGAATCTATACTTAAAACTATCATAGCTTAATCTCCTTTACGTAGTCATATCTGCTGCCGCAGCTTTCTATAACAATTTTTCTAAAGCTCTCTCCATGTTCAGGAAGCTTGCTTATTTTTATTCTTATATGCTCCTTTGGAATAAGCTCTTCAATATAATTTGCCCATTCAATTATGCTTACTCCTTCTGAAAATATATATTCGTCAAAGCCTATGGCCTCTATTTCATCTGGATCATTAACGCGATACACATCAAAATGATAAAGCTTGTGTCTTCCCAAATATTCATTAACTATTGTAAAGGTAGGACTTGTTATGTAGTCATCAACTTGTAGCCCTTGAGCTATTCCTTTAGTTATATGAGTTTTGCCTGTACCTAAATCACCTATGAGACATATAATATCTCCAGGCTGAGCATGAGTACCAAGCTGTCTTCCAAGCTCCATTGTTTGTTCAACTCTATCTACAGTAAATTCCATTATAGTTTTCTCCTTTCAGTTGAAACACTGGGTAGTCTAAGAATGCTCATTTCACTCGCAGACTAACCATTGAAGTCCATTTAGGACTTCTACCCCCTAAAATACTGATATAAGCTTATAATATTGTATCTAATGCGTAGAACTTTTGTATTATATATAATATTAAAACACATAAATAAAAAAAGCAATTCTTATAATATTATTGGCAAAGGCAGTAACTTTTAATTTGCATAATACGTATAAGTTATATAAAATAATACGTGAAAATACAATATGTAGGAGAGAGTTTAACTTGAAGAGAAGATTGATATATATGGTTCTTATAATTTTTGTACTTGCGCTTAGTGCTTGTAACAAAAAAGTTGATAAAATTGATGAAAAGCCAGTAGTCGTTGAACCTGTTGAAAAAGAGCAATCCTTGAACATAGTGACTACAAATAAGCTGCTTTATTACATGGTGAAGGATATCATAGGCGAGAGACATTCATTAGAGTATATGTTTACTAATAAAGACAAGCTTTGGAGCTTTAATTATACAGAGGATAGCATAAGTAATTTAAGTAGAAAAGATTTATTTTTCTATTGGGGATCTGGTATTGAACCCTGGTCATCAGAGTTTATTGATAAGTTGACAAAGAATAAGCTTGGTACTGTGAATATTTCTAGAGGAATCAAATTTATCTCTTTTGATAAAGAGGTTAAGTATAAGAATATTACATTTAAAGATAATCCTTATTTTTGGTTGAACATAGAGGATTACAAAATAGCTATGCTTAATATTAAAAATGCAATACAAGATAAGGATACAAGAGACAGAGATTTTTATGAGAAGAATTTTGCCAAAGCTATAAAGGATGTTGAAGAATATCAGAAGAAGCTTAAAGAAACAGTAAATATGCTTAAGGATTATACCTTTATTGTAGACGGAGATGAGCTTGACTATTTCACTGATTACTATGGTTTAAAAACCTTGAAGCTTAATAACTATGGGATAATGCTTACCCAAAAAGAGATTGAAGGGAACCTAAAGGTGGAGGAGAAGCTTAAGGAAGCCAAGAAGATTGTGTTCTTATATGATGTTGAAGGTAAGCTTAAATCAAATGAGGCTTTAATAAGTAAATATAATTTAAAAACCTCAAACATATTAGTGTATAAAGATGATATGAGATATATTGATATATTGGAAAACAACTTAAAAAGTTTAGAAGGATTAGTTATGCAGCAATGATGGCATTTTAAGCAATATATAAGCATATAAATATATTGGAGCTATGACCTGAATTTAAAATGAATAAATTATTTGAATTTTACTTCAATTTTAGGTATAATAGGCGTATTAAGAAATACAAAGGGGGAGTGTATAAACTATGTTTGTTAAGAATTTAATGCTTCCAAAGGAAAAGCTAGTGACAATTACACCAGGGGAAACAATAAAGAGGGCTCTCGAATTAATAGACGAAAATAACTTCTTATCCATACCGGTAGCCGATGGTGAGAAATTCTACGGCTCTATTTCAAAGGACAGAATTTATGCCTTTTATTATGAAAAAAGCATAGATAAGGAATGTCTGCTTTCAGATTTCAAAGTGGAAAATGTAATGAGGACTGATGTTCCTGCTATACATCCCTTAGAGCAGATGGAAAAAGCTGCCCATTTCTTAAAGGTTAAGAGTGTTGCTTTTGTTGCTGTGGTGGATGAATACGGCGCCTTTAAGGGAATTGTAACTCATCATGCAATCTTTCATGAGTTTACAGAAGTATTTGGTCTCAATAAAGGCAGACGCTTGGCAGTAATAGCTTACGATATTCCAGGCCAGGTATCAAAGCTTTCCAAAATAATCTCTGAAAATGGAGGAGATATTATAAGCTTTGTTGTGGTAGATCCAAAGAGTGTTACTGATGTTAAAGAAATTGTTATAAGAATTAGAACTGAAAATTTCCAAGAAATATTGGAAAAAGTTAAGAATGCAGGATTTAAAATTCAATAGATTAATTAAAACTCCCTAGGCATATGAGTTGTTTAGGGAGTTTTATAATTTTTATTAGAGAAATCAAAATAAAAAATAATCTAAAAGAAGATAATGGTGTCATTAAAATGATAACGGTAAATATTGCAATAGTAACTTTAGCGTGATAAAATAAATATGTAAATATATGGTAATGACTAAAATTATTATTTAGGCATTACTAAAGAGGGGGAAAAAATAAAAGGGGGTAAAGGAATGAAAAGACTAGCAATTCTTATGTCGGCAGCATTGGTATTGACATCAGCTTTTTCTTTTGGAAAAGTGCAAACTTCTAATGAAAAGGAAGTACCAGGTTATTTAAGAGCACCTATATTTCAAAAGCTTGATCCAGAAATTACAAAAGTTGCTAGGGAAAATGGTGTTAAGGTTAAGGGAGAAGAAGATAAGCAATTTAATGGAAAGTCTTATTTGAAGCCGGAAGCTAACACTAAAGTATTGGCTAATAAAGACATGACAGGAAAGAATAAAAAGGGTATAGCTATACTTGTAGATTTTCCTGGAGACAACGGAAGTGAGAGCAATGTTCCAGGTGTTAATTATCCTCGAGTTCCGCAACAAAAGTTTGATGATCTTTTAAATGGAACAGAGTATAATCCCTACGATCTTGATGTCTTTAAGAATTTAGCTACTTATAAAGGAGCAGCTGTTCCCATAGATAAAACAATGAGAAACTATTATAAAGAGGTTAGTTATGATAAGTTCCAAATAGACGTAGAAGTGATAGATTGGGTTACGCTTCCTAAACCTTATGATTACTATTTAGAACAGGGTAAATATTATAATGAAAATGGAGACGCTCATATAGGAGAATTGGTTTATGACGCTATAAAAGCAGCAGATGAGCATGTAAATTTCGCAGATTACGCGGTTGATATAGATCCAAACGAATTATGGTACTATGAGGAAGATGGTACTCCGTATACTCTTGAAGATGGTAAGCCAGTCGAAAAAATAGTTCCAAATATCTTTATTATTCATAGGGGTACAGGGGCAGAATTCAGTAGAGATCCGAGCATTATTTGGTCTCATAAATGGGATATAATGAGTGCTAAATATTATGGATATTATTATCAAAATGGAAAGTATATGAATGAAAAAGATCTTAAGTATACAACCGTTGATGGAGTAGCTGTGAACACATATAATATTTGTCCAGAAGTAGGCAGAGACATTACCGGTTATCTTGCTAACGTATACCCACCAGAAGTAATAGGCCCTGGCTATAAAGGCAGTGCACCTGCACCAGCATATGCTGGAGTTTATGCTCATGAATTTGGACACGTTTTAGGACTTCCAGATCAATATGATTATGGCTATGATTCAGAAGGAACAGGAATGTATACACTAATGGCAGGTGGTTCTTATGGTAGAAGTATACCTTCAGCATTCTATTCAGGAAATTCACCAGTACACATGGATGCATGGTCGAAGATGTATCTAGGTTTTGTTCAACCTAAGGTTGTAACCTCTACTAAAGGTAAAAAGCAATCTTTGACTTTAAGACCATCAAGTGAAACGCCAGATATTTTCAAGATTGATGTTCCCGGTTCAAAGGGAAGAGAATATTTCTTGCTTGAAAACAGACAGCAAAAGGGATTTGATGAGGGACTTTCTTACACTAAAGACGGTGCTAACGTTCATGGCTTAGCAGTATATCATATAGTTAATGATATACTAGCAAGAACCTTTAACAGACCAAATGAAGCAGCTAACTGGGATACAGATCATACTGGAAAGAGCAGTGTAAAGCAATTTGCTGCTGGTAATGGAGAGTATCATTACGGAATAAGCTTATTACAAGCGGATGAAAATTACGATATGGAGAAGAATGTTAATGATGGAGACTCAGGAGACTTATTCCCTGGTAAAAATAAAGTAACATCAATATCAAGCAAAGGAAATGCTAAAGTAAACACAACTTCATTATACAAGTGGGATACAAAGAGTACAGAAACAGGCATAGTTATAGAAAATATTAAAGAAAATGCTGATGGAACCATAACTTGCGATGTAGTATTTACTAAGTAAAAATTTATAATTCTATTATTTTGGAGCTACCTTAAAATTCGATGTAGCTCCATTTATTTTTGAAAAGATTTCCACTTTATTTTATTGCTATTATTGGGCTAATTTGAGAATATATCTTTTTTAAAAAGAGTAGCCATTTTTATACACTCATAAAACTTAAATATTTACTCTTGTTTTTCTTTTATTCTGCATATTAGTGCTCTTTTTTAGCCAATATATACTTTTTTATATTTATCTTCCGATAAGGGTTTATATAGCGTCGATTAAATATTTTATACGAAAAAAGGGAATTATAAAAATGCATATAAATAAAAGTATAGTTAAATAATAAGAAAGGGAGTATTAGTATGAATAAAAAGCAGGGGCAAGATGAAAATAATAATATAGAAAGGGATAAGATAAAAGGTACAAGTGCTTTTGACATTCATCAGGCAAAACATTTAAATGAAATATCTTGGTCAAATAACAAATTTGAAAGCACCTATAATATTGAAGAAAATGATTTTGAGGATTCAAAAAAGTAAGACTCAGCCATATCTGGAAATGTATATGATTTTCAGATATCTAATTTATACGGTTAAATACACAATTAAGAATTTTCAAATTATTTTATATGATAATTACTTTTTTAACAAAATATTAAATAAATCTTGTTAGTTTTTTATCAATATGTTATAATAACGACATACATAATTAATAAAACAATATTAAAACTTATTAGGGGGTCACACTCATGAAAAGAAAAGCATTAGTAGTAGCATTAACAGTAGCATTGGCAACAACTGCATTTGTAGGTTGCGGAAAAAAGGAAACTCCTGCTCCTCCAGCAACTGAAAAGAAGCCTGAGGTAGTAACAACAGCTTCAATAGTTAACAAAGAGGATGCTTTTGAGAAGGCAATAAGCAAAGACGGAAAATGGATTATTGCAACATTAAAGGATTTAACATTTACTAAAGACCTAGTATTAGATGGCGATTTCAAAAACGGTAAGAAGGATGACAAAGGTAATGAAGTTTTCCAACGTAAAATAGCTCTTTACACTCAAGATGACAAGAAGAATGTTACAGCAAGATTTACATTAACAGCTCCAAAATTAACAGTTAACAGCGTAAATGCTAGCATTCAACATGGAACATTCAAGGGTGACGTTTACGTATCAGGAAAGAATTTCCAATTAGTAGATGCAACTATTGATGGAAACCTATATTTCCTTAACGAAGATGCTCAAAAGACATTTAAGCCATTAGATGCAACTTCTAAAGTAACTGGAAAAACTGAATTAAAGAAATAATTAAAAATTAAAATAAGGACAGTTAATTGATTGTTAAGTTTATCAATTAACTGTCTTTTAGTTTTGTTAAATATATTTCAGCTCTACTTAACAGTAGGTACGTTATCATCATAAATATAATAAGCAAATAAACCATAAAAAATAGCACATATTAGCAAAATAGTTTGTAATACGCGCCATTAGAAATTAATATAATTTAATAAAGCTAAAAGGAGGATTTTTAATGGACAATTTTATTACTTTGGACTATCTCTCAACATTTGCTGGTATGGTAGCAGTAGTGGTACTTATTACTCAGTTCACAAAAGAGTTAATTGACAAGGTAGCTAAATGGCTGCCTACCAAATATGTAGTATTTATATATTCTTTAATAGTTATCATAGGCTATCAGATTACGACGAATACATTTTCTAGTTCAAAACTGCTCATAACTATTATTAATGCTATGATATTAACAATGACAGCACAAGGCGGGTATGAATGGGTATTCAAGCCCATAGAAATAAAATCACAGGACGGGAAATAGTAAAATATGGCGGAACTTTAAAAAATAAAAAAGCTTATGAATTCAATGATTCACAAGCTTTTTTATGGCAGGGGTACTAGGATTCGAACCTAGGTGAACAGTTTTGGAGACTGTCATCCTGCCGCTGGATGATACCCCTAGGACAAGATTTATTATATAATACACTTTTAAAAAAAGCAACATATTTTTAAAAATTAATTGTAGTTTAAATAGATTTTGTATTTTGTATCGAATAAATATGGTACAATATTGATGAAAATTATTGAAGGGAGACATACTATGTCCACAATAAAAGAGGAAAACAATAAATTTAATAAACAAATTGAGGAAATAGATGAGTGTCAAAAAAATGCTGCAAATCTCGGTGATATGGGTAAGGGACATGGTTTTCGTAGTAGATTGATAAAGTATCCCATAGTTCTAGTAATATTAGGAGCTTTAGGATTAGTGTTTACTGGAATATCATTAATTGGATTATACAAAAGTACAACTAAGGTTTCGGAACTTGCTAAGCCGCTTATGTACAATTTTATACCTTTTGTTATTTCGTTTTTGCTGTTCAAAATTGGTATAGATGAATTAATTAAAAGGAAAAAATGAAGGTAAAATTCTTGTTTTTAGCATATAATTAACTAAAAGATTTGTCCTAACTGAATATTCTATTACAGAGAGAAATTAATTATAACTGGAGGGGTATATTATGTTGACTACTGAGCAAAAACTTTTAGCTGCCCTTTGCCATGGGGGAGTTTTTTTGGCAGCACCTATTCTAATTCCATTGGTGGTTATGTTGATAGCTTCGGATGACTATGTGAAG
>CAZMQY010000161.1:7877-8149 GCA_964568335.1 uncultured Clostridium sp.
AAGCGTTAATGTTTCAAATTCTTTTAGTAATAGGAGGAGTAGTTTCAGGTATTTTAACAATAATACTAATTGGGATTTTAGGTTTGCTAGTTGTTGGAATTGCAGCTTTGGTTATGCCTATCATTGCTATAGTTAATGTGTTAAATGGCAATGATTATTCCTACCCTATATCTAGCAAGTGGGCAAGAGGTATTTAATCTTAGGAAGTCTTTCAAAGAGCCAAGAAATTTTGGCTCTTTTTTTGCTAGTGTGGTAAAATACTAAGGAAAGGG
>CAZMQY010000162.1:0-8137 GCA_964568335.1 uncultured Clostridium sp.
ACTAGCTATATTTGATGTAGACTTCACCCTTACTAAAAGGGAAACCTTAATAGAAAAGGTAAAAAACCATGCCAAAACTGTAGTTAGAGACTATCTGCTGCAATTTAAGCCTCTAAGCGCAATGGAGTATTATAAAAGACTTATGAGTGATAAAGTACTTTTTAGCAGTTTATCAGGAGAATACATAAGTACAGAGACAGCTGAATTTTTAAGAGACTGTACAGCAAAGGAGTTTCAGCATGGATTTGTAGAGCTTGAGGATCTTGCCCCTCTTATGTATATAAGATATATTGTTTACGGCTTAGAGGATAAGCTCTCTGTAAGGCATATCATAATAGACGAAGCACAAGATTTTAGTTTATTCCAGTTGTTTGTTCTTAAGAAACTACTAAACAGTTCCTCCTTTACTATCTTAGGAGACTTATGCCAGGGCATACATTCTCACAGAGGAATCGATGCCTGGGAAGAGATTCAAAACTTTATATTTAGCGATGCTGACGCTTCACTGTTAACACTAGAGCAAAGCTATAGAACCACTATAGAAATAATGGATGCTGCAAGCAATGTTATCAAATACCTTAACAATTCCAAGCTTCCTCCTGCAAGACCAGTAATTAGGCATGGCGAACCTGTAGCAATTGAAATCAAAGCTTGCTTAAAGGATGTAGCTGAGCAAATAAAGCTAAAGATAAATCTCATGAATACAGAAGGCTATAAATCAGCAGCTATAATATGCAAAACTATGGAAGAGTGTATAGAACTTAAGGCTATTCTAAAAACCTTAAAGCTTCAGGTAAAGGTTATAACCGGCTCTGAAAAAGAATACAGCGGTGGAGTGGTTGTTGTTCCTTCTTATCTAGTTAAAGGCTTAGAATTTGATATAGTTATAATTGCAAATGCGTCGAAGGAGCAGTTTTCCACTGAAGAACTGGATGTAAAGCTTTTGTATGTTGCAATGACTAGACCTCTTCACAAGCTTTATATTTATTCCTGCGGAGAGTCTTGTGAAATGCTGAAGCTAATAAAATAAAAAACTAGGGAAGCATTAAAAATGCTTCCCTTAAAAACTACCTTTTGTTGCCATTAGATTTGTCTGATTTGCCATGCTCTTCTCCAGATTTTCCTGGGGCTGTCTTTTCTTTATCTTTTTTGTCTTCTTTGTGGTCCTTGTCGTCTTCGTCTTCATCATCGTCTTTTTCTATCTTATTTGACTTATCTTTGTTACCATTTCCATTTCCATTATTGGTTTTAATATATTCAGTTGGTTTAGCAGCATCTATAGCCTTGTTGTTTTCTTCAACTGTAGCTGTTGTATCAGTTGAAGTTGGCTTATCCTCTTCTTTTATTTTTGCACCCTCAGTTGCTTTTTTAGCTTGAAAAGCTGTATGTAGCTCAGCTTTTGCTTCCATATAGGCTTGCTGTTTTAGAGTTAATTCCTCTTGTGCCTTTTTTATAGCCTCTTCATCTCCACCCTTTTCAATCTTTTTGAGTGCTACCTTGGCCATGTTTAAATCCTTTTTTACTGCATTAAATTCATGTCTTTCCTTAACAAAGTTTGCTACGGCTTCCTTGTGCGCTGTTTGCTCTTCTATAACCTTTTCTACAGCCTCTGTTCCTTCCTTAGCAATTACGTCCTTAAGATTTTCTAAAACTGCTAATGATTTTTCTTGAACATCTTGAATTGATTTTTCTAAATCTATAATACTTTGTTCCAATTTTTCATTTGTATTTTCTTCTGAGGCAGCTTCAGTGTTATTAACAACTGTCTGCAGCTTTTCAGCAGCTTCTGTAATTTTATTATTATAATCCTCAAGAGCCTTCTCTGCTAATGCAGTTTCACCCTTTTCTGCCATAACTTCGCTTTCTCCAAGTCTTTCCTCAGCTATATCTGCTATAACTTCTGCTTTCTTTTCATCACTTGAAGCTAATAGTACTCTTAATTTATCAACAGCCTGATCTATAGTATACAATAAGCTGTCAGGAGTTATTCCTGCCTCATCTTTAAAGGAAACAGCTGCTTCTGTTGTTTGTGAAATTTGTGTATTAGCATCCGCTGCAAAAGCCCTTGTGCTGAAGCTTCCGAATACTAATATTGATGCAACTAAAATTGATATCTTTTTCATGTAATTTTCCTCCCTGATACTAAAATTTATTTAGTGAGTTTGTGCATTTCTGTGCTTTCACCAATATATACGAAGTGTCCTTCTCAGTTTAGGGGGTAGTGAAAAATAAATAAAAAAATTTAATTCCATAAACTACTAGCCCTATACCCCGCTATTTCTATTATAATATACGTATATATACTTGAGAGTTTCATATAAATGAATATTTGTCATGAGCTCTTAGGAGATAGAGGAGGGATTTAATGGACGCAGCAATGCTATCTCTTGATAACAGAGACAAATTTATAGAAGAAAATAAAACTTTTATATATAACACTGCTTATAATGTATGTAAACGGAAGTTATCCTGGGAAAACGACGATGAACTATCGGTCTCTCTTATCGCCTTCAACAACGCCTGTGATAAATATAATGATGAAAAGATAAACTTCTACGGCTTTGCTAAGTTAATCATGAAAAATGCTTTAATTGACTACTTTCGAAAGATGAGCAGGACTCCTGTTGTGATTTTCGATAATGAAGAAGAGGAGTTTGAATTTATCGACTATAAAAATTCAATAAATAATTATGAACTGGAAGCAGAAAACAGAAAACGTGCTGAAGAAATTCACCTCTTTACCAAGGAACTGAAGGAGTATAAACTGGATTTTAATGCATTAATTAAGGCTTCTCCTTCTCATAAAGATACTAGAAATTCTCTATTAAATATTGCTTTTGCCTGTATTAGGGAAGATAACATATTAAATTATGTTAAACAAAAGAAGCTTCTTCCGGTTAAGGAAATAATGCTTTTGACTAGCAGTAATAGAAAGCTTATTGAAAAATGGAGAAAGTATATACTAATATTAATTCTTATTTTATCCAGCGATGAATATCCATATATAAAATCTTATTTGAATATAAAGGCAGGTGAATCTAGTGAATAGTAAAGGTGTGGTTATGCAAGTAGAAAAAAAACATGCCTTCATAATGACAAACAGCGGTGAGTTTTTAAAGGTCAAAATAGATAAGCATATACCTAATGTTGGCCAGGTTTATGCTGGTGAGTTGGTTAGTGCAACACCTTTTTTCAAATATGCAGCTGCAGCAGCTTCACTATTGTTTGTTTTGCTCTCAGGAACCGCAAGTTATGCCTACTACACTCCGACAGCTTCAGTTGTAGTTGATATAAATCCTTCCATTGAGCTTAAAATAAATAGGTGGGATAGGATTTTAAAGACTATTCCTCTTAATAGCGACGGTGAAAAAGTATTATCAACGCTAAATATAAAAAATAAAGTCTTAAGCGATGGATTAGATTTAATAGTTGAGGAGGCTAAAAAGGATAACTTTATCAATGATAACTATATTGAAAGCGGTAAGGCTATAACCGTTTCTGTTCAAGATAATAAGCTTAATAAGGAACCAAATCTAGCAAGGTTTGAAGAGTATTCTAAAAAGAATAATCTAAAGGTAAATATAATCAATAAAAAGGAAGAACAGACACCAACTAAAAATTCTGATAATAATAAAAACAGTAATAATAAAGGCGATAAGCAGCAAAATAACGCTGAGAAAAAATTTAAAAATAATGACAAAGATGATAATGATAATAGCGATAATAATATTTATACTCCTAACAACAGCAATAAAAATAATGAAAATAGTAATACAAACAATAATGATTCCAGCTCTACCAATAAGTCTCAAAAGGAGCAAAATGTTAATAAAGCTAATGGCAGCAACCAAAAGTCAGAAGACAAGAATGAATCATCTAATAAGCACAAGAATAATATAAACCAAAAAAAGGAAACCGGACAAAACAAAAAGTAAGCATTGCCTCTTTGGCGATGCTTTTTCTTTAGTATAATATTTATAGGTAGTGAAAAAATATATATAGCTTATGTTAGAAAGGAGCTGCTCAAATGAAACTAGAAGGATTTTTCAGCGGGATTAAAAATGCTAATGAAGCTGTAGAAAAATTAAAACAATCCGGCTTTAATTCCTATGCCGATATAAACGAGCACTATATGGTTAACAACAACTCAGAAACTAACTTTCCAGGTAATGAAAACACCCCTAGTCTTTCTGACCTAGTTCTAAGATCTGGAAATATCAGTGAAGCTACAGATAAAGCTCCACTAATCGCATCCAGCCCAATGGTTAGCGGAATGGGACGCTTTGAGGAGATTATGGATGTCAACTATAAAGTGGTAGTTGATATAACTGATAACAATAAGACTGAAGCTAGTGAAATTATAAAATCTTTGGGTGGAGAATTGCGAAGCCCTAATTTAAATATACCTGAAAGGATAAAAGACATTAACTTAAAAAACATTGATGATCGTGATTTAAGTCGTGGTAATACAAGCGATACTGGCATGATAACATAAAAAGCTTAGGGCTATGTACTGTTTCAGATAGCCCTAAGCTTTTATACTGTTTTAATAATATAAAAAAACTATTTACTAAATTCTTTCATATATCTTACAATAAGCTCATCTAAAGCTTCACTTACTGCAAGTCTTTCCTCGTCCTTCTCGTCTTCAACAGTGGTGCAGCATATCTCATTTAGTATATCCCTAAGCTCCTCTATATTTCTACTTATTTTTTCTAACTCTAACTTCCTAGATTTACTTTTATCCAATAGCGCACCTCCTAATAAAGTTCAATACCTTAAAAGATTATAGGTTTATAATAGTCTTATTTCTCCCTGAATTTTTTGCTTTATACAAATTCTGATTAGCACTCTCAATTAAAGTTTCCATATTAGGCTTGTTCTTACTTGCACAGCATACACCAAAGCTTGAAGTTATCTTAATTTCAAGGTCATCATATTTAAATACTGTATCTTCTATAGCTATCCTAATATTTTCTGCAGCAATATAAGCTTTATCAGAATCAGTATTATTTAAAACTATTAGAAATTCTTCCCCGCTGTATCTACCTACCCAATCAACATCTTTTCTTACGGATTTTTCGAGAAGCTTAGCAAATTCAACCAATACCTTATCACCAACAGCATGTCCATAGTTATTATTTATATCTTTAAAAAAGTCTATATCAGCCATTATAATAGAGATAGGCTTACAATCAATGGTGCCATTATAAATATCTACAGGAAGTCTTTCATTTATGTATGTTCTGTTATATATACCTGTTAAAGCATCTTTTATAATTTTTTCGTTCACTTCATCAATTAATTTTCCTGCTCTCTTTAAATTAGTTATATTTTCATTGTTTATTAATTCATTATCTGATATATCCTTAAGTAGTTCAACTATATATGTATTGTCATTTATTATAACTGAAGTTGCTATAACAATAAAAACCTTTTCTTCCTTATACTCTAATTTTACGAAAGTATCCTTCTCCATATAAGCTCTCATGGTAGCACAGTTAATACAGGGCTTATCTTTTACCCAAAAGCAAAAGCAATACCTTTCTTTCCCCTCCTGAAGATTCTCATCAGAATACAATACCTTTTTCTCAATAGGCTCAATTATTCTTATAACATCATACAAATTATTAAATATTGAAAGCCTATCTTTAACCTCTTCAATAATAGTCACCTTATATCCCCCCCAGTTATAAAACAACTTGTTCAAACTTAAGAACTTCCTGTATACTTAATACAGAATATACATCATTTTACCATTTCATATTTTATATTCATCCTAATCCCCTTTAATTTCTTTCAATTATACTATATTTAGGTTATGCATACAATAATTTGTATACCAATATTAAAAATATAGGGGCTATCTCAAGTATGAAATAGTCCCTATATTTATTAGATTTCTGTATATTCTACATCTATTACATCATTTGAAGAAAAGCTCTGACTGCTCTTTATTTCTATATCATCATATCTGTTGTTAAAATTATTTCTCTTACTTTTAATAAGGTTTCTAAACTTCTTCACTACATAGCTGATTCCCCATACTCCAGCACCTATTACTAACGCTACAGGCAATATATTAATTAAAAAATATATGGCTATGACTACTAAAGCAATTGTTAGCAAGCTTGAAAATCCTCTATTTATAAAATCCATTTATCTTACACGCTCCTTTTATCTAATATTATAGCATGTCATAACAACCATAGTATTAAATAATATTTAAGAAGGTATTAAATTTCTGTTTCTACTTATTATTTATGAAAAAAGTTTGAGACAGGAATATGCTTCCTGTCTCTTTAAAATCAATTATTATTAAAAAGTACCATATTAAAGGTATATCGCTCTGAATGATATATTGTTTTAGTATATTCAATTGGTATTTCTTCAATGTTGTACATCAGTCTTTCAGAAACAAGACCAACACCTTTAATCTTTCCAAACAGCATTTCAGCATCTTTTTTATTGAGGCTTACCGCCCTTAGGCTTTGCTTCATATAGTTAAAATGTATACCATACTCTTCCTTCATTATTGTATAAAGAGAGCAGTTAACCATATTATATTTAATAATGTTTGGAAAAAATTTTTCCGGAAGAAAGCAATATTCTATTGCCATTGGTTCATTATTGGCTAATCTAAGCCTATTTAAAAAATATATTTTTTCACCTTCTAAAAGGCTCAGCTTTTCTCTTATTTCATCATTAGGACTAATCTTTTCAAACTTTATAATTTTGCTTCCTGGAATTAGTCCACGCTTTCTCATATCATCGCTAAAACTTTCAATTTCAAGCTTTTTTTCTATTACTTGCTTAGACACAAATGCTCCTTTGCCAGGTATCCTATATAGAATTCCTTTGTGCACAAGATTAGAAATTGCTTGTCTTATAGTCATTCTGCTTACTCCAAAAAGTTCAGTAAGTTCCCTTTCAGTTGGAAGTTCCCCACCTGGAACATATTCTCGTTTCTTTATTTTTTCCTTTATGGCTTCTTCTAGTTGAGCATATATTGGTGTAGACGAATTTTTGTCCAGCATTTTCTACCTCCAAGCTTGAAGTTAGCAAACTTTATGCTTTTATCTTTATTACTACCTTTTTTACTTCTTTTTTCTCACAATTCATAATGCCAGGCATATGAGGCTCTTCTGGAAAAAACACAAAAAAATCTCCTTCATTCAATTGAGATAATTTCTTTTCTCCATCCATAAACATAACATCTTTTCCTTCTTCATAGGCTGTATTAACTTTAAGATTGCCTATGGGTGAAAAACCTACTCTTTCTTCACCTTCTAACATAAATTGTATATCTATATATTTTTTGTGAACTTCATATACTTTACTATTAATATCTATTGTTTCGTATGTCTGAACTAATGCAAAAATTTCATCTCTATCTATTTCATATCTTCCAGAGGATAATTCCTTTAAATCTTCTCTTCTCAAAAATTCAAAAGCTTTCTTAAAATTAATACTTATATTCTCATATCTTTCATAGTTTTTAATATTGTCAAATATCATTTTAGCACCTCCGCAATGTTTACAGTCCTATTATATATATGCAGCAGGATATTGTCTATACAATTTTATTTTATATATACAATATCTTTTTCATTTAATTACCATCTATACTTTATTTATATTTGCAAATAATAACTTTGTAGATTATCTACAGAAGAATTAAGGAGGGAGCTTTATGCCTAACACACAAGTAAACAATCAAAAGCCACAATTAGACAGCAACAACCTTAAGGTTATACAAGATCAAATAGCTTATGAAGCCTTGCTAACTAAAAAATATAATGAATACTCCACAATGTGCACAGACCAAAATCTTAAAAACTTGTGCAGTCAAGCTAGCCAAACCCACAAACAAAGCTTCGACAGCTTAAAAAATTATTTGGATTCTCACCAATAAAAGGAGGACTACATGATGAATAATAAGCTTACTGAAAAAGATTTATTGCATGATTTATTAGCTACAGAAAAACAAGTTATTTCTTCCTACAGCACAGGAATAACTGAAACTTCATGTACTAATTTAAGAAACACTTTAGTTACTAATTTTAAAAATGCTCAAGATACACAGTACAAGATATTTGACGCAATGAAGCAAAAAGGCTGGTACCAAATAAAAGAT
>CAZMQY010000163.1:0-1913 GCA_964568335.1 uncultured Clostridium sp.
TCTTTTCTTCTACACTCTTTAATTCTCTCATCCCTTTAAATCTCCTCTTTGCAGCTCTATCTTGTTATATTATACACTATTTTATATTTAGTAAGGTAAATAACTCTTCAAAAATTTGCTGCACGTCCCCTAAGGCTCATTAGAAGAACTACTTGGAGCTGCCTTAAGTTTCTTTGCTCCGTATATAAATAAAGCAATTACTGGTGATAAAATAATTCCTGACATTACTATAGCCAAGGGAGTTGAAGTCTTTAATGCTATAAATCCAATAATTGGTCCGCCTATTATCTGACCTAAGGCATCAATTTGTCCATAGGTTGAAATAACTGTAGCTCTTACTTCTGATTTTATATTTTTGTTTCTCCATGCGCTGTATATGGGACCGTTGGTAGTCCTTAAAATATAGAAGCCAAGATATATAGATAGTGCCGTAGTAAAGTTTCCTGACATACCAAAGGCTATTAAAGCTGCAACCATAAATATATTAATTAAAGTTAAAAGCCAAACCCGGTCAAGTTCTCCCGTCTTCTCCAGTCTTCTCTTTATATATTCAACTGCTGCTATGCTTAAAAGCATGGCACTTCCATCAATAATTCCAATCCAAACTATCGGCTTAATATTTGCCATGTTAGGAAAACCTGTATCAGTTAAAAAGTGAGCTGTCCATAGCCTGTCGAAGCCTTCACTGTATAGCCCATAAAGCAGGGATACTGCCATCATCAGCAGCAGTACCTTGCTTCCTTTTACGAATTTAATGCCTTCAATAAAGGTATGCTTCATTTGTACCCAGGAGTTTCTATCTTCTGCGGGGGCTGGAGTAAAGCTCGTCTCTTTCATGAAAAACATTAAAAACACTGCAAGTGCTATAAAAAACACTCCGCCAATTATCATGGGCAGGTTTATAAGCTTATAGCCTATCGCCGTACTAATGAGGATTCCAACAAAGGAAAATATCTGTCCAACTTGAGCCCCTCTTAAATAAATTGAATCTAAATTCTTACCGCCTAGCTCATCTGCTATCCAAGCTTCATCAGCGCCGCTTGTAAAGGTATATCCAATTCCCCATAGAAGCTGACTAATGATAACAGTTATGAATAGCGGAATTGAGCCTTCTATTGTAAATGCAGTGCCAATCAGTATAAGACCTATAATAACAGAAAGCTTTCTGCTTTTCATATCAGCAACAATTCCCGTTGGAACTTCGAAAATAAAGCAAGAAGCCTCCAGCACTGTGCCTACAAGCACAAGCTGAAAGGGATTTAGATGCAAAGTGTCAATTCTGTACAACTGACTTACGGTAAAAACTAAAGAGAAGAAAAAAGCAGTAGCTCCTGAATATATCAAATAAATATTAGCTTGCGAGATTCTTTTATGCATTTAATCAACTCCTTTACGGTCTCTTTACTATTGGTATATATATGTTCATTACCGACCTTAAAGGGTCATGGCATCTTTCATCATAGTATTCAAAGTCAGGCTTGCCTGGAGCTATTTCATAGCCTGAATTGGGAAACCATTCATACATAATATAATCCCAAGTACCTTGAATAGCCTTTGAAAAACCTCTATCTTCATAGGCAGCAGGAGGCGTAGTGAAAACTGCATAGGTAGCCTCTGGAACCTCTATAATTATAATGTTTTCAGATGGCTTGTTATACTCCTCTGCATTTACCCCAAGCAAATACTGAAACCTTCCTGTTTCCATACTAGGAGGAAAACAAACTGCATATTCTCCATGAATTGAAGGCTTAACTTCTTCATACAATTTTCCTTCCCAATTTTCTACTTCAAACCGTTCCCAAAAGGCAGGAATCTCTCTTTCATTTCTCTGGCTTTCAAGACTTGTTTCAAACTTATAGCCTGCCAGCTTAAAGGATGGCTTTGTTATAATCTTAGGCTCCATAACTACCCCT
>CAZMQY010000163.1:1923-8090 GCA_964568335.1 uncultured Clostridium sp.
AAAAAATTTGATGTCAATATATTTTAAGGATAGATTATATTTTTTTAGCACATTAAGGTCTACCTTCTTAGGTATACTTCCATTAATATTTTCCATATACTGACTTGGTGAACATCCATATTCTTTATTAAAGGCCTTGCTGAAGCCACTGTGAGTATCGAACCCATACTCCATTGCAGCATCAATTATGCGCTTTCCTTTATTAACTACATCATTGATTCCATGAAGCATTCTTCTTCTTCTCACATACTGCATTACAGGCATGCCAACATAAGCATTAAACAAACGATAGTAATGGTAGGGAGAGAAGCCTGTTTGCTCTGCAATTTCATCTACAGTTAAAGTTTCCTTTAAATTTTCTTCTATATACTCAATGCTATTTTGAATAAGCCTTATATAATCCACAGCATAACTCCTTCTATTCTCTTTCTAGAGTAATTATACCACCATAAATATGTCTTTACTGTTCCAAATTTGTCATAGTTTTCTCGGGATAAAAAAAGAGGTGCGCCCAAAAGATACCTTTTAGACACACCTCCATTTTATAATTATTGCAAGTATTTTTTCTGTAACTTATGAAGCATCTTCTAATACATATTTTCTAATACATTCAGCTACGGAATTAACTATATATCTAGCCTTGGCCTTCAGTTCCTCCTCTGCCTTGTTAAAGGTGAAGGAATGCTCAACGGACTTAAACATAGAAACATCATTCCATGAGTCTCCAATAGCAAAAGTATTCTTATGAGCTATACTTTCTTTCTGCATGACATAATTTATTCCACTGCCTTTAGAACAGCCCTTAGGAACTATGTCTATATAATTAACATTTCTATAGGCAATTACCGTATCATTAAACATACTGTTGATTTTTTGGCATACTTCATCCACATGTCTTATATCATCTTTCTTGTAGTTTATACCAATCATAGATATTCTTTCATTGCTAATTTCCTCAATTCCTTCAATAACTACATTATTAGGATTAATTATTTCGCCTTCTTCCATTCCAAGCTTAAAGCTTTTAAACCCAGTTCCAAGGTGTATTCCCCAATCCTTATTATAGAACTCTGAAATTATGGCTTTTACTGTTTCAAAGGGTATATATTCGTGCTTAATTACGTTAGAATGCCTGTCTATGATAAGTGCTCCATTTAATAATATAAAATAGTCTACTTCCATAGGGTACTCACTTATTAAATGTTCTATAAGGTCATACCCCCTTCCAGTAGCTATAGCAAAGCAATGGTTAAAGGCCTTTAGCTTTCTGACCTGCTTATAATTTTCCTCTGTTATATTTTTATGCTTTTCCAGCAATGTTCCATCTAAATCTGTAGCAAATAGTTTTCTCATTTAATACCTCCTGTTAAAGCTATAAATAATATCTCATATAACATTGTAGCACAACATTGACTTATATTTATATTCTAGCGGATTTTCTTTTTTTAGTGAGTTATAATGATAAAAAGAGCTGCAATGCAGTTATTAAAGAAGCTAAAAAGTAGTAAAATATAATTATAAATACGAAGGCTGGTGATTTTATAACATGTTCACAGATGAAGCAATAAAAAGAGAATTGGAGGCCCTGCAAGGAGATTTAGTAAACTCCATTAAGGATTTGGTATGCATACCAAGTGTAATTGACGAAGCTTCAACGGAATATCCTTTTGGAGAAAATATCGATAAAGCACTTAGAAAAACCCTTGAAATATGCGAAGGTCTAGGCTTTAAAACCTACTATGATCCAGAGGGCTATTACGGCTACGCCGAAATCGGTGAAGGCTCAGAACTTGTTGGAATACTGGGACATCTTGATGTTGTGCCTGCTGGCGCCTTAGACGCTTGGAATCACACCCCCTTTAATCCTGTTATTGAAGACGGCAAGCTTTATGGCAGAGGAACTCAGGATGACAAAGGTCCTATTCTTACGGCCATATACGCTGCTAAAGCCCTTATGAATTTGGGGGCATCCTTTAATAAAAGGCTTAGATTTATCTTTGGAACTGACGAAGAAAACCTATGGCGGGATATGAAGAAGTACATGGAAAAAGAGGAGAAGCCAAGCCTAGGCTTTACTCCTGATTCATCCTTTCCTCTTACTTATGCAGAAAAAGGTTTGCTGCAGATAATTTTAGAGGCTGATAATGCTGCCGATCTTATTTTAGAAGGAGGCAACGCCTTTAACTCTGTACCGGACAATATTGTTTATACTGGAGCTAAGCAAGAAGAATTGAAAACCAAGCTCACTGAGCTAGAATATGACTATGAAATTACTGAAGCTGGTGTTAAGGTACTTGGAAAATCCGCTCATGCTGCATCTGCAGAAAAAGGAATTAATGCAATAAGCAGGCTTGCAATAGCTTTGAAGAGTATAGGTATTAGTTCTAAGGCTATTGAATTTCTTGCTAATGAAATTAAGGAAGATGCTTTTGCAGTAAGAATTTTTGGAAATTGTGAAGATGAGGCTTCAGGAAAGCTTAAATTTAATGTGGGAAAGATAAGCTTAGGGGAAAAAGAAACTCTGTCCATAGATATTCGCATTCCTGTTACAGTTGATAAAAATGAAATAGTAACCAAACTAAGTGACGCGGCTAATAAATATGATCTATCCTACAGAGAATATGATTGGATGAAGTCAATTTACATACCTAAGGATCATTTTTTAATAAATACCTTGATGGAGGTATACCAAGAGGTTACTAAAGATATGACCTCAGAACCTATGTCCTCAGGAGGAGCTACTTATGCAAGGGCATTGGAGAACTGTGTTGCCTTTGGAGCAGTTCTTCCAGGCAGACCGGAAACAGAGCATGAGCCTAATGAGCATATTGTGCTTAAGGATATTTTTATTGCTCTGGAAATATACGCTAAGGCTATATACAAAATAACTAGATAACAATAAACATATCATTAATAGTAGACCAAGGGAAGGTTTCTATTTACAACGAATTTCAATGAAAACCTCCCCTTGGTCCTAATTTTTTCTCCATCGGTAACCTATTCCCCAAACTGTTTCAATATACTTAGGTTTTGAAGGATTACCTTCAATTTTTTCTCTAAGCCTTCTAATATTCACATCTACAATCTTTGTATCTCCAAAATACTCGTAGCCCCACACAAGATTTAAAAGCTCATCTCTGCTAAAGGCTTTATCTTCATTTTCCATAAAGGTTTTTATAAGTGTGTATTCCTTAGGTGTTAAATCTATTGACTCATCGTTTTTAAATACCTTCATAGAAAAGCTGTCTAGGGTAATTTCACCAGAAGATATACTAGACTTCTCCTGCTCACTTTGCTTTCCTATACGCCTTATTAGCGCTTTAACTCTTGCAATAAGCTCTAAAGGATTAAAGGGCTTTACAATATAGTCATCTGCGCCAAATTCAAGTCCCATTATCTTATCCATGTCCTGAGTTTTAGCAGTAAGCATAATAATTCCTACGTCTGGATGCTGAGCCCTTAAAAGCTCGCAGGTTTTAAAGCCATCTATTCCAGGAAGCATTATGTCCAGTATAATAACCTCTGGATTAAAGCTCTGAGCTTTTTTTATGCCTTCTTCTCCTGAGGAGGCTTCCAGCACATTAAAATCATTTCGCTCAAAATTTATTCTTATAAATTTTCTTATGGATTCTTCATCCTCAATTATTAATATATTGTAACTCATTTAGAATCTCTCCTAAGTTTGGCATGTATACAAACACTAGCTTATCATTAATTACATTATAATAGGTTACAATTTAATTACAAGTAGCTGTATTTTAAGCAGCAACTGTGCTGTTAATGCTATAATACTAGTTAGGAAAATTCGAAGGGGTGTTACCTTGAAGGGAATAACAGGAAGACTGGTTTCAAGCTATTTTTTAATTATATTTCTAACTGTTGCTGTACTTGAGATTTTTTTAATAGTTGCTTTAAATAAATATTATTATACAAACATGGAAAGTTTAATGGAGAATCAGATAAAAGCTTCTGCTGATTTTTATAACAGCTATTTTTCCTCTGCCTCTTTAGAGAAAAATATTCAGGATAATGCAGATATATTTTGGAAAAATACAAATGCTGAGGTTCAGATAATAAATACGGATAAGGAAATGCTTTTAAACTCTGTGGGTAATTTTATAGAAGGAAAGATTGATGATAGCGATGTAAGAAAGGCACTGGAGGGTAAAACTGGAACCTTAATCGTTAAGGACGAAAAAACAAAAGAAAAGCTATTATATGTCTCTTATCCCTTGAGCCCTTCTGGAAAGATAGAAGGAGTATTAAGATTTGTAACTTCTCTTTCTGAAGTTGACAAAATTATAAGAAATATAACTACCATTTTTATAGCAATAGGTGCTGCAGTTATTCTCATTTCCGGAATGGTGGGCATTATGCTTTCTAACTCCATAATAAAGCCAATTAAAGAAATTACAGAAATGTCTAGAAAAATTGCTTCTGGAAGATTTAATGAAAGGCTTAACATTAAAAGAGATGATGAGTTAGGGAATCTAGCAGAAAGTTTTAATTTTATGGCTGAGGAAATACTTAAAAATGATAAGCTTAAAAATGAATTTATAGCCTCTGTTTCTCATGAACTCAGAACTCCTTTAACTTCAATCAAGGGGTGGGCTGCAACAATAAAAGCCGGCGACCTTAAGGATAAAAACGAACTATTAGAAGGTTTAAATATAATAGAAAAGGAAAGTGATAGACTTACTCAGATGGTAGCGGAGCTTTTAGACTTTTCAAGACTTGTATCTGGAAAGGTATCTTTAAAAAAAGATTATATAGATATTAGGAACAACGTTAAATATATAGAGAAACAATTTAAACCTAGAGCTGAAAGACAAAAGTTAAATTTTAATCTGCAGCTTCAAGAAAATATACATCTTATATTTGCTGATGAAAATAGAGTTAATCAAGTTATTATAAACGTATTAGACAATGCCTTTAAATTTACTTCAGAAGATGGAAATATAGATATAGCTGTATTTAATAAAGACAGTTATGTAGTTATAGAGGTTGTAGATTCTGGTACAGGTATCCCAAGCGAAGAACTTCCACTTGTAATGGAGAAGTTTTTTAAGGGTAAAAGTAGCATGTCCAAAAATGGTTTAGGACTATCCATATGCAAAGAGATAGTGGAACTTCATGGCGGAAGCATAAAGGTTGATAGTAAATACGGCCAGGGCACTAAGGTGACTATAGCCTTTCCAGCGGCTGTTGATACACTTTAATTACTACTAGGGAGGACTTAGTTTTGAAGAAAATATATTTATTTTTTATTGCTATAGCTTTACTTGTAGTATATGTAATATACAGCAGCTTAAACTTGCCCTTGGATGTCCAAGTAAAATCTGTGGAGCCTATTAAGCCTCCAATAGATGGGGAATGGATAGTTAATAGCTATGTATTAACAAATGATATCGAACTGTCAAAAGAAGATCAGGCTAAGTATTTAAGAAAAACTGCACACTTTAGCAAAGAGTTTATTTTATTTGATGAGGAGGTATGCAACGATCCAAGCTACAAGCTTAAACGTGTAGATGCAAGCAGCTACTTTTGGGAAGCCTTTAAGATAAAACCTAGCAATATAGGTATAATGGAAAAGTATATCTATATAATTACTACAAGCTCCAATGGTATACACTTTGATGATTACATAAAAATTAATGATAACCTGATTATAAAGCAAGTAGCGGGAGCGCTTCTGTTTTTTAATAGGATTGGTGAAAATGATAGCTCCACAGAGGGCTATGCTCATGAATCTATAGATTACAAACAGATAGCTAATGAAAAGGAAAAAGAGACAAGATCAAAATCTGGGTTACTGCTTGCCTTAAAGCATAAGAAAGCAACCAGGGTCAATTCAGAGGATTCTTATACCTATAGAACCTTTTGGATAAGTTATGTGGAAGGAAAGTTTCTGCCTGTAGTTGAAATCCAGGATATATTACTTCCAAGAATGAATGGTTTTTGGAAACTTGGTGTA
This sequence comes from uncultured Clostridium sp., assembly GCA_964568335.1. Lineage (GTDB taxonomy): Bacteria > Bacillota > Clostridia > Clostridiales > Clostridiaceae > Clostridium_AT. The sequence continues at coordinate 7,898 of CAZMQY010000163.1, forward strand.
GATGAAAATCTTTGGGCTTATGCTGTCAAGAATGATATAAATAGTACAAAAAAAGAAACTACGAACTTTAAGACTAGTGAAGATACTTCAATATTGTTTGTGGGACATGATTATGTATCCATTGAGGATAAAAATAAAAAATTACAGGTACTGCCCATTGATAATTTATCAGGAGAGACTATTAAGTTGTCTA
>CAZMQY010000164.1:0-8069 GCA_964568335.1 uncultured Clostridium sp.
TCAGTGTTTGCAACTAAAAGGAGAAGGATATTATGGATATTATTATTAATCTAGTGAAGGATTTTCAACCTTATATACTCATAGCCTTAAGTGTAATAGTTATTATACTATTAATAACAGTATTGGTGTTATTAAAATCTATAAGCAGTATTGAGAAAAGATACAGAAAGCTTATGAGGGGGGTAAACAACAAAAATTTAGAAGAGCTTATAGTGACATATTTAGATAAAGTTGATGAAGTTAAAGATGATTCACAAAAAGTAAAAGAAGCATACAATGATTTAGATAAAAGAATTAAAGGCTGTATACAAAAAACTTCAATTATTAGATATAGAGCCTTTGAGGATGTAGGTAGCGATCTTAGTTTCTCAATTGCGTTATTAGATGAAGGAAATAATGGAGTAATATTAACAGGTATATATGGAAGGCATGAAAGCACTACCTACGCTAAGCCAATAGATAAGGGAATATCCAGATACGACTTGTCTGAAGAAGAGGAACAGGTCTTACAAGAAGCAATTAATAACATATAGAATAAAAAACCTCCTTTATGGGAATAATATCGCCTAAAAGGAGGTTTTTTATATGACAATATGTGTAAGTGATGAATTAGACTATATTAGAGAAGAATTAATAAATAGAGGATATAATGTTGTGTCAAACACTAGCGCACCATGCGATGTTATTATATGTAATCTTAAAAATGGCGGACTTATCAATCTAAGTATTCAAAATAGTGTTAGGAGAGAAGGGACGCTAATAATCGATTCTGGAAGTAAGAGTATAGATGAGATTGAATATATATTAAATAATAGAGTGTATAGTTCATTATTTTAGTATAACTTTATAGCTGTAATTCTAAGTTCTCTAGCGGGATATTTTCATTCTCTATTTTTCTGCCTCCAACAGTTTTTAAAACAAAGTGATAAATACCTTTAGATATTACATCAGCAAGACACATAACAGTATATAGTCTTGTGTTTTGAAGTACCATAAATTCTAAGGATCCTGATATATTAACTATTCCAGTTATACTTAAGTCTCCAACAGATGGAAGATCTTTATTCATTGCTGCACCTGGAGTTAATGGTTTCTTTTCAACAAAAACCTTGCCTATATTTTGCAAGCTTCCAAGGCATGCATCAATTGCTACTATAAAAGGATTGATATGCTGAAGTTTTATTTCTTTAATAACTTCACATAGGTTTTTTGCGTGAACAGGATACTCCAAGTTGCCATATAAGTGGATTCTCTCCCTGACTAAAAACCTAAGCTTATCTCCTATTAAGGGTCCTAAGCTGTCTCCTGTAGACCTATCAGTACCTATGCATAAGAAGACAATTGGTCGGTTCTCTTTAATTACAGAATATAATTCACTGCATAGAATATCTCTTAATTTAATTGCAGAACCATGTTCTCTTGAATCTATAATAAATTTATCGCTCATATAAAAAACCTCCTATATTGGAAGTTTATCCAAATAGGAGGTTTTTTATACATAATTTGTAAGAAACAATATTTATACTATATTACTTTTACCTTTTTGAATATAGTATAAAAAACAACTAAAAACATACAGAAAAACATTCCGGATATACCATTTGCTTTTAGTCCAATGAATATTGCTGCCAGAACAGCAACCGGATGAAGACCCAGTGATGCCGATAATATTCTTGGTTCAATTATTTGTCTAATAATGAATACTAAAGCATATAGAATTAAAATACCTACTCCTAACACAGGCTTACCAGATATAAAATGAATAATAGCTAAAGGAACATAAACACTTCCTACTCCCAGCACAGGCATAACATCAACTATTGCTGAAATGATGCTTAGAATTACTGCATATTTTACACCTAAAATTGAAAAGCCTATTAAAGTTTCTAGAAAAGTACAAAATATTATAAAGGCATAGGAGAATGCATAACCGCCTAACATTTTTTTTGACTCATTAAATATATATAACACTTTACTTGAATTTTCAGAAGGCAATATATTCATGAATTTATTTTTTGCTGAAGACATATCCTTAGTAAAGAAATATGTTGCTAAAAGTGTGAAAAGAATTACCATAATTATATATGGTATTGATCCTAAAAAATTGAGCACACCTGAAGCTATAATAGTTACTATGGCAGTTGCAAAATTAGGCACCTTTTTTACAAAATCTGTAAAATTAGTTTCTATACTTTTAACTATAGTAGGATCAAGATTAGTATAATAGTCCTTCAGTATATCAAAGTATTGATATAATTTTGGGGTACTATCAGTTATATAAACCTGAATATTCTTTCCTAATTGAATTAATTCGTTGATTAGTGAGGTTATACCTAACGTAAAAATTAGAATTATTATCGTAAAGAAAATAATAACAGTTATTATAGAGGCGATAAAGTTTTTCATCTTAAATTTGTTTACTAAGTACTTTGTTGGTCTTTGAAGAACCATTGCAAAAATAAAAGCAAGTACAAAAGGTAAGGTATAACCAAGGGTTTTTGAAAATACTATAACCACAATAGTGTATAGCACAAAGAAAATAATTAATTTATCAAGTTTTTCAAAAAGCTTTTGCATAAGCTTCACTTCCTTTCTAAAACATTATATAAGCTATTAATAGCATAATTTACATCACTTAACTCATTAAAAGGGCCAAAGCTAAATCTTAAGGTTCCCTCTGGAAAGGTGCCTATAGTTTTGTGAGCAAGAGGTGCACAGTGAAGTCCTGTTCGTGTCATAATACCATATTCGCTATCTAAAATATAGCCAAGCTCCGCATTATTTATTCTAGTTGAGTTTATAGAAATTGTAGCAGTCATAAGTTTAGGGGTCTTTGTACCATACACAATTATGTCCTTCATATTAAGAAACCCTTCTAGAAATTTCTCAGTTAAATATTCTTCTTTTTCCCTTATAGCATTAATTCCTTCAGAATTTATATAATTTATACCTTCTAAAAGACCAGAAATGCCTGGAGTATTCATTGTGCCACTTTCAAACTTATCTGGTAAAAAGGCTGGTTGAACAATGCTTTCAGATAAGCTGCCAGTTCCGCCTTCAAAGAAAGCCTCGGCAACCTGGTTAAGCTCATCAGATATTAGAAAGCCGCCTATGCCTTGAGGGGCCAGCAAACCCTTATGACCAGTAAAGGCTAATGCACTAAGGTTGAGTTGGTAAAAGTCTAAGGGTACTACACCAGCGGTTTGAGCGCTATCAATAATAAAATAAATACCATGCTCTTTACATATTCTACCTATTTCTTCTATAGGCTGAATACTTCCGATAACATTAGAAGAATGTGACATTATAAGAAGTTTTGTGTTACATTTGATTTTGCTCTTAAATAATTCTAAGTCTAGTAAGCCTTCCTTAGAGCAAGATAGTATATCAAGCTCAATATTTTTTGAGTTTTGAAGGCTTGAAAGTGGTCTTAAAACAGAGTTGTGCTCCATTGAAGTCGTTATTATATGCCAACCATCCTTAACGATACTCTTGATAAGTATATTTAAGGAGGCGGTAATATTCGAAGTGAAAATTACATTCTCTACCTTGTCGAAATTAAATAGCTTCATAAGAGCTTCTCTACACTTAAAAACTATCCTGCTTCCTTCAAGAGAGGCAGCATGACCACCACGACCAGGATTAGCTCCAACATTCATCATATAATTTAACACTGAGTTATAAACCTCAGGAGGCTTAGGAAAGGTGGTAGCTGCATTATCCAAATAAATTCTCATTATGCAAGTCCTCCGTTATAAATGTCTATTATTAAAAATACAAATATTTAAATGCTTATATATTTAAAATATTAATAGTGTTTATACAAATTATTTAGTTTTATGCTAATCTGATATAATGTATATATAATGCTATAAAGTTATTACACTAAATTCACAAGTTACATAACTCTAAAGAATTTATGGGAAGCATAATCTATTAGAGTTTTTACATTATATAATAAAGCAACAAATTCTGGATAAAATATTCTGACATTATTATAAACCAAAAAATTGTGCTTGTATATGAAGTTAATATATAATTAAGATTTATTTAATGAATATAATTGTGAGGAGGAATAAAAAATGAATACAATTGATTGCAAGGGATTAAAGTGCCCACAGCCTGTTATAAGTACTAAGAAATATTTTGATTCAATTGAAAAGGGTGAAGCTGAAGTTATAGTTGACAATGAGGTTGCTAAGAACAATATATCAAAGTTCTGCCAAAGCAATAATTTCAAATTTTCAGTAGAAGAAAAGGAAGGTTTTTATCATATTAAAATAGAAAAAAATGATAACAGCTGTCAGCCTATAGAGTTTGATAATAGCACTTTAGTTATACTAGTTACTAGTGATAAGCTTGGAGCAGGGGATGATATCCTAGGAGCTACTTTAATGAAAAGCTATTTGTATGCGCTAGCTGAAAGTGATAAACTTCCAACTGACTTGTTCTTTTTAAATAGCGGAGTAAAGCTTGCTGCAGAAGGCTCTGAGGTTTTAGATAGTTTGAAAAAGCTTGAGGAAAGAGGAGTAAATATTGCAAGCTGTGGAGTTTGTCTCGATTTTTATAAAATAAAGGATAGCTTACAGGTTGGAGAGATAACAAACATGTACACTATAATAGAGAAAATGAATAATGCAGACAATGCAATAAAGCTTTAATCGTTGAATGGACTTTAATGGGTAACTTACGAATGGTAGTGAGCACTCTTGAGTTACCCAGTGTGATCAGTAGAAGGAGGAACCATGGATAAATACTATATACTAACTTTTGAGAATACACATAGTGCTATTAATGGAGAATATATTTTAAAAGCCAGTGGCATTAAAGCAATAGTTATGCCTACACCAACCTTTGTAACAAAGAGCTGCGGTATAAGCTTAAGGCTTACTGCGGAAGAGATAGATAAGGTTAAGGCTTTGATGAAGGAAGAAAAGCTTAAAATAAAAGCAGCCATTCTAAAGGAAGGCAACAGCTTTAAGGAGATAAGTTTGATTTAATAAAAAGGCTGACAGTGATTATTTTCTGTCAGCCTTTTTATTATGCCGTTTTTTCCTTTAAGTAGTTGTCATGTTTATTTGCTTTACTATTAATCATTGATAATATTAGATGAAGAACCATTCCTACACTTATGGCAGCTACTAAATCAATAAGAATAGTTAAGGTGAAGGTAACTAAGAAAACAACTGCATCGCTTTTTTGCATCTTAAATAGATCCTTAAATACTTCCCACTCACCCATATTATAAGACACAACAATTAGTATTGCAGCTAGAGTAGTCATTGGAACAAGCTTCATATAAGGCAAAAATATTAACATTATAAGAAATAAGCTTATTGAATGAACTATTCCCGCTATTGGAGTTCTTCCTCCATTTTTCACATTGGCAGCAGTTCTAGCTATTGCACCAGTAACGGGGATACCACCTAAAAGTACAGAAAATATATTGGCTGTTCCTTGAGCTATAAGCTCCATATTGGAACGATGCTTTCCGTTGACCATTCCATCTGCAACCACGGCAGAAAGCAATGATTCAACACCAGCTAAAAAAGCTATTGTTATTCCAGGCATCAACAGCTTATAGATAACTGCAAGATTTATTGAAGGAAAGCTAAGGGTTGGTAGTGATGCTGAAATAGAACCATAGCGGCTTCCAATAGTTTCAACCTTAAGATTAAAAGCTAAGTTTATTACCGTAGCTATAATAATAGAAGCTAAGGTTCCAGGTACCTTTTTTGATATTTTAGGCCATATTAATATGATTCCAATAGAAAGAGCTCCTATTAATAGACTTTTTAAATCAATGGTTGAAGCGCTTTTAAAGTAAGCAAGCCATTTTGGAATAAATTCAGATGGAACCTTGTCCATGTTTAATCCAAGAAAATCTTTAATTTGTGTAGAAAATATAGTTATAGCAATACCGCTAGTAAAACCTGTTACAATGGAATATGGTATAAATTTAATTAAGTTTCCAAATCTTAAAAGTCCCATTAGTATTAATAAAACACCAGCAATAATTGTGGCTATAACTAAGCCATCAAAGCCATATTCTCCGATAATACCATATACAATGACAATGAATGCGCCGGTTGGTCCACCTATTTGGACTCTGCTTCCACCAAGAAGGGATACTATAACACCACCAATAATAGCAGTATAAAGTCCTTTTTCCGGGGAAACCCCAGAAGCTATCGCTAAGGCGATGGAAAGAGGAAAGGCAATTATCGCAACGATTAAGCCAGCAGTTAAGTCTTTAATTAGTTGATCCTTAGAATAGTCCTTTAGACAGGTCAGTAGTTTTGGAATAAACATAATGCATGCCCCCTAAAATGTAAATAATGAATTTAAATATTCAAATCCATAAAAATAATACCACTTTGATTTTTATAGTCAAGCTGAAAAATTAGACAAAGCAAAAGCATGATTATTTTAATAGGTTGAGTTTAAAGGTTATAATATGATAAAATTGAAAAATAATTTACTGTACAACAGAGTAAAGGGGAGGGTAAAGTGAATAATTTATTTGAATTAAAATTTGACCTAAGTAAGGGTGGCATTAATATAGGAAATTTAACCGCAGAACAGCTTACTTATGTTATTTTCAAAGTTATAAAGGTTTTAGTTATTGTTATATTTATGTATCTAGCTATTAAAATTGGAAGTGCTATAATTCATAGGTTTATGGAAAAGCAGAGAAATAGCAATTCTAAGTTTACTTTAAATGAAAAAAGAAGTATGACTCTTGAAGCAATTCTCAAAAGCGTACTAAGGTATGCAGTATATTTTTTTGGTATTGTAGGTATATTTTCGCAAATTTTTAATACAATAGCCTTGACCTTTACAGGAATAGGTGGTGTGGCTGTTGCATTTGGAGCACAAAGTCTTGTTAAGGATATTATCAATGGCTTTTTCATATTGTTTGAAGATCAGTATGCTGTAGGAGACTATATAAATATAGAGGATAAGGGTGGTATTGTTGAAAGCATAGAACTTAGAGTAACTAAAATAAGGGATTTTAACGGGGACCTGCATATAATTCCAAATGGTCTCATAACAAGGATTACTAATCATTCTCGTGGAAGTGCGAGAGTGCTAGTTGAGGTAGATATAGCTTACGAAGAAGATGTAGATAAGGCAATAGAGGTGCTTTCAGGTGTTTGCGAGATTTTTAAGAACAACGAAAACATGGTAGAAGGGCCTCAGGTAGCAGGGGTATCTGCTTTGAAGGAAAATGGATTAACAATTAGAGTTGTAGGAAAAGCTAAACCATTGACTAACGCAGATTGTGAAATGAAGCTTAGAAAAGAAATTAAAAAAGCTTTAACTAGTGAGGCAATTGAAATACCATATCCAAAACGAGTGATTATGAAGGAGGGAAAAGATTAAATGAGCAAAGTATTTTATCTTGGTGACATAGTAGAGATGAAAAAGGTGCATCCTTGTGGAAGTAAAAACTGGGAAGTCATAAGACTAGGTGCTGATATTAAAATAAAGTGCTGCGGCTGTGGAAGATTAGTTATGCTTGAGAGAAACAAGTTTGAAAAGGATGTTAAAAAGATTATTAAACAAAATATACCTGAAGAAAATGCTTGATTTCAGTGAGTTTTAGTATTATAATTATATTTTGTAGTCCCTGCCGTGAAAATCACGGCCGTTAGTCCAGAGGGAGGAGGTGAATTCTAATGAGAAAGTATGAAACTATATTCATATTACACCCATCATTAGACGAGGAAGCTGTTAAAGCTAACATTGAAAAGTTTAAAGGTGTAATAGAAAATGGTGGAGGAACAATTGATAATGTTGATTTCTGGGGTAAGAGAAAGCTTGCTTACGAAATAAACAAAATCAATGAAGGTTTCTACACTCTTGTAAACTTCTCTGCAAATGCAGACCTACCTAAAGAGTTAGACAGAATCTTCAGAATTACTGACGGTGTTATCAGACATATCATAATCAAAGAAGATAAATAGGTGGTGTTTTTAAATGAATAAAGTAGTTTTAATTGGTAGACTTACTAAGGATCCGGAGCTTAAATTTACTCCAGGAACCGGAACTGCTGTTGCCACCTT
>CAZMQY010000165.1:0-8012 GCA_964568335.1 uncultured Clostridium sp.
CATATCTGTTGGAGACTTGTAAACAGATTCCTTGCCTGTTATCTTTTCTATGATTCTTCTTAATACAGGAAAAGTTTCAATGTCACGATTATAGTTTACAGCCACCTCGTTGTAGGCATCAAAGTGGAAGGAATCTATCATATTAACATCTTTTAAGTCCACAGTTGCAGCTTCATAAGCAATGTTTAGCGGATGCTTTAGCGGCACATTCCACACGGGGAAAGTTTCAAATTTTGAGTAGCCTGCTGCAACCCCTCTTTTATGCTCATGATAAAGCTGACTTAAGCAAGTAGCCATCTTTCCGCTTCCAGGTCCTGGTGCAGTTACAACAACAATAGGCTTTGTTGTTTCAATATATGGATTTGATCCGTAGCCCTCATCGCTAACAATCACATCAACATCTGTGGGATAGCCTGGAATTGACTTATGCTTATAAACCTTTATGCCTCTGCGCTCAAGCTTATTTATGAACACCGTTGTAGCTGGCTGTCCATCATATCTAGTTATAACAACACTGTTTATATCTAACTCATAGCTTCTTAAATCATCTATAAGCCTTAAGACATCCATATCATAAGTAATGCCGAAGTCTCCTCTTATCTTATTTCTTTCGATATCTCCAGCATATACGCAAATAACTACCTCAAGCTTTTCTTTAAGCTGCTGCAGCACTTTAATCTTTGCGTTCTCATCAAAGCCAGGTAATACTCTCTTTGCATGCATATCGAATAGCAGCTTTCCGCCAAATTCAATATAAAGCTTGTCATAGTTGTTAACTCTTTCTAATATAAACTTAGACTGTTCTTCAAGATATTTTTTGTGATCAAAACCCTTTTTCATAAGCCCACTCCTTTGCTATACAGTATTAATCTATTCAACGTCATAAAACTACATAATTCTTCAACCTTCTTATTATGGCATAAAATAATTACAAAGTAAAACAAAAAATTAGAAGAGGCTGTCCTAAAATAGTATTAAGCCCGCCCCTTTTTCTATATATACATATGTTCTTTTTTTAGTATACCATTCTCCATAGATATGATTCTGTCCGCTACCAACGCAGCAAAGGTCATATCATGGGTGATTATTAAAACTGTCATATTCTTTTCCTGACTTACCTTTTTTATGAGCTTTGCCACCTCTCCAGTGATGCTTGGATCTAAGGCAGAAGTGGGTTCATCAAAGCATATAAGCTTTGGCTCCATAGCTATAGCCCTGCCAATAGCTACTCTCTGTTTTTGCCCTCCTGAAAGCTCGCAGGGATAATTTAATTCTTTATCTTCAAGTCCCAAAAAACCTAAAATCTCTTTTGCTCTGTTTTTAGCTTCATCTGCCTCCAGTCCCAATACCACTCTTGGAGCCTCTGCAATATTTTCTAACACATTCATATGAGGAAATAAGTTAAAGCTTTGAAATACTAGGCCTATGTCCTTTCTTATTTCAGCTTCCTCTTTTTTTTCAGCCTGCTTTCCATCTTTATACAAAAATCTTTCATATATAATTATTGAACCCTTATCGGGCTTGGTTAACCCGCTTATACATCTAAGAAAGGTTGTCTTTCCGCCGCCGGAAGGACCTACTATGACAGTAATTTCCCCTTCCTTAAGCTCCAGGTCTACACCCTTTAGAATCTTATTTCCACCAAAGCTTTTTTCTAAATTCTTAACTTTAAGCATGACTTTTCCCCCTTTTGCCAGAAATACTGAGCAGTTTAAGAGTGCTCACTTCCGTTCGCAAACTGCTCGTTAAAGCCCATTTAGGGCTTTAACCTAATTATAATAGCTGTATCTTTTTTCTATCCTCTTAAACAATTCAGTAAACACCGCAGTTAAAAGTAAATAAATAATTCCTACCACTACTAATGGCACTAAAGAAGCCTCTTTATTTGAGGCTATCTTCCCTATTTTTAAAAGTTCATCCAAACCCACAACATACACTAATGCAGTATCCTTCACAAGCGTAATAACTTCATTAGCTACGGCTGGCAATATTCTTTTAACAGCTTGCGGAAGTATTATTCTTAAAAAAATATATTTTTGAGGAAACCCAAGCACTTTGGCTCCCTCATACTGGCCTTCTTCTATAGAAGCTATTCCAGCCCTGAATATTTCAGCAAAATAAGCTCCATAGTTAAGTACAAAGGCAAGTATGGCTGCCGGAAACCTTTCAAAGGTTATTCCTACAACAGGTAATCCAAAGAATATAAATACAATTTGAAGTAAAAGAGGAGTTCCTCTCATAACAAGCACATAGAGACCTGTTATCTTGTTTATTATTTTATTTTTAGATAATCTTCCTAGTGCTGCAACTATTCCAAGAGGTATTGAAAATACTAGTGTAAATATAAATACCTGCAAAGTAACCTTTAATCCTTCAAATACCTGTGGCAACAGGTTCATTATGCTGTTCATCGAACTCCCCCTGCTAAACTATTTTTTGAAAATATCTTCTCCAAACCACTTTTTAGAGATTTGCTTTGCTGTTCCATCTTTTCTCATATCATCAAAAGCTTTATTAACTTTTTCAATTAAAGCTTTATCATCTTTTCTCATACCAACACCATAGGTCTCACTGCCAAAGTCATCCTTTAATATCTTATATTTATCCACACCTTTTTTGCTTATATAATATTTCACTAAAATTTCATCAGCTACTACAGCATCGATTCTTTTTGCTTCTAAATCCATTAAAGCGTCATTGTTAGTTTCAAAGGTATACACCTTGCCATCCTTAAAGCCTTTTAATAGCACTGGTTCCTTATTTACTGCATCCACTGCAGTAGATTCATTTTGAGCTCCAACCTTTACACCTTTTAAATCAGCTTTGCTGTTAATCTTTGAGTCTGCCAAGGTTATAATAATCTGTCTATTATCTAAGTATGGTTTTGAGAATCCTACCTTTTCTTCTCTTTCCTTGCTTATGCTGTATCCATTCCATATAAAATCTATTTTACCGGAGTTAAGCTCCGACTCCTTCATAGACCAATCTATAGGTTGAAAAGTTATTTCCTTCCCTATCTTCTTGGAAACTTCCTTTGCTAGGTCAATATCAAAACCTTCTATCTCTCCCTTATCATTCTTAAAACCCATAGGAACAAAGGTATCATCAAAGCCAAGCACAAGCTTGTCCTTTGATATTGTATCCTTTGGCTTGTTAGAACATCCCGCTGCTCCAAGTGCTGTTACTGCAATAATTGCAACCGCTATAGTATTTTTAAATATTTTTTTCATCTTTACACCCCACCTATAATCTAATTTACATCATTACTTTATCATGATAAAGTAATAAAGTCAATACATTTTTTAAATTAATTTATTATTAATCATCACTCTTCCTAACGAAGAACACCTTTTACATATTTGGAAATACAAACTAATTTTTTTATTAATAAAAAATTCAATTTAGACAAATATTAATATTGTAAATAATAATTAAGGAGGCATTGAAATGAGAGGAAAATCTTTGGCTTTAATAGCAGCTTTTTCGCTAGTTTTAAGTACGTCATGCACACCAAGACAAAGGCAGTATATCAACAATCAAATGCCTAACAAAGGACAAATATCAGGTCAAAATCAACAGCCCATCCAAGGAACAGAATCTTCAGTTTCTCAAATGGGTGATATTAAAAGAGTAAAAATTACTTCAGACAAAGCAAATGTAACAACTGGCTGCTCTGGTACTACACCTGTGATTCACACCGCAAACAAAGATAGCACTCTAGATGTAGTGAGCCAGGTTTCTGATTGGTTTGCGGTAAAGACTCCTAACAATCAAATTGGTTTTGTTCCTAAACAACATGCAAAACCAGTAGTAGTTGAAAGTAAGACTCCACCTACTACACCTGAAACCTCGGGAACTGCACCACAGGCTACACAAAATCCAGCTCCAGGGGCAACAACACCTAAAACTCCATCTGCACAAACAAATGCCAGCACTTTAACTTCTCAAGAGCAGGAAATGATGAAATTAATCAATCAAGCTAGATCACAAAACAATGTACCAGCTCTTCAAGTAGATATGCAGGTAACCAATGTTGCTAGAACAAAAGCTCAAGATATGATAGACAACAATTATTTCAGCCATAACTCTCCAAAGTATGGCAGCCCATTTGATATGATGAAAGCCTTTAATGTAAACTATGTTCAGGCAGGAGAAAACATAGCTGGTAATCAGACTGTTCAAGCTGCTCACAACGCATTAATGAATTCACCAGGTCATAGAAAAAATATATTAAATCCAGATTTCACCCATATAGGACTTGGAATTAAAGGCGGCGGGCCTTATGGAAATATGTTCTCGCAAATGTTTGTAAGCAAGCCTAAATAAGAATTTTTAAATCAAACTAAGGACAGAAGTTTTTTCCCTTCTGCCCTTAATTATTCTCTATCTTAAATTATGCCTGATACAGTATTCACTAAAATACTATTTTTCCATTCAAAATTTAGTTATATGACTGCCATTTCAATATTTTCTAGTACTGCATCAATTTCCTCTTTTGTCGTATATCTTCCAAGGCTAAATCGTACAGCACCCCTTCCAATTTCTTCAGAGACTCCCATTGCTTTCAGCACAGGAGAAATTGTAATTAGTCCTGAATGACAGGCTGAGCCAGTTGAAGCCGCTATTTCTTTTAAACTGTCTAAAATTTCATGCCCACTATGCCCAATGAAACTAATATTTAAAGTATTAGGCAGTCTCTTTTCCGGATGACCATTTAAATGGATCTTATCACCAAATTTGTCTTTGAGTTTTCTATGAAAATAGTCCGCCAAATTCTTTGTTTCAGAGTTTTTCAAATACTCCATTGCTATTTCACAAGCCTTGCCTAGCGCCACATCTAGTATGATATTTTCTGTTCCGGCACGCTTGCCTCCCTCATGTCCAGCCCCATGAATAAGCGGCTCAATTTTTATTCCATTCCTAATATATAAAGCACCTATACCTTTAGGAGCATATAGCTTATGTCCTGCAACGGTTAAAAAATCTACCCCTAAACTTTCTACCTCCACTGGTACTTTACCAAGCGATTGTGAAGCATCTGTGTGGAGCAATACATTATTCATTTTGCAGACTTTTGATATTTCTTCTATAGGCTGAAGTGTACCAGTTTCATTATTTGAGTGCATTATAGTAACCAAAATTGTTTTATCATTAATTGCTTTTTCAACATCCAAGTGGTTTACCATACCATATTCATCAACTGGCAAATAAGTAACCTCATAACCTATACTCTCCAAAAACTTACAAGGGTTTATAACGGATGGATGTTCTACTTGTGAGGTTATGATGTGATTTCCTTTATTTCTATATGTGAAAGCTACCCCTTTAATCACTGTATTGTTAGATTCGCTTCCTCCGCTTGTAAATATTATTTCTTCAGGTGTACAGCTTAATAGCTTTGCCACCTGCCTCCTTGCATTTTCAACTACATTTTTAGCACTAACACCTAGCTCATGTGTACTGGATGGGTTCCCAAATCCTCCATAGAGAAAAGGAACCATAGCATCAGCCACCTCTTTGTCTATTGGGGTTGTAGCATTATAATCTAAATAAATCATTTGCTGCTCCTTTCAATTCATCCATATTGTTTATATTAAATTGAAGCTGCTCCTAAACTTAAGAATTTATGTGCTTAACTATTCTTTCACAAATCTCATGAGTAATCAATGAATCCTCAATAGATGGGTTAGGAGTCTTATTGTTTTTAACGCAGTCTATAAAATGGTCTACTATTTGGTAGAAACCTCTCTTAATCAATGTTGGCTCCCAGTCGCCAAACTTTGAAATGCATACATCTTTATTATGATAGTGAATTGTCTCAACAAAGCTTTTTACTACATATTTATTATGTCCAGTCATGTACTCAATGCTTTCTTCTATAACTGCCCCATTTCTATTCATAACTCCAATGGCAATGCATCCTTCTCCTGTAAGCTGTATTACCAAGCTATCGAGAATTTCTCCATTTCTAAGATAATTTATTTTTACATCCTTAATGTCAGTATCCATCAAGAATCTGAGAGTATCTACAACGTGTATAAAATCTTCTACAACAACAGTTCTGACAATCTCTTTAGCAGCAAATCTATTTTTCTGCATTATTATTATATCTGGTTTACCATGTTTCTTGAGTTCACTCACCATTGGTATAAATCTTCGATTAAAGCCTACCATAGCTATCTTAGAGTTTTTCTTTGCCAATTTTACTATTTCAGCTGTTTCATTAAAATTCATTGATATCGGTTTGTCTATATACGTATTTATACCATTTTTAAGTAATTTTTCAGCTATATGAAAATGAGCATCGGTAGCGGTGCTTACAAAGGCTGCATCTATCCCCATGGTTATTAGTTCATCAACAGTAGATACCTTTTCAAGAATTCTATATTTTTTTGCCAATTTATTTAAAGTATCTACATTCCTTGTACAAAGCACCAGTTCTATATCTTCCTTTTCGGAAAGTACAGGTAAATATGCCTTTTTAGCTATGTCACCTAAGCCTATAATCCCTATTTTCATCTTCACTACCTCCCTATATAATTTCTATTTCACACACGACTTTTATAGCATTAACTAAAATACTATTTATCCGCTTTAACTCACCTTCTGCACATATCCCCTCCTAAATTAAGTTATAAGTTATATGGCTGCCATTTAACTTTCCTTAAGCTTCTTTATCCTGTGTAAAACCTCGTAATATTCCTTGTCTAGAGCTGCTACATCATCTTTCTTTGATGGCATAGATAGTCTTCCTATAATTTCTGAAAGGCGATTTTGTAGTATGAAAATTTGCTTTTCATTTTCCTCTTTACTATTATTTGAACATTTATTTCTGCTGCTTAAATATTCCTTGTAGGTTCCATTAAACATCTTTATTTTGCAATTCTCAATGGTAATTATGCTATCTGCAACAGAATCTACAAATCTTCTATCATGAGAAACAAACAATAAAGTGCTTTCATATTCTCTAAGCACTTTCTCTACCACTTCAAGAGAGTTAATGTCCAAATAATTAGTAGGCTCATCTAATATAAGTAAGTTTATATCCTGGAGCAGCATCTTTGCAAAGGATACTTTAACCCGCTCTCCTCTGCTTAATACACTTACCTTTTTATAAATATCCTCTTTCTTTATTAATAGCCTTGCTAAGAGTGTCCTTGCAAAGGTTTCATTATATATACTGCTTTCCATTACATTTTCTAGTATATTCAAGCTTTCTTCTAAAATACTCATGTCCTGACTAAAGTAGCCTACCTTTGCACCCTTAGCAACTTTAATCGAAGCATCATTGTTCATTATCATCTTAATCAGAGTGCTTTTACCGCATCCATTTGGCCCAATCAATGCTGCTTTTGAGCCATTATATATAGCAAATTCAGCATTATTAAATATGACCTTTTTATCGAAAGCTTTGGTTGTGTTCTGACCTTCTATTATTATTTTACTGTAAAGCTTAGTTGAATCTGCAATGTCCAGCTTTATACTCTCTTGATTTTTAGGTTTTTCCTTAACCTCAAGATGTTCTATTCTTTTCTCAATATTCCTTACTGCCCTATCAAGATTTGCCTTTGCCTTTTGGTTTCCCATCTTGTGAAGCCTTGCCTCTGAGTTGCCCATTCTCTTAGGAGCTTTTCTCATGCTCTTCACCGTCTGCTTGGTGTCTGTAATAACTTCCTTAAGTCTCTTCTTTTCTTTTATATACTCTTCATATTCAAATTCTGCTCTTTCTCTCTCTTGTGCTTTCTGAACAGAATAGTCACTATAATTTCCATTATATATTTTTATTCTCCCATGCTCTATCTCCAATATCTTGTTGCACAACTTATCTAAAAAATTTCTGTCATGAGATATAAGAATAAGCGCACCTTTATATTCATCAAACTTTTTTTCTAAAAGCTCAATGCCTTCTATATCTACATTGCTGGTAGGCTCATCAGCAAATATAAGCATACTGCTGCTATTTAAGCCCTCAGCAAGCTTAAATCTTGTCTTCTCTCCTCCACTCATGTTAT
>CAZMQY010000166.1:0-8007 GCA_964568335.1 uncultured Clostridium sp.
GATCTGCTAAGTCAAGGAATTCAACCTCACTAAACTCATCAAGCGAACGCTTGATATCCCTAACCTTAAATATTTTTTTGCACATATCCTTTACAAGATTAAAGAAATTAATCTTCAGCCAATGCTTAGCATCTAACTTTTCAATCCATTCTGGTATGTCTATGTTAATTTCGGCTACAGGGAATTCTTTAAGTACAACTTGGAATACATTAGCGATGTCATCTTCCCTCATATTAAGTACATCCATAATTTGAACAGGAACATCATATTTATCTTCTAATTCCGCTTTTAATGCCAAAGTCTTTGGATCATTCATATGAGCAGAATTTAATATGATTATAAAAGGCTTATTTATAGCTTTTAATTCACCGATAACTCTTTCTTCTGCTTCTACATAATCTTCCCTTGGTATATCGGTTATAGAACCATCGGTTGTAACAACTAGTCCTATAGTAGAGTGCTCGTTTATAACCTTTTTTGTTCCAAGCTCTGCGGCTTCTTCAAAGGGAATTTCATGATCGTACCAAGGAGTTGTTACCATCTTAGCAGCATTTCCTTCGGTATAACCTGCAGCACCCTTAACAATATAACCAACACAATCAACCATTCTAACCTTAAATTTCGCTCCGTCTCCTAGCTTAATTTCAACTGCTTCATTAGGAACAAATTTTGGCTCTGTTGTATGAATGGACTTGCCAGAAGCACTTTGTGGAAGTTCATCCTTAGCTCTTTGTTTTTTGTAGGAGTTTTCAATATTAGGAATAACCATTAAATCCATAAATCTTTTTATAAAAGAAGATTTACCTGTTCTAACTGGTCCGACTACTCCAACATATATATCTCCTTGTGTTCTTTCGGCTATGTCCTTATATATATCGAAATTTTCCAACGCATACCCTCCCAATTAATAATATTAACACTATATATATATTGGGAAAACAATAAAATATTACAAAATTATTTTATTATTAATGCTAGATATCATAAATTTCATTTTTTTTATCTCTGGACATCAGTTCATAAACACCGTACTTAGCATCCTTGCCTTCAAATAGCACTTGGTGAAGCACATGTGTTATTGGCATGGATACATTTAGCTTTTCTTTAAGCTTAAAAAATGCATTACAGGCTTTAATACCTTCCACTACCATGCCTATTTTTGAAATTGCCTCTTCTACTGACGCTCCTTGGCCTATTAGTATACCTGCTCTTCTGTTTCTGCTGTGCATACTAGTGCAGGTTACAATAAGATCACCAATTCCTGTTAAGCCAGAGAAGGTTTCACTTCTTCCCCCGAGCTTTATTCCTATTCTGATAATCTCACTCATGCCTCTAGTCATTAATGCTGCTTTGGTGTTATCTCCGTAGCCTATACCATCTGAAATGCCCGCTGCAAGTGCTATAATATTTTTTACTGCACCAGCAACTTCTACACCAATAATATCTTCATTGGTATATACCCTAAATTTATTTGTCATAAATACATCCTGAACTTTTTCAGCACTATTCATATCTTTAGAGGTAACAACTACTACAGTAGGTATGTCTAGGGCAACCTCTTCAGCATGGCTTGGGCCGGAAAGTATAACCACAGGACATTGAGGTATTTCTTCTTCTATTACCTCGGAGATTCTTTTAAGCGACTCTTCCTCAATGCCTTTAGCTATGCTCACTACTATTTGATTCTCATTAAGAAGCCCACTTATTTGCCTGCTTAAAGTTCTAATGACATGTGAAGGCACCGCTATAACAATATAATCGCTTCCAGATATAGCTTCCTCAATATTTGAAAATGCTTTCACATTATACGGTATAGTTATCTTGGGAAGATATTTGAAATTCTCTCTCTTAATATTTATATCTTCAACAAGACTTTTATCCCTATCCCAAATATTAACCTCTAAGCCCTTTTTTGCAAGCATTATGCTAAGGGCTGTGCCAAAACTTCCTCCGCCTAAAAATGTAACCTTAGCACACATACTACTCTTTCCTCTCTCTAAATTGAAGTTTTATTGTAGTACCTTTAAAATCAAAATTTTCTCTTAGCTGATTTATTAGATATCTTTCATATGAAAAATGAACAGTCTGATAATCATTTATAAAGAAAATGAATAAGGGCGGCTTAGTCTCAGCTTGTGTTCCATAATAAATCTTTAACCTCTTTAAACCTACAATAGGAGGTTCTTTCATTAAAACCGCCTTATTAATCACGTCATTTAGCAAGCCTGTGGAAACACGTTTTGAAAAATTATCATAGCACTCCTTAGCTATTTCTAATACCTTATGTACCCTTTGGCCTGTTTTTGCAGAGATAAATAAGTATGGGGCATACTCTATAAATGATAGATTATACTGTAATGTTTTCTTGAAGGTATCCATTGTTTTGTCGTCCTTTTCAATTAGATCCCACTTATTCACAATAACCATAATAGCTTTGCCTTGCTCATGAGCATAGCCTATTATTTTTTCATCCTGTTCTGATATTCCTTCAGCAGCATCTATCATCAAAATACATACATCTGCTCTTTCAATGGCAGCTAAAGTTCTTATAGCACTATATCTTTCAAGCTCTTCTTTTATCTTGCTCTTACTTCTAAGTCCTGCCGTATCTATTAAAAGAAACTTACCTATATCCGTTTCTAATACGCTGTCTATTGCATCTCGAGTAGTTCCAGGGATATCACTTACAATAACTCTATCTTCACCGAGAAGCTTATTAATAAGTGAAGATTTTCCTACATTTGGCTTTCCAACCATGGCGATTTTTATATATTCGTCTTCTTGTTCTGATGACCCATCGTCAGGAAAGTAGGATACTACCCTATCCAACATATCGCCTAATCCCAAGCCTTGAGACGCAGAGATAGTTACTGGATCACCAATCCCAAGATTATAGAACTCAAAAGCATTATCTTCTTCCTTTAGGCTATCTACCTTATTTACAACTAAAACTATAGGTTTTTTGCTTTTTCTCAGCATTTGAGCAACTTCAGCATCTGCTCCAGTAAGTCCTTCCTTGCCATCAACTATAAATACAATAACATTTGCTGTATCTATGGCAATCTGCGCCTGTCTTCTCATCTGAGACAATATTATATCACCGCTTTCAGGCTCGATACCACCAGTATCAATTATTGTAAAATTATATTTTAACCATTCCGCCTCAGCATAAACTCTATCCCTTGTTACTCCCGGAATATTTTCTACTATAGAAATTCTTTTGCCTGCTATTTTATTAAACAGAGTGGATTTGCCCACATTAGGCCTTCCAACAACAGCAACTATAGGTTTACCCATTTATATTTCCTCCTTACTAAACTCATTAATTTTTTCAATTAAATCTTCTCCAGAATAATCAACTATTATCAGCTTTCTATTTAAAGCACTTTCCATTTCTTCAACAGTTATATCATCAAGAAATACATCCTCGCCACTTCTAAGCATATTTCTTGATATTATAACATAGTCACCTAAAATGTGATTTTTAAGCTGAGAAATAATATCTTTCCCCGTTAAAAGCCCAGCTACAGTTATAGTTTCACCAAAAAACTTATTGATTATTTTTGAAACGTTAATATTTATTTTAGGATTAGCAGCTTTAATTCTATCCGCTGCAGCAGTTATTTCTTTAAATGCAGATGCACCAGTAACTATAGTAAAAGAGGCCGCAGCGTTTATGTTTAAATTAGAAACTGTTTTATCAATGTTGTCTCTAAATAATCTAATCATTCCAATACCATCTTCAAGCTGATCATAATTACCATAAAAATCTGCATATGGCACATCCATTTCTGCCAACACATAAAATTCATCAGAAAGCCTAATGAATGGTGATGCTATTTCTTTCATGTATCTTTGCTGAAGCTTAAAAACATTTAATATCTCTTCTTTGCTGCTTTCTTTATCGTATAGCGTCACAGGAAATAGCCCTTCCCTAAATTTAGTTGCACCTACTGGAACAACAGCCAGATTTTTTATAAAGGGATACAATTTATACAAATCCTCACTAGTTCTTGCTAGCTCATCTCCATTATTAAGACCTGGGCAAAGTACTATTTGACAGTTAATATCTATTCCTGCTTCTGCCAGTTTTTTTAACCTTTCATATATGTTGCCAGCAAATCTATTATTAAGCATTTTCACTCTTAATTCCGGATTGGTGGTATGAACTGATACATTTATTGGGCTAATTCTATATCGAATTATTCTATCGATATCCTCATCTTTCATATTTGTCATTGTAACAAAGTTTCCTTGAAGGAAGGATAGCCTGGAATCATCATCCTTAAAGTAGAGCGTTTTTCTCATACCCTTTGGAAGTTGGTCTATAAAGCAAAATATACATTTATTAGAGCAGCTCCTTGCTTTGTCTAATATTGAATTCTCAAATTCAACTCCTAAATCCTCATCATAATCCTTTTCAATTTCTAGGTCCCAAACTTCTCCATTGGCTTTCTCTATTTGAGTAACAATGTATTCTTCTGCCATCAAAAACTTATAATCAATAACATCTTTTATCTCTGTATCATTAATACTTATTAATTTATCCCCTACTTCTATTTCTAATTCCTCTGCTATACTATTAGGAATTACCTTTACTATAGTATTTTTCATAATGCCACTCCTAGATTGGTAATGTATTCATTTAGTTATAATACCCTAACTAAAAATTTTAGTCAATGCATATCGTCTATAAACAACAAAAACCCCTAATGGAGGAGTTTTTACTGTTTTTATTTAATGTTATGATATATGCTATTTTTCCTTTTTAATGGAAATGTTACTGTAAACTTTGTTCCTTTTCCTAATTCACTTTCAACATTTATGCTTCCATTTAAGCTTAATACTATATGCTTAACTATAGCAAGACCTAATCCCGTTCCGCCTTGAACTCTAGACCTAGCCTTATCCACCCGATAAAATCTCTCAAATATTCTATTTAGATGTTCCTTAGACATTCCTACACCAGTATCTTCTACCCATATTATTTGCTTGTCTTTATCAATGTCTGTCCCAATAAATACACTTGCACCTTCTTCAGAATATTTTATTCCATTATCTACTAGATTGATTAGCATTTGCTTAAATTTATCAATATCACCTTTTAAATAGATATCTTTTTTCTTTAATATTTCTAGCCTTATTTTTTTGTTATCAGCGGTATTCTTCATTAAATAATAAACGTCTTCAATTATTGCACTTACATCTATGGTATCATTTTTTACTTCCTTGTGCAGTTCAATAGAAGATAATGTTAATATGTCATTTATTAATCTTGTCAATCTTTCGGCCTCGTCATTAATAATGTCCAAAAATTTTTCTCGCTTATTAGGATCTTCAACGAACTTTAACGTTTCTGAAAAACCTTTTATCGAAGTTAACGGTGTTTTTAATTCATGTGATACGTTGGCTACGAATTGGGATCTCATATTTTCAAGTCTTTTTATATCAGTAATATCTTGAACCACTGCTACTGTCCCAATATGGTTACCCTCATTTATAATATCAGCAGTTCTAATTCTTAAATCTCTTTCTGAAGGCCAAAGCAGCTTTATTTCTGTAAACTCATCTCTATTCTTTTTAAATACATTTTCTAACTCAAAATCTCTTATAATATGAATCAGCTTTTTTCCTATTATGTCTTCATTAATTCCAAATAATTCCTTCGCAGATGGATTTATCATAATTACTCTATAGCTATTGTCTATTGCAATTACACCACTATCCATACTTTTTAAAATCGCTTCCAGCTTGTTTTGCCTTTCAGTAACATCCTTAATAGATATTTGAAGTTTGTTTGCCATATCATTAAAGGACTTTCCTAAATTGCCAATTTCATCTTCGCTAATCAATTTAACTCTTCTATGGAGTTCTCCACTTGCAATTTTTGAAGTAACTAGTTGAAGGTCCTTTATTGGTTTTAATATGACCTGGGACAGTCTTGAAGAAATAACTGCTGCTATAATATTTAATGTATCTGTTCTCGAAGCTATTAATATAATCTACAGGCATGGAGCTTCTTATAATATAGCCATCGTCAAATAATGTTGCTACATACAGCATATTTTTCCCTACTGAACTACTGTATCTTAGACTATAACCCACTCCTTTTTCTCTTGCTTCTTTAACCTCGGACCTATTATTATGGTTATCCATTGTTTCACTGTCGGCAATTGAGTCAAGCAAAACATTACCTGCCTTATCTATATAGGTAACTCTAGTTTCAAGCTTGCTTAAATTATCTTTAAAAAAAGCTTCTTTATCTAAGTTATTTTTTGTTTCCAATATACTTATAATGAATTCATTATTCTTTAATAAATCGTGGCTTATATTTTGATTGTATTGATTATTAATGATCTTAACAAAAAAAACAGTTAAAACAACAACACTTAGAATCAAAACACTCAATATAGACTGCATTAATTTTCTTTTCATAATTAATCACCTAAAGTAAATCTATAGCCAACTCCTCTTATTGTTTCAATAAATCGGGGAGCTTTGTCGTCCTCTTCGATTTTTTGTCTTAAATGTCGTATATGAACATCTACTGTCCTAGTTTCCCCAAAATATTCATAACCCCAAACCTTATCCAGCAAAAAGTCTCTAGTTACAACTCTACCTTTGTTTTTTATTAGTATTTCCAAAACCTCGAATTCCTTAAGGGTCAGTTCTATTCTCTTACCATCTTTTGTTACCTCATGCTTTTCAAAATCCACTACGATATTGTCAAATCTATAGGATTTATCGATGGGTTGAATAACAGTTCTTCTAAGAACAGCTTTAACTCGGGCTAATAATTCCCTCACTGAAAAGGGCTTAGTAATATAATCATCAGCACCTAGTTCTAGGCCTAAAATTTTATCTAACTCTTCGCTTTTAGCAGTTATCATAATAATTGGCAAACTAGATATTTCATTATCTTTTCTTATTTCCTTGCAAACATCATAGCCATCAATTCCAGGAAGCATTACATCCAGTAAAACTAAATCTGGCTTTTCAGCTCTCACAATTTTTAAGGCCTCAGGTCCTGTTCCGCAGCAAATGACTTTATAGCCACTGTTTTCTAAGTTAAACTTTAACAGCTCTTGTATATGCTCTTCATCATCAACTGCTAAAATCTTATAATCTGACATGATATTACCTCCTCATCTATGTTAAGTATATAAATGAAAACATTCTTCCACAGGCTTCCTTTAATTTTCTATAAGAATAAAGGTTAAAGACTTTATCGCAATAAGTACAAGTATCACAAGTTTTGATGTGTTCTAGTTTAACTCCGCAATATTTCAACTGAGCTATAATACATTTTTCTAAATTTAAATTTCCCTGTTCTACAACATTTAAGTCCTTGAAAAGCACTTTATTATTAAAAAGTTCCTCAACTTCACTTCCGATTTCATAACAGCAGCTCTTGTTATGAGGCCCTATATACACCTTTAAGTCTTCAATTTTGCAGCCATATTCAGTATGCATCTTAGAAATAGTATTTAGACATATACCATTAAGAGTACCTTTCCATCCGCTATGCACAGCAGCTATAATTTGATTATTCCTATCAAAAATTAAAACTGGGACACAGTCTGCTGTGAAGACCCCTAAAGCTATGTTTTTTTTATCAGTAATAATTGCGTCACCATCACAAACTGTCCCATTATATGTAATTACATCGCAGCTATGTGTCTGACTCAGATAACCAATATCTTTTATGTTAAACCATTCCTTAAGTTTAGAAATATTATTTATACCTATTTCTTCATGAATATTGAAATTAAGCTCGGCTTTAGCTGTAGAAAACATTATATGAGCATTGTCCTCTTTCTCATACAAAAATTCATATCCATCAATATATATAGCTTTCAATTACGATTCACCTCTTATTCCAATTTTAACATCTTTTATAATTTCATATAAAGCTTTTTATTAAACTTAACTGGAATTTAACACATAATAAAAATGCCCATAGGGCATTTACTGTTTATTAACCATTAAGCTTTTTATCTCTTCCAT
>CAZMQY010000167.1:0-6678 GCA_964568335.1 uncultured Clostridium sp.
AGGGCTTGTCATGAGGAAGCGGTTAAAGTAGTACTTTTCAAAATAAGCAATATATGAAGCTGACAAATTCCAGTTTATCATTTAACTAATTTAAAATAATCTTATAATGTCCATAAGAGAGTAAGCTTTTTAGAGTTCAAAACTTATGATAGGTTTGAGCCCTGGAACTTCCATTAACAAAGTGTTCAAGTTTGCTTTGGCTAATTAGGATCAAGCCTTCGAAGCAGCCAAAGCACACCTTCTCACCACGTAAACGGGTTCGAAGGCGTCTTGAACATGGAACGTTAGGTGAAATAACATTTAGATTATTGTGAAAACACAATTTGTGAGGGGAAATGAACTAATATGGAAAAAACATTATCCAAAAGTAGAATAATTATGGATTTAGAAAAAGAAATTAAACAGGGAAATAATAAAGCTATGGAAAAATTTTGGTGTGAGATAGAACGTAATGGGACTCCTTTAATTGAAAGAATTAGCGAGGATCCACAAAACTCTTTAGTAACTTTTATTTATAAACAAGATAAGAATATTGAAAATGTAGTTCTCATGCCTATCGATGAATTTGAAAATTATTTAGAAAATAAAATGGAGAGATTTTTAGATACAGATTTATGGTACAAAACTTATAAAGTGAATAATGAAATTAGATTCTCATATAACTTTTCTGTTAATGATGCTATAGACGATGATTTTGAAAAGAGAATAAATAATTTAACATATGATAACCTAAATAAAAACAAATTAGTATTTAAAGATTCTGATGGAATAATAGGTAGGGTTGATTCTTATATAATTATGCCTAATGCAAAAGAACAGCTTTGGATAAAGGAAAGAAAAGATACTGATAAAGGTATATTGCATAAACATAAATATTATAGCAAAAATTTGGATAATCATAGAAATGTATGGGTTTATACACCATTTGACTATATGGAAGAAAATAATGACTATGGATTTTTACTTTTAACTGATGGAGATGCTTATATTGATTTATTATCAACAACAAATGTGTTAGATAATCTTATAGCAGATAAAAAGATACCTCCTATAGTCACAATATTTATAGAGTCAAATGATAATAGGCTTAAAGAATTATCATGTAATGATGCTTTTGTTGATTTTTTAACAGAAGAAATAGTACCTTGGGTAAGAAATAACTATACTATATCATATAAACCAGAACAAGCTATAATAGGTGGTTTTAGTTTAGGCGGATTAACAGCTACGTATGTTGGTTTGAAAAAACATGAGGCTTTTGGAAATATACTTTCTCAATCTGGTTCATATTGGTATAAGCCAGAAGGCAGTAAAGAAGATAATTGGTTAAGTAGTAAATTTAAAGAAATAGATAAATTGCCACTTAACTTCTATTTAAATGTAGGTATTCTTGAGCATAAAGAAATGTTGATTGATACAAATATTAAATTAAAAGAAACATTAAGAGAGAAAGGATATACTGTAAACTTTGAAGAATTTAAAAGTGGACATGATTATTTATGTTGGGGTGAAACTTTGGCTAATGGCTTAATTTCACTTATTGGAATAAAGTAATGAATTTAAAGTATAGTATCGAATTACTTCACCTAACAAAGCGCTGCCATTCGTGTGGTAGAGAAGGGCTCTGGAGTTGAGCCACACACATTCCACCCACTAAGCGAGGTCTCGCTAAGTGGCTGAAACGTCGGCAGTGCGAAACGTTATGTGAAATTCTTCGTTCTAGTAGTTAAACAGTTAAAACAAGTATGTTAGATATTAAACCTATTTGTATTAATAATAGAGGTGAAAACATGAATTCTATAAAAACCATTTATACATGTCCCGAAGGGAAAGAAAAGATATTGGAGTGTTATGATAAAATGCTTAGCAAATTATCTACACATTTTAATAGTATTTTCATAAACACACGGTTTGGGAAGACGCATATATTAACAGCAGGCCCTACTGAAGGAGAACCACTTATTGTATTTCATGGAGGTAATGTTGTTAATCCCACAACTTTGAAATGGTTCGAACCCTTTGCCCAAAGATATAAAATATATGCACTTGATACAATAGGGCATCCCGGGAAAAGCGATGAGGTTCGCCTCTCGCCTAGGAGTGATGACTATGGAAATTGGATTTTAGATATCTTAGATAGCTTAAATATTGAAAAGGCTTATTTTATAGGGCCTTCTTATGGAGGAGGAATTTTATTCAGATTTGCTGCAATTGCTCCTCAACGTATTAAAAAAGCAATATTTTTAGTTCCTTCAGCCGTAGCAAATGGTTCATATTGGAGCATGATAACGAAGATATTAATTCCATTATTTATGTATAGAAAGTTTCCAAGTAGGAAGAGACTTATCAAAGCAACTGAGGCTATGTTTGATGATAAAATTGATGAGGATATACTTGAGCAGGTCGGTTATGTCTATAAATATGTTATTTTAGAGAAGGAATTTCCTAAATTTATAACTAAGAAAGAACTTGAAAATTTTACTGCACCAAGTTTTTTAATTGCTGCTGAAAATGATATATTCTTTCCTGCAAAGAGAATAGTACCAAGAGCAAAACAATTAATTCCTAACTTGGTTAGGGTAAAAGTAATGGAAAAGTCATCTCACTTTCAAAACGATAGAAACATAGAGATTATTACGAAAGAAATATTAGATTTTCTACAAGAACATGATATATAAAAACAATGAACTTCACATAACAATGAATTGCAGTTCGTGCTGGCGAGGGTCATGCTTTGGGGGAGACCAGCACACATTTCAAAAACTAAGCCAAGTCTGGCTAAGTGTCTCGGTATCGGAAATTAGAAACGTTAGATGTAAGTTTAGATTAACAGAGTGACAGCTTTAAAGTTTTTGTTTATTTTTTAGAGACGCAATTGTAGAAAAATGTGAACATTTCAAGGGGGAATGCTAATGAAAATAAGAAAAGCAGTTGGTGCAGTTGTATTTCAAAACAATGAATACTTATTAATTCATAAAGTTAGAAGTTCCAACAATAATGAATATATAGTTGGACATTGGGACTTTCCAAAAGGCGGAGTAGAAGAACTGGACGGGGATTTAGAGTCAGCAGTTTTACGAGAATTAAAAGAGGAGACAGGCTCTGCTAACTATAGAATTATTAATAGATTCGAGGTAAAAATATGTTTTTCTTTCCCTAAAGTGCATAAGTATGACAGTCAAGAAACAGTTATGTTTTATGTGGAATATTTGGGTAACAGGGAAGAATTAAAGCCACAGGATGAAGAAATTGATATAGTTAAGTTCGTTAGTAAAGACGAATTAATGGAGGTTTTATGCCATGAAGAAACACATAAATTTTTAAGTGAAGTATTTGATAAAATTTAGTAAGTATTAGTTAAATATATTGCAAATTAAAAATGTTTTATTATTGATTTTTGGGGGAAGTATCATGGATATAGAAAAATATACATCTAATGCTGAAAAATATTCAAAATATCGTACAGAATATCCAAAAGAATTTATAGATTATCTGTACGAAAAGGTTGGCATAACCGATAATTCGTTTATTGCTGATGTTGGTTCAGGTACAGGGAAATTGAGTAATCAACTATTATTAAAAGGTAGTCGAGTCTATTCCGTTGAACCGAATGATGATATGAGAAGAGTTGCAGAAAAGGACTTGTCAAGGTTTTCAAATTTTATATCTATAAAAGGAACAGCAGAAAATACGACTTTACAAAATTCAAGTGTAGATTTCATAACAGTTGGAACTGCTTTTCATTGGTTTGACATGGAACAATTTAAAAAGGAGTGCCAAAGGATATTAAGACCAAATGGAAAGGTTATTTTAGTCTGGATAAGCAGACCAATAAATAGGAATAAAAATTTTGAAATAAATTTTGATGGATTAAGTGGCGGAAAAGAAGAAAAACCTGAATTGGTTTCACCTTTTTTTAAAAACAATAACTTTGAATATAAGATTTTTCAAGAAACATCTTCATATACCAAAGATACCTTTATCGGACGAGCTTTATCTACATTTGATAAATTAACAGATATAAAATATATTGATGAACTTTCAAACCTATTTGATAATTACAAAGTAAATGATAATATTAAGATCACTCTTTATACCAGAAGTTTCGTAGGTGAGGTCTGAATAACAAATAAGTAATTAAAAATGCACTTATTACGCATTTTCTTTTTATGCGAATTAAATTTATAGTTAAAAAAGAAGACTCAGCTTAAAGTGTAGAGGCTAAAACTATATCTAACAAAACACTCAAGTTCGCTTTGACTGTAATTGAGAAAGCCTCCGAAGAAACCAAAGCACATGCCTCAGCTAACCGAGCCGGAACTTAGAAAAGCTAACATAAGAGCTATGTAAGCTTTTCTAAGTTCCTGTAATGCTGAGACACGTCTTCAGTGCGAGACGTTAGAGGACATTGACGATAGTTAATAAAAAATAATTGGGAGATTTAGAATGCAATTACTTTTAAGTTTTAGAAAGTTATTTAAGAAGAGATTATTTAAATTCTTAACAATATTTTTGGTATTTTTATCTCTAGGTGCTCTATGGCAACATATTATGATTTATTATGAGGAAAAGGAGCTCAACTACCCAGGAAAACTTGTTGATGTAATTAATCACAAGATGCACATTTATGGAGAAGGAAATGGTACGCTAACAGTAGTTTTTACTGTTGGATCAGGTACTCCATATGCTTATACAGATTACTATTATATTCAGAAAGAATTAAGTAAATCTGTAAGAACGGTTACATATGATAGAGCTGGATATGGCTTTAGTGAACCAACATCCATACCGAGAACTGTGGATGAGCAGGTTAATGATTTACATAAACTATTAGATAAGTCTGGTGAAAAACCACCGTATATTTTGGTAGGACATTCACTATCTTCTCTAGAAGTAATACGCTATGCTCAATTATTTCCAGAAGAAGTATCTGGAGTTATTCTATTAGATGGAGGAAATCCAATATATTATGCTAATTACCATGAGTCCTCAGCCATACTGTTAAGCTATTTGTTAGAAGGGGTAAGAGAATGTGGCTTAGTCCGTGCATTAGGAAGTTTAGGGATATTGACACCTATGGCTGGTGAAAGTAAAAGGCACAAAATGCTTCCTGATGAATTAAGTGAAATTGATAAAATGATGTTTTATAGAAATTTAGGAAACAAAACTAATAGAAATGAAATCAGAAATATAAATGAAAATGCAAAAAAAGTAATAGATAATGGAAACCTCGGGAATATACCATTAGTTATTTTGAGTAGTAAAAGTGATTCTAATTGGAATGAAACCCAATGTGATCTGAAAGCTTGGTCAAATTATAGCAGGCAAGAAACCATAAGCGGGGCTGGACACTATATTCATTGGGATAAGCCCGATATGGTGATTGAGAAAATTCAAGAATTAGTAAAAGAACAAAATAGAAATGTCCACTAACAAAAAATTTCCGTTCAGCTTGGCTTGAAATGATAGCCA
Organism: uncultured Clostridium sp.; assembly: GCA_964568335.1. Classification (GTDB taxonomy): domain Bacteria; phylum Bacillota; class Clostridia; order Clostridiales; family Clostridiaceae; genus Clostridium_AT. Next base: position 5,473 of record CAZMQY010000167.1, read on the forward strand.
AGCTATACCTGCTACACTAAGCCAAGTCAGGCTAAGTGTCTCGGTGTCGGAAATTCAAAACGTTAGTGGAAAGTCTTGGTAACAAAGTGCAAGCTTATAGTTTTATAATTTTTCAATACATATTTGCTTGAAAGAGTGATATAAGAGTATTTTGTAATGATAAGGAGAGAATTATGGTTATTTTAATTGGTGGAGTAAGTTGTACCGGAAAAACAGTGATGGCTCAGAGATTACTTGAGAAGTATAAGATACCATACTTGTCGATAGACCATGTAAAAATGGGGTTAATTCGTGGAAATAAATATTGTGATTTTTCTGCAACTGATAGTGATGATGAGCTTACAGGCAAGTTATGGCCAATTGTGAAAGGTATTATAAAGACTAATATTGAAAATGGACAACACATCATAATCGAAGGCTGCTATATTCCACCAGAATATATTAGTGACTTTGAACCTGAGTATTTAGAACAGATTATTGCTTTATATATAGGATTTTCAAAGAATTATCTTAAAAAACATTTTGCTTCAGGGATTATTGGACATATAAGTGAGATAGAACAAAAAGACTTTGATGATTATATCAATCCAGACAATTTTATTAAACTTCATACACAAATGAAAGAACTTTGCACGAATAATAATGCCAAGTTTTTTGAAATCAATGATGATTATGTAGGCGAAATGAACAATGTATATAAGTGGATTGATGAACAGGTAAAAACAAAACGGCGGTTATAGCTTGTTTTTTAATAGTGAAGTTTCACATACGATGCGGAGACCTTCTGCTAACAAAATATCTCCGTACGCGTTGCACACCTCTTTACTGGGTGCAAGCACCACCTACGAAGAAGGGCTCTGTGGGTCCAGTTCAGAGGTGTCGGGGATTAGAAACGTTATAAAGTAAATTGATGGGGGTACTTTATGGAGCTAATAAATTATTCGGATTTTCAAGAGTTATTAAACAGTTCTCTTGGTAAATATTACGAGGGGAGATGGGCTTACTTTAGCGAAGTTATAGGTATTATTGAGGAAAATGAAGATATAAAAAAAGTTTTAGAATTAGGACCATCTTTTCAAACTATCGTAAAAAATTGCGATATTATGGTTAAGCCTGAGAATGATGCATGGGGCAGACCAGAAAAGTATGTTGCAAAAGAGTATGAACATGATGCTACAGTAATACCATGGCCAATAAAGGATAAGG
>CAZMQY010000167.1:6688-7994 GCA_964568335.1 uncultured Clostridium sp.
CACTGCAAGTATGGGAGCATTTGGCTGGAAAACAAAAAGAAGCATTTAAAGAGGTTATGAGAGCTTCTAGAATGGCAATATTAAGTTTTCCTTATATGTGGGACTGCCCAAAGGACAATGCAAATTATCCTGAACATCATATGATTGATGAAAAAATTATTGCAGAATGGACTTTAAATGTAGAGCCTACTAAGATAATAAAAGTACCAAGGACTGGTGATAGGGTATCAAAAGGTCCGAGAATAATTTATTTTTGGAAGTTTTGATTAATTGGTAATTAGTGAATAATTGTAATTTAAGGCGAACTGGAGATTATTTATATTAGGCGGTGTTGGCAAAAATGAATATTGAAGAACTTCGAAAAAATATCTCTTTATACATCGGTGTTTTGGATGTTCCTGAAAAAGTCACATTTAGGGAAATTAACCGTAAAGAATATAACGAATATACGCAAATTAAAATCGAATATGATTCAAATGAGAATGATGTTATTCCGGCATATTTGTTGATACCTAATCAAAGCGGAAAACATCCTGCGGTAATCATTCATCATCAACACAACAGCGAACGTCATCTTGGAAAAAGTGAGGTCTGCGGCATAGATGGCAATCCTTTGCAAGCTTTTGGTCCCGCTTTAGCTAAACTAGGATTTGTTGTGTTAAGCCCCGATTCCATTTGTTTTGAAGAAAGGCGTCCAAATGCAAACGGTACAAAGCCTCTTCCAAATGACGGGGATTTTTATAACCATCTTAACGAAATGTGTTATAGACTTCTGCGTGGCGAAAACCTCATGAGGAAAGTTCTATTTGACGCTATGCTTGGAGTTTCTCTTTTGAGGGGATTAGACGTTGTTGATAGCAATCGAATTGGAGCATTTGGACATTCTTATGGTGGTAATACAGTTATGTTCCATTCAGCATTGGATACAAGGGTTAGCTTCTCGTGTGCCAGTGGAAGTGCTTGCACATATAAAAACAGGGAGAGTCACAGTGTAGGAATCGAAATGGCGAGCGTTATACCAGGCTTTACAAAAAATTATGATATAGATACAGTAATAAGTTGTATAGCCCCACGCAAACTATTTATAGTTTCAGCACAAGATGATAAATACTCTCGAGACGCTGAATTTATCGTTGAAAAAGTTTCTGCTGTATATGAAAAACTAAATTGCAAGCAATCTTTGCACCATATACATTACAACGGTGGACATGGTATGACAGAGGAAAGATTCCATGATATATTGGCATGGTTTAAGACGGAGGTTCATGTATAGTATAAGCATAATGTACAGTTAGGATGCCCCGCA
>CAZMQY010000168.1:0-7974 GCA_964568335.1 uncultured Clostridium sp.
TGAGGAAAACCTAGTTCTTACAAACGGCAGCATATACAACAACCAGGTTGTAAGTGGCAAGTTAAAATGCCGCTGCGGGGAAGAATATGATATTGATGAAGGAATATTAAAGGTTGGAACTGCCTTTGAAGCAGCTATTAGCAATTCTGATGTTAGATATATTACAGATTATATAAATTTAACTGATACATCATACTTAAGCAATTTGTACAAAGGGCTGGAGTGGGGGAGCAGAAAAATTTTCAACTGCAGCTTTAAGGATAAGATACTGTTGGAATTAGGAAGTGGTATTGGCTTCTTTCTTAGAAATATATACAGTCAGCTTCCAGAAGATTGCTTGTATATAGCTGTAGACCATAATTTTGAAAGGCATAAATTTTTGAAAAGCTTATTTGAAAGAATTGAATGCAGTAAAAATATTATGTTTGTGTGTTCTGACTTTTTAAAGGTTCCTATAAAGAAAAAATCAGTGGATTTCGTTTTTGATATGTCTGGAACAAGTAATTACAGCTTTGAACACGAGGAATTTCTGCTAAGCTTAGTTGACCCATATATTAAAGAGGAGGCATATTTATTAGGCTCATATATTGTGTTTAAAAACTTTAGCAGCAACAGTCTAATAGAAAGAAAATACAGAAAGAATTTCACTCTAAAAAATATAAAAGAGGATATAGCTAAGCTAAAGTATAAAGTTATTGAGGAACGAGTATCTGACTATATGGATAAGGGCGGAAGATATGAAAACTTCTTTGTGGAAAGCGAAAAAGTATATGGATATTCTTTCTTTGGCAAAAGGTAGGGTTAACCCTATCTTTTATTGTTTTTTACTGAGAATTTTATAAATATCTCTATTGATGTGGTGTTAAGCCTATGGCTTAAAATTAAATTAAAGAAAATTAATGGAGGTATTTATATGAGATCTATGCAAGCAGCTATAAAGGAAGAAAAGAATTATAAGGAGTTTAAAAATATTCTACTGTTTACAGCAGGAAAGACAGTATCTGTTTTTGGCTCAGCCATCTACACATTTGCCTTAGGGCTGTATGTGCTGGAATTAACGGGCTCGGCATTAAGCTTTGCAGTTTCGCTTATTTTAGGAACGCTGCCAATGGTGATTTTGAATCCCATTGCAGGAGTTGTGGCAGATAAACTTGATAAGAAAAAACTTGTTGTATCTATGGATTTTTTAAGTGGATTATTACTAGTTGCAGCTTATTTGTTGAGTGCGGTTTATGGTCTTAATCTCACCCTAATTTATGCAACAACCTTTTTACTTACGGTTTTTACTATTTTCTTCACTGTAGCATTTGAGGCAGCTAAACCTAATATAGTTTCAGAAAAACTGCTGCTTAACATTAATTCGATAAGTAAAATAATTGATTCAGTTTCTTCAATTTTAGGTCCAATGCTAGGAGGAGTAATATTTGCAGTGTTAGATATAAGAACCTTTGTTTTGTTCAATGGAATATCCTTTATAATATCAGCTATAAGTGAGGCTTTCATAGATTTTCGCTTTAACTGCAGCGAAGAAATTAAAACTGAGTCAAAGGCAACGGTGAATTTTATTAAAGATATAAAAGAAGGTTTTGCATATTTAGGCAAGCAAAATAGTATTAAAAGCTTAATAATTACCTTAGTTGCTCTAAACTTTTTCCTTGGATTTTCAGTTACAGTACCGATGCCCTATATAATAAACAATGTTCTTAAATTAGACTCCGCAAAGTTTGGCATGATCCAGGGAGCATTTCCAGTAGGAATGATTATAGGGGCCTTACTAATTAAAAAAATAAGCGATTCCTCATCATATTTCTTAATCTTTAAGAAAATTAGTACTGCTTTATCAATTTGTATTATAATGCTAGGTCTACCAATACTTTTTACAAGCATAAGTTTTATTGAAATTTTTTATGTAATTTACTACTGTTTAATTATGATTTGTTTTGGTATATTAATCGCTTTTATAGATATCCCAATTGCATATTTAATGCAGAAGGTTATTCAAGAGGAGTACAGAGGAAGGGTATGGAGCATCTCAATAAGCATGGCAAAAGCCTTACTGCCTGTGGCATTATTAACTTCTGGAATGCTTATAAATATGATTCCGGCATATATCATGCCTTTTGCAGGTGGAGTGATGCTTCTAATTATCAATACAGCGTCTGTGAAAAGTGGAAGTTTTTATGGAAAAGTAGGATAGTGGCACCCACCTGGCAAGTTTAATTTCAATATCAACTTGCCAGGTGGGTGGCACTTTTTTATAATTTGAAGTCTTTTTTTCTATATATGATATAGGTTCCTATAATTGAGACTATACTTATTGCAAAAGCTAATACAATATTGACAGTATGAAATCCATTCTTTATTACCTCTGATGGTACTGCATAATGGAAGGGCGAAAGATACTTTAAAAATTCAAGTGAATCTATCATACCAGAAAAGATTCCTAAGAGATAAGTTACAAAGAAAATTCCAATGGATACGGGCATTGCAAGTCTTAAATGAGGAATTAAAACAGAAACTAAAAAACCAATGGACATAAATACAATTCCTACTAAAAAGAAACCCGAGAAAAGCAGCTTCATATCCATAAACAAATCAATTACTTTTAAGTCTGATGGCTTTACCGCTAAGGAAATTAATATTGATGCAACAGCCATAGCCATTGCAAACACATAAAAAGTAGCCAAGGAAGATAAAAGCTTCATGGTAACTATTTTAGTTCTGCTTGCTGGTTGAGCATAAAGAAATTCTATAGTTCCTTCACTTTCTTCTTTAATTAATGATTTAGCGCCTAACATTCCGGCATAGATGCAGCCTGCCATAACGATGTATTGGAAAACATAAGCGAAATATTGATTAAGCCTTGTAAAATCAGGTAAGTCTTTTAAATTAAACGCCTCAAGTATTGCCTCTGGCATAGCGCTCATCTTTGTATCAACTATCTCCTGCATTCCACTATCCTTCATAGAAGGAAACATGGACATGAAGAGCAGGGTTAATAAAACACAGATAATGGTCCATATAGACAAGGGCTTAAACGCTTTTCTAAATTCCATTTTAAATATATTCATTTATTTTTCCTCCTTTTGTCGGAACACTGAGCAATCAAAGATTACTCGCTCCGCTCGCTGATTGCTCGTTGAAGTCCATTTAGGACTTCAACCTTCTTTTAGTCCTCATCATGGGGCAGCCTGGACTTGCTCCTTCTCTGAGTCATAGTAACTCATGAAAACCTCAGACAATTTCTTTTCCTCTATTATCAGGTCTTTAAGTTTGTATTTAGTTAGTATTAATAGAAGCTTGTTTATATCTCCGTTATAGTTAAAAGAAATGCTCTCTCCAATCTGCTCAAAATTCTCACAGCCTGCAGCTGAAAGTTCATCTTTAACAGACGCAGAGGTGCTTAAGGTAACTCTTTTGACTTTTTTATGAGCGAAGGCGGAAATGTTTTTAACATCAATAATTCTTCCTTCCTTTATTATTGCTACCCTGTCACAGAACTCTTCAACCTCAGTTAAATTGTGGCTTGATAAGAAGATTGTTGTACCTTCTTCCTTAAGCTTTAGCAAGGTATTAAAAAGCTTCTGCTGAATAAGTGGGTCTAAGCCATTAGTAGGCTCATCTAATATAAGCAGCTTTGGTTTGTGAAGAATAGCTTGAACAATCGCAACTTTTTTCTTGTTTCCAAGAGACAGCTCGGATATATTTTTTTCTAGTTCAACTTCAAACAGCTTGCATAACTCTTGTACATATTCATGGTCTATATTATTTCTAAAGGACTTTGCGTACTCTATAAGCTCCTTGACCTTCATATTGTCGTAGTAGCGTACCTCGCTTGGAACATAGCCTAGATCTTCCTTGATTTTGATAGTATCAACAGTGCAGTCCAGACCAAAAATATTTGCATGGCCCGAGGTAGGAAAGATTAGATTTAAAAGCACCTTTATAGTTGTTGATTTCCCTGCACCATTTGGGCCAATAAAGCCAAAGATTTCGCGTTTATTTATCTTTAAATTCACACTTTCTATGCCACGGTTCTTACCATAGGTTTTAGTTAGATTTTTTATATCAATAATGCTCATTTTCAGCCCCCCAATCTATTTATTGTTTCTTTTTTGTTTATATGCTGTAAGCCTATTATTTAATTCCTCTCCTGTTGCTTTGTAATAAATATAAAATGAATTTACGCAAGCTAGGTATGAAAATATATAGATACCTGTAAATATTAATAAGACCTTTAGCCTTGAAATATCAAGCCAGTTAAACAAGTCAGATGCTATAAGCAGTGTCACATAGCATAATATTGAATGTATTAGAAGCTTAAGCCTTATGCCTATAGAGTTTAAGATCAATTCACCAAAGAAGAGATAATGATACAACGTAAAAATCATTGTTAAGCCTATAAGCTGCCATACAACCATAAGTTCCATAGACTTATTTCCAATAAGCATGCTTGCTGTGGTGTATATCATAATTGCTGCAGTAAAGAATACGCTCCAGACAAATTTAAACTGAGTAGTTATCTCTATTAATTTTTTCAATGTGATTCCTCCCTTATAAATCTAAGATTTCTTTTATAACGGGCACGTATTGCCGGGAAATAATGAGTTTTTCATTATTCTCAAGTAGTGCCTCTAGACGACCATTAAACTTTGGTGACAGTTTTTTAATCTTAGAAATATTTATTATTGTAGATTTACTGGCTCTAAAGAAGTCCAGCTTATCAAGCTTCTCCTCCAGTTCATATAGCCTAAGAGGGGTTTCCAGCACCTGAGCTTGAGTGTATATAAAAGTTTTTTTATCTACGCTTTCAAAATAAAAAATATCCTTTGGTTCTATAAGGTGAGTTGTTCCATTTATGACCCCAAGAATTTTTTCCTTAGAACTTTTAAGCATTAATATAAGCCTTTGAAGCTCTTCGCTAACGGTTTTGCATTTTATTATAATTTCTGTTTCAATATTATTAGGCGATTCATCTATAGTAATTTTCAATTAAAACCCTCCCTTACAGAAAGTCTGGCCTGTTAATAACACTATAAACCGTAGCATTTACTAAGTAAATAACTATATAACCAAGTTGCAATAGACTATAACTAAGTTGCAGAAAATAAAAAATAAGCTTAAGTTTTTAAAGTTAAAACCTAAGCTTATTTTTTATTTTGCTTTATATATATAGACCTTCACCTTATTATCCTGAAGGTTGGCCTTTAACTCAACTGTATAATTTGTAGTATTTTTAAACTTTAAATCTAGGTGGCCATAATTTACTGCAGCATCTTTACCTTTTGGGACATACTTTACCTCACGACTGTGTGAATGTCTTTCTAATATTTGCATACCTGCTCTGTCAGCAGCATTTAAAATAGTGCTGCTTAACTGGCAAACCCCACCTCCCATATCTTCATCGAATTCTCCATTTACTATCACCGGAGCTACCTTATAGCCATTTCCAGCGTCTCTTTTTCCAACAACATTATTAAAGGAAAAAATTTCTCCGGATTTTAGCTTATAACCATTTATTTTTTTTATTGCAAGTCTGATATTATCAACTCTTTCCTTATCTCTATTCAATAAGGGTGTTTGATAGCTGCCTATTGGTATTGGTGCAGCAGGCTTTTTGTTAGGTTCCGCTGGTTTAGGAGATGGCGTTGGTGTAAGAGAAGGCGCTGGCGGAGGAGTCGGAACTGGTGAAGGTGGGGCTTCAGCTGGTGGCGCCTCAGGTAAGGAATATATAGGATTAGTGGTGCTATCTGTTTTACCAATTTGCTTAACAGGTTGAGAAGGCTCTTTAGATAGTTTAGGAGCCTCATTGGTTTTGCAGGAACTGAAAAATCCTAAAATAATTGCTAGAGCTAAAAGTAGAGTAATTTTATTTTTCATTTAAATCCCTCCAACCTATTTTAATAATAGTATTTTCTTTTTGTAACTAAACATTCCAAGTAAGATTTGAAGAATTTGCCACAATTTAGCTGACGAAAATTTAAAAAATATGCAAAAAAAATCGACCATACATCACTAGGATGTATAGCCGGATGTTACTACCACTGCTCAAAGTGTATTCTTGTTTCATCAAACCTGCTTGCAGGTATTCTTTCCTCTGAAGGATAGCCAAGTGCAATTAGACAGAAAGGAACAATTCCTTCAGGAGTATTTATTAGCTCTGCAACTTTTTTGGGGTAATCTTCAGCGGGATAAACTCCCATCCAGGTAGCTCCAAGTCCTAAGCCATGAGCTGCTAGAAGAATATTTTCAGTTGCTGCTGCGCAGTCTTGTGGCCAGTACTCTATGAAGTCATAATTTTTTACGTCTGCACAAACTGCAATAACTACAGGTGCACCCTTTAACATTTTAGAATACTGATGAAACTCCATTATCTTATTCATAGTTTCTCTGTTTCTTATAACAACAAAGTGCCAAGGTTGTTTATTGTGTGCAGATGGAGCCTGCATTGCAGCCATTAGAAGATCACTAACCGTTTCTTTAGAAACATCCTGCTCAGTATATCTTCTTACGCTTCTTCTAGTTAAAATTGTATTCATTATATTCATATGTAGCTCTTTAACCTCCTCAAACTCTAAAAATATATGGAAATATTTTTTACCCATATGTTATTATATATATATTACCTTATATTATCAAATAATATTAATTGTTACATGGAGGCTAAAGCTCTAAATGTACTTTAACGAGTAGTTTGTGAGAGAAATATGTAAGCTAAACTACTAGGTATAACTACTGAAAGGAGAAAAGATATGCTTAAACTATATATAACTAGACATGGTGAAACAGAATGGAATATTCAAAAACGCATGCAGGGCTGGAAGAATTCAAATCTTACTGAAAGAGGTATAGCGAATGCCAAAGCGCTTGGAGAGTCCTTAAAGGATGTTCAATTTAATAGGGTTTATTGCAGTCCGTTAGATAGAACAAGACATACTACAGAGCTTATTTTAGGTGAAAGAGAATTAGAAGTAGTTTATGAGGACAATCTAAGAGAAATACATTTAGGAGAATTTGAAGGTAAAAATCAAGAGGAGGCAAACGCAATATATCCAGAGTTCAGCAGTCACTTCTGGGAAAAACCTCATCTATACAAGGCAAAATCAGGAGAAGATTTTTATCAGGTTAGAGAAAGAGTTATTAAGGCGCTTGAAAAAATAATATCAGAAAATCCTTCAGGAAATGTACTTATAGTTACCCATGGAGTGGTACTAAAAACAATACACTCCTATTTTAAGAATCTTCCTATGCATAGGCTCTGGGATCCACCTTTTATATATGATACTAGCTTGACTATTATAGAAATAGAAGATGGAAGTCATGAGATAGCAGTAGAAGGTGATATTTCTCATATAAAGGAAATAGAATGATATGATGGAATGAAGCAATAAAGACAGGAGGATGTAGAAGTGGAGTGGTTTACAAATTTAGATCCAGTGTTTCAAGCACTTTTAGCAACATTATTCACTTGGTTTGTGACAGCGTTGGGCTCAGCGTTAGTTTTCCTTTTTAAAAGTATAAATAAAAATGTATTAAACGGAATGTTAGGCTTTGCAGCAGGGGTTATGATAGCTGCAAGCTTTTGGTCTCTACTTGCCCCAGCTATAGAAATGGCTGAGGAAGCAAACATGGTAGCCTGGATGCCTGCAGTTATCGGATTTCTAGCGGGTGGAGCATTTCTATGGCTAGTGGATGCATTGCTGCCTCACCTTCATATAGGAGCACCAATCGAAGAGGCAGAGGGGGTAAAAACTAGCTGGCAGAGAAGCGTACTGCTTGTTCTAGCCATAACTCTTCATAATATACCAGAAGGCTTAGCGGTGGGGGTTGCTTTTGGAGCTGCAGCAGCTAATTTTCCAGCAGCTTCTTTAGCCGGAGCAGCCGCACTTGCAATGGGTATAGGACTTCAGAATTTTCCTGAAGGAGCAGCGGTGTCAATACCACTGAGAAGAGAAGGCTTTTCTAGAACAAAAA